>CBDUXU010000059.1:0-11716 GCA_965371285.1 uncultured bacterium | reverse complement strand
AAAAGATAAAAAAATAATAGAAGAATTTGTTAAAAAGGAACTTATTACTATAAAGTGGCACAGGGATTTATAGTCTGTCTATTGTCCAGTCTCTCCGCAATTTAGTCTATATATAATTGACAGTTTAATCGCCCTTTTCTTCCCCGCCACCGGCAGCCTCTACCTTGCCTTCATAATAATAAATAACTAACATAAGGGCAACTCCAACGGTTATTGCCGAGTCTGCAACATTGAAAGCAGGCCAGTGATATTCGCTTATATAAAAATCCAAAAAATCTGTCACTTCGCCAAACTTTGCCCTGTCTATGAGGTTACCTATTGCACCGCCGCATATCATAGCTAAAGCTATAACAGAGGGGGTGCCTTCTGCCTGGCCTATGAGATAGGTTAAAATAACGACCGCTACGATGGACACACCTACCAAAAAGAACACCCTCAGAGTGCCAAGGTCTCCAAACATTCCGAAGGCTGCCCCGGGGTTTTTAATATACACTATATTAAAAAAGTTAGGGATTACTTCGATTACCTGGTTTAAAAATAAACTATGTTCAATGATGGATTTGGTGAACTGGTCGAGCAGTACAATAGACACTACTATGGAAAGTGTTATATAAAGTTTTTCTTTTGTAAAATCTTTTATAAAACCCGGCATTTTTATATTAAAACCTCCGAGCACTTCTCGCAAACCTTGGGGTGGTCTTTGTTTTCTCCAACCTTAAGGCTATAGTTCCAACACCTTTCACACTTTTCTCCGTCAGCCTTGAAGATACTGATGGTAAGTCCTGCAACATCGGTTGTATTTATTTTACCTTCTAAAGACTTGGAGGAAACTTCCAGTTGAGAAACTATTAAAACTTCTTTTAAGTCTCCACTTATAGATTCTACAAAATCAAAAGCCTCTTTGGTTATATCACTGTCTCCATGTTTTGATATTACAACTTTTGCATCAAGAGAGTGGCCTATTATTTTTTCTTTTCTTGCTTCTTCCAGGGCGCGGGAGACAGATTCCTTTATCTCTAGTATTTTTGTCCATTTTTTTTCTAACTCATCGTCAAACCACTCAGGATGGTCCACCGGAAAATCGGCAAGGTGCACTGAACTATCATCAACACCTTTTAGGTGAATCATATATTGCCAGGTTTCATGGGTCGTAAAAACAAGTATTGGCGCAAGAAGCCTTACCAAGTGGTCCAAGAGGGTGTACATAACGGTTTGAGCGCTGCGCCTCTCCTTAGAGTCAGGTTTGGAAGTATAGAGTTTATCTTTGATTGCATCTAAATAAAAAGCGCTTAAATCAACTGTGCAAAAATTTTGTACGCTATGATAAACAACATGAAAATCAAATTTATCGTAGGCCGTAGTAACTTTATCATGAAGTATGTTTAACCTGTGCAGTGTTAACCTGTCTAATTCCGATAAGTCCTTAAAATCAACCATGTCAGAATTTGGGTCAAAGTCATTTAAGTTTCCAAGAATATAACGGAAGGTATTTCTTACTCGCCTATAACTCTCAGAGAGGCGAGTTAATATTTCGTTAGATATTTTTATATCGTCACGGTAATCTTCACTGGCAACCCAAAGCCTTAGTATGTCAGCTCCGCTTTTATCGGTTATGGAGGAGGGGGCGATTACATTACCCATAGATTTGCTCATCTTCTTACCCTTGCCGTCTACAACAAAACCATGAGTAAGCACGGACTTATATGGAGCGTAGCCTCTCGTGGCAGTGGAGGTCAAGAGGGAAGAGTGGAACCAGCCTCTGTGCTGGTCGCTTCCTTCTAGGTATAAGTCCGCAGGGAAGTTAAAACTTTCATCCTTTTCAAGAACCGCTGCGAAACTTACTCCCGAATCAAACCAAACATCTAAAATGTCTTCTTCTTTTTCAAAGTCTTTGCCGCCGCAGTTCGGGCACTCTACATGGTCCGGCACTAACTCTGAGAGTTCTTTATCAAACCAAATATCGGCGCTTTCTTTTTCAAACTTATCTGCCAGTTCATCTACAAACTTTTTATCTATAAATGCATTATCGCAGCCTTTGCATTTCAGGGCAGGGATTGGCACTCCCCAAACCCTTTGCCTGGAAAGGCACCAGTCCGGACGCCCCTCTATCATTGAGTATATTCTGTCTCTACCCCAAGAAGGATGCCAGGTCACTTTATCAATTTCTTTTAATGCATTAGAGCGAAGAGTTTCATCACTGTCCCCACCACTATCCATTGGAACGAACCACTGCTCCGTAGCCCTAAAGATAACAGCCTTCTTACATCTCCAACAGTGGGGATAGGAATGAGTAATCTTTTCTTCTTTAACGAGTGTTCCATTTTCTTCCATCAATTCTTTAATGGCGCCATTTGCCTTAAAAACAAACATACCTTCAAAGAGGGGAACCTCTTTGGTAAACTTACCTTGGTTGTTAACAGGGGCGTAAACTTCCAACCCGTATTTTAGCCCCAACTGGTAATCGTCATGGCCATGGCCGGGAGCAATATGCACGCACCCTGTACCTGTTTCGGTAGTTACAAAATCTCCCAATATAACTCTTGAAGTTCTGTCTAAAAAAGGATGAGTGCAAACCACACCTTCCAGCTCACTGCCTATAACCCTGCCAAGCACCTTCATGTGATCTTTATCTATTCCAAAAGTTTCCAGGTGTGGTTCCAGAAGTTTTTCCGCAAAAACCCATATTTCAGTTTTATTATCTTTTTTAACTTCTACTACATTATAATAAACACCGGGGTGGACTGCCAAAGCCATATTGGCAGGCAAGGTCCAGGGGGTTGTTGTCCAAATCAAAATGTGCGTTGACGCACTTTTCTCCAACAGCTTTATGGACTTCGTATCAACAATTTTAAATTTTACATATACTGACGGGCTTTCCTTGTCTGCATGTTCTACTTCTGCCTCTGCCAGGGCAGTCTGGCAGGATGAACACCAGTGAACAGGCTTTCTGCCTTTGTATATTAAATTTTTGTCAGCAAATTTTCCTAACTCTCTGAGTATCTGGGCTTGATAACCATAATTCATTGTTAGGTAAGGATTTTCCCAATCACCTAAAACACCTAATCTCTTAAACTGTTCTTTCTGCAAAGCTACAAACTCTTCGGCATGGACGCGGCATTTTTTTCTTATATCAGACTTTGTAGCAGTTTCCTTGTCTTTGCCTAATGCCTTTTCTACCTGCAGCTCAATAGGGAGGCCGTGACAATCCCAACCTGGTGTATAATTAACGGAATAACCGCTCATAAAACGGCTTTTTACTATTATATCTTTAAGAGTTTTATTCAGTGCGTGACCTATGTGGATGTTTCCATTTGCATAGGGAGGCCCGTCATGGAGGGTAAACTTTGGGCGAGATTTTCCCTTATCTGTGATTTTTCCATAAAGATCCATCTCATCCCATTCTTTGAGAATTTCAGGTTCTTTCTTGGGCAAACTTGCTTTCATCTGAAACTCCGTAGAGGGGAGATTAAGAGTATCTTTATAGTTTATTTCTTCTTTATTATTATCTTCTGCCATTTTTATGCCTATTGTAGCCCCTATGAACCGGGATTTATTAAAAATATCAATCTACATTAGTACCATAAGGTAGCGGAAAATAAAATGTTTATTTGTTTGGGCCAGCCAAATCTTGTGTTATAATGTCTACTTATTGCACCTACCCCCAAGTGGGGCAAGCAGGGTGGGCTGAGCCCACATACAATTAAAAGACAGGAACATCTGCTTCTTACGCCGATAACGAAAAATAACAATGAAAACACTAGAAAAAGAAAATACAAAATTTGAACTAGTCAGCGACTTCACCCCAGCCGGCGACCAGCCTCAGGCTATAAAAAAACTTGTCAAGGGGCTTGCCGATAAAGACAAATACCAAACCCTGCTTGGCGTTACAGGGTCAGGGAAGACCTTTACCATTGCCAATGTTATTGAGAAAACAGGCCGCCCGACACTTGTTATGGCGCCCAACAAAACCCTTGCTGCACAGCTCTACGGAGAATTCAAAGACCTCTTTCCAAACAACGCCGTAGAGTATTTTGTATCTTACTACGATTACTACCAGCCGGAGGCCTATGTGTCTGCCAGCGACACATTTATAGAAAAAGACGCCTCCATAAATGACGAAATAGACAAGCTCCGCCACAGTGCCACCCACTCCCTCCTGACCAGAAAAGATGTAATCATAGTATCTTCCGTGTCATGTATATACGGTATCGGTTCGCCAGATGATTATTCCAATATGAAACTCTACGCGGAAAAAGATATGGATACGGAGAGAGACAGTTTCCTTAAAAGGCTTGTAGAGATGCAGTACAAAAGAAACGATACGGACTTTCATCGCGGGACATTCAGGGTCAGGGGAGATGTGGTGGAAGTATTCCCTGCCTATGAAGCGGAAAAGGCATTAAGGTTTGAATTCTTTGGAGACACTGTTGACGAAATCTCAGAGATAGACCCACTGAGAGGAAAAGTAATCAGGCGGCTTAAAAATGCCCTCATCCATCCTGCAAGTCACTTTGCTTCTACAAGAGGTAAGATGCGCACCGCATCGGAGAGTATAAGGGCGGAACTTCAGTTAAGGCTTAAAGAACTTAGTGATGAAAACAAACAGGTAGAATACCAAAGGCTGGAGCAGCGCACTCTCTACGACCTGGAGATGATTGAAGAGATGGGTTACTGCTCGGGGATAGAGAACTACTCTCGCCACCTAACGGGCCGTCTTCCGGGAGAGCCGCCATTTACTTTAATAGATTATTTTGATGAGAACTTTCTAATGGTTTTAGATGAAAGCCATATAATGGCATCACAAGTGGGAGCCATGTACAGCGGAGACAGGTCTCGTAAGGAAAACCTCGTAGGTTACGGATTCCGCCTGCCTTCGGCACTTGATAACCGCCCCCTTAAGTTTGAAGAGTTCGAGAAGAGAGTAAACCAGGCAATATTCGTATCTGCCACACCGGGGAACTATGAGCTGGAGGCGAGCGGGGGAGTTATAGTGGAACAAATCATTCGCCCAACAGGACTCCTTGACCCTGTTATAGAAATCCGCCCTGCCACCCATCAAGTCGACGACCTCTTGGGAGAAGTTAATAAAACAATTGACGCCGGTAACAGGGTACTGGTAACAACCCTTACAAAACGAAACGCCGAAGACCTGACAGAATATTACACAGACCTGGACTTGAGAGTTAAATACCTCCACTCTGATGTGGAAACCTTAGACAGGATAGAAATTATAAAAGACCTGAGGCTGGGAAAGTTTGATGTCTTAATAGGAATAAATTTATTAAGAGAGGGGCTTGACCTTCCCGAGGTATCCCTTGTTGCTATCTTTGATGCAGACAAGGAAGGTTTTCTTCGCAGCGAACGGTCTCTTATACAAACTTTCGGAAGGGCGGCAAGAAATGTAGACGGGAGGGTTATTTTATACGCCGACAAAATGACTCGCTCCATGAGGGCTGCCATTGACGAGACGGAAAGAAGAAAACAAAAACAAATCGACCACAACAAGGCTAATGACATTACTCCTAAAACTATAAAAAGTAAAATCAAAGACTCTATGAAGTCTGAGTATCAGTTAGAATATTCCGATGGAGATGGTTTTGAAATGTCAGCAAAAGAAGATACGGCAGCATACGGAACATCAAATCCCATAGCAGCGAAAGACATACCAAAGAAAATAAAAGAACTTAAAAAAGAAATGCAGAAGGCAGCCAAGGAGCTGGACTTCGAAACTGCCGCAGACTTAAGAGACGACATATTAAAACTAGAACATATGGAACTAGGCATAGTCGGCTGAGGGAGCGTGACGCTCCACTCAATAAAAAAACAGACTACACTTGCTCTCTACAGAGAAACAAACCATAAAGGAGTATACAATGGAGACCGAAGGAATACCAATAAACTGGCTTAAAGTTGGCGAAACACTGGAAAGGGAGTTTACCCTTAAGAACTTCACTGATGCTCTGGACTTCGTAAATAAGGTCGGAGTAGAGGCAGAAAAAATAGACCACCACCCCGACATACTCATCCATTCATACAAAAAGGTTAAAATAACCCTAACCACCCACTCAAAGGGAAAAATCACAGAACTTGATTATAAGTTAGCTAAAATCATAAACGAGCTAGTTGTACAGGGCAGTTAAAAAAGGTATCCGCTTATAACAATGTTATGCAAGCTATGCAAAAAAAATAAAGAACTCATTGACTCTCATTTAATACCCAAATCCTTTTATCAATCTATAAAAGCCAAACCAAGCGAGGGGCTTCGAATGGTTTCTGATAAAGATAATGTTTTTGTCAAACGTTCACAAACTGGTGTTTATGACTCTACCATAACATGCAAACAGTGCGAAGATGACTACCAGGTATATGATGACTATGCAGCAGATATTTTACTAAAAAACACCTGCAAACGACAAGACATTTCAGATCCAAAAAAAACTAATGTTGAAGGATATCTTTTACACGGAGTTGATTACACTAAATTAAAATTGTTTTTCCTTTTAACTCTCTGGAGGTGTTCTATTTCAGAAAGGGAAGAAGTAGATAAAGTAAATGTAGGGGCACATCTACAGAAACTAGAAAGCCTTATATTAAATAAAGACCCTGGAGATATAAACGATTTTTCAGTGATGCTTTTTGAACAGAAGTTCCCAGATGGTATGGCATTTAAACACGAACCATGTAAAGGTAAAATAAGAACTATTAACTACACTATTATACCAATAGGTCGCTTTGTAGCTTATATTAAAGTAGATAGTCGGATTGATCCAAAACATTCTAATATTATTCTAAACCCTAATGCCCCTGTAATGGTAGCATATAATGAATTTGATGGTAGTCACTTAGAAAGTTTATTACAACAAGCTATTAAAGCTAATAAATTTAGGAAAAATTAAGTTACTACCTCTTGATTCACATGATACCCTTAAAAACCTTGCTGTTTTAACTCTAAAAGTTTACAATATTTACACACTATGGATACTACAAAACACCACAAAATAAAATTTAAACTGCCTGCAAGTGCAAATTCCCATGAAATTGTCGAAAAACTGAAAGACCTCTACGATGCAGAGGCAACAGTAGATATGGAAAAGGGGTATCTTTCCGTAGATTATGACCTTAAAAAATGTAAAGAAGAATTTATTGAAATGACATTGGTAGAATGCGGATTTGAGCTGGACGATAGTATTATGCAAAGAATAAAAAGAGGCCTGACTAAGTTTAAAGAAGAAAATGAACTGGATAACCTTCACACCCGCCCTACATGTTGTAACGATATGAGTAAAATCGAAAAAAACATTAAGAAATAGCCCCGGTCACAACTAAGAAGCCAAACTCTTCTGAAAAACAGACAGCCAAAACCTTAAATTTATTCAAACAAAATTATATCCCTAACACTAAAATGAAGAAAGAAATAGAAATAATAGGAACAGGCCCTGCCGGCATTACTGCAGCCATAAACCTAGTTAAGAAGGGCTTTGATGTTACCATATTTGAACAACACAGCGAAGCGGGAAGCAGGTTTCACGGAGATTTTCAGGGCCTTGAGAACTGGACTTCAGAAGAAGACAGTTTAACAATGCTCAAAAGAATGGGGCTTGATACAAGCGCTTTTATCTGTCACCCTTATGATGAACTCACCGTTTTTGATTCCAATTTAAAAAAAACAATTTTCAAATCGAACAGGCCGTTTTTTTATCTGGTAAAGAGAGGCGCCGTGGAAGGAAGCCTTGACAAAAGTCTTGTAAGAACAGCAAAGAAATTGGGAGTTAATATAATATACAATAAAAAAATAACAAAAATTAAAGACAACACTATTGTGGCTATAGGGCCTAAAACCGCCGATGTGATTGCAAAAGGCATCATTTTTAAAACAAACAAAAAAAATATGGCAGCGGCCATATTAGACAAAAAACTTGCGCCGGGGGGTTATGCCTACCTACTTGTCCACGAAGGTTATGCAACCATTGCAACATGTTTATTTAAAGATTTTAAAAAAGATAAAGAATACCTAAAACGTACAATCGAAACATTTAAAAAACTTTTTCCTGACTTAGATATAACAGATAAAAAAGAATTCGGCGGCTGCGGAAACTTTTACTTTGAAAAACCCGTTCATGAAGGGGGTAAATATTTTGTAGGCGAGTCAGCAGGATTGCAGGACTGCCTTTGGGGTTTTGGAATGAAATATGCCATAGAGTCGGGTTTCCTTGCCGCAGAGAGTATTTCTGAAAACAAAAGTTACGAAGATTTACTGGAAAACAAATTACTCCCCATGCAAAGGGCATCTCTTTCAAACCGCCTGTTATATGACAAGCTTGGAAATATCGGTTACAAAGTTCTCATCAAAAAACTATCAAAAGACAGCACGGTTCAAAGTTTAAAAAAACACTTCCAGCCTTCTTTTTTAAAAACAATGCTTTTCCCCATAGCCAGCAGGATATATAAAACACACCTCATAGACAAGGGCTGCCACGGTGAAGACTGCACCTGCGTCTGGTGCAACTGCGGCAGGAATGCTGATTGCAGTTAAATGACTGCTTTTATTAAACTTATACTATCTGCGATAGTTTTCTAAGGTACATCATTATTAAACCATTAATTATATTAATTACATGATACCACTGAAAATGAGTCCAGGGGTCACCCCTGGGGCTTGCTCTTTTGGCTATAAAGGTTTACAATAACGGGATATTTCTATATATTTCAAGTATTTAAAAGAACAAACGATAAGTATAAACACTACTTTTCTGTTAATGCTGAGAGGCAAAATAAAAAGGCTACAAACTAGTAGGTAACAGAGAAGCAACCGACAATTATAAAAAGGAGTTTTAATATATATATGGCAAGGAATTTTAAAAAAGCATTAGCTGACAAGCGTCCCTTAGTGTTTGACGGGGCAATGGGAACTATGCTGCAAAAAGCCGGCATGAAGGCAGGGGGGTGTCCCGACGAGTTATGTATTACCAACCCCGATATGGTTACTAAAATTCATAAAGCCTTTGTAGATGTAGGGTCAGACATTCTTACTACAAATACATTTGGCTCTACCAGGGTAAAACTGGAAGAATATAACCTGGAAGGTAAGTTAAGAGAAATAAATATAGCCGCAGTAAAGTGCGCAAGAGATGCCATAGGCGATAAGGGTTTTGTAGCCGGAGACATTGGCCCCACGGGGCTCTTCATGGAGCCTGTTGGCGAGATGACCTATGATGAGGCTTACGCATTATTTGAAGAACAAATCTCCGCCCTAAAAGAAGGCGGTGCTGATTTAATCCTAATCGAAACGATGATGGATATTAAAGAAACCAAGGTTGCGGTAATAGCTGCAAAAGATGCAGGCATGCCTGTGGCAGTTACTATGACCTTCGACGAGACCATGAGGAGTGTCCTTGGCACATCGCCTCAGGCCTTTGCCATTACAATGGACTCACTGGGGGCTGACCTGATTGGAGTAAACTGTTCGCTGGGAATAGAAGGAATTTCCAAATCCATAAAAGCAATGAGTTTGGTTACGACCAAACCTCTCTTGGCCCAGGCTAATGCAGGTCTTCCAAAGCTGGAAGGTAAGTTAACAATCTTCCCTGACAGTCCCGAAGACATGACTCCCTTTGTAACCAGACTTGTTGCCTCAGGGGTAAGGGTGCTTGGCGGGTGCTGCGGCACTACTCCTGACCACCTAAAAGCAATGGGTGATGAGTTCCGCTCCTTAACATTTGACAGTGAAAGAGAGGCCTCAGGACTCTCCAGCATTGCCAGTCGTACAAAGTACCAGTTATATGGCAGAGGCAAGGATACTAGCAAACCTCTTATGATTATCGGTGAAAGAATTAATCCTACAGGAAGAAAAAAATTCTCTCAGGAAATCGTAGATGGCAAAACATTATTAATTAGAACAGAAGCTCGCAGCCAAAGTGACGCAGGAGCGCATTGCCTTGATGTCAATGTAGGAGTTCCGGACATTGATGAGCCGGCGGCTATGAAAAGGGCAATCTTCTCGGTAAACGAAAACTGCCAGCTTCCACTGGTAATAGACTCGTCCTACACTCAGGGGATTGAAGAGGGACTTAAGGCAATTGACGGCAAGCCTCTTATAAACTCTGTAAGCGGCGAGGCAAAAAAATTAAAACAAATACTACCTCTTGCAAAAAAATACGGCGGAGCTTTAATAGCTCTTGCCTTGGATGATAAGGGTATTCCGCAAACCGCTCTGGAAAGGGTTAAAATAATAGAAAAAATTGTCATTGCAGCAACGGACCTGGGGATTAAAAAAGAAGAGTTACTTGTTGATTGTCTTGCCCTTACCGTTAGCGCCGACATGGCAAGCGGTCAGGTAACTCTCGATACAATTAAAATGATTAAAAAAGAACTTGGCCTACCGACCGTGCTTGGTTTAAGTAATATTTCCTTCGGTTTGCCTCGCAGGGGATTAGTTAATGCCTACTTCCTCAGTATGGCAATGGAAGCAGGACTTGACGCTGCCATAATGAACCCCATGAATAAGGCAATTATGGAGTCATACTTCTCAACAGAAATGCTCCTTGGCAGGGACAAAAGGGGTAAGTCGTTTATATACCGCTTCCAGGGAGAAGTCGTTCAGGAAACTCTGGCTACTAAAAAAGAAGAACCAAAAACTATTAGAGAAAAAATGGCTCACGCCGTTTTAATCGGCGATGAAGATAACATACTGGCTCTTGTAGAAGAGGCAATTGCCGAAGGCCTTACTCCTATTGAAATAAGCAATGAAGGTTTAATCGTAGGGCTAAACGAAGTAGGGGTATTGTTTGGCAATAATGTTTACTTCCTGCCTCAGGTTATACTCTCTGCCGAAACTATGAAAATAGGATTTAACAGGGTAAAAGAAGAGATGAAAGGCATGGAAGTCGGGCCGTCTCTAGGTAAGGTCCTAATGGCTACGGTGGAAGGGGACATTCACGACATTGGTAAAAACATTGTCTGCACACTCCTGGAAAACCACGGCTTTGAAGTAATAGATTTAGGCAAAAATGTACCAACAGAGAAAGTTGTTGATGAAGCGGAAAAACATAATGTAGATATAGTTGGCCTTTCTGCCCTTATGACAACAACTGTTATGGAGATGGATAATGTTTTAAAGAAGCTCAAAGAGAGGGGAATTAAAGCAAAAACCATCGTAGGGGGAGCAGTTGTTACTCCTGAATTTGCCAAGAGGATTGGGGCAGACGAGTTTGGCGGGGAAGCAACAGAAGCAGTAGAAAAAATGAAAAGGATGGTCGGAGCTCCAACTTTAAAAAACTAACATTGGCGAAAAAGAAAACTACATACAAAAAAAAACCTGCCGCCGTGAACATTGACTTTGATTTTAAGTCTTTTACTTTTCTTATATTGTTAATGGCTCCTGTTTTTATTTTTTCAGGAATCTCTTATTACAGAAATGTTCCCTGGCTTAAAAAAAATCATCTCTTAGAAGACATTGTTACCAAAAGCGGCGGCAAACTTCGCCCCCATCACAACCTCGGTGCCTCCTACTCTATAATGGGGTTAAACGAGAAAGCGATTGGTCTCTACCTCAAGGCAATTGAACTTGACCCGGAAGGGCCGGAGCCTTATACAAACATAGGGGCTGAATATTCAAAAATGGGCAACCATCAAAAAGGCATAGAGTATTTAAAAATAGGGCTGGAGAAAAAACAGGATAACCCAGATGCCCATAACAACATCGGCAACATTTACCAGC
>CBDUXU010000058.1:0-11723 GCA_965371285.1 uncultured bacterium | reverse complement strand
ATCTGTTTGTTTTT
Source organism: uncultured bacterium (assembly GCA_965371285.1). Taxonomy (GTDB): domain Bacteria; phylum Desulfobacterota; class GWC2-55-46; order GWC2-55-46; family DRQE01; genus CBDUXU01. Next base: position 11,709 of record CBDUXU010000058.1, on the reverse strand, counting down.
ATCAATCCAGGCAACACGCCCCTCCAAAGTGAATTTAGTGAGTGTTTTTGGGTCCTCAAAGCGGAGCACTACATCATACCCCTTTTTTTGTATTAGAGAAGCGCGGTCAAACTTAATCCTTACACCAGTGGAGCTTAAGTTGTCAATAATACCTTCATAAAAAACATTCATAAAAGAAAACTCAACAGGCGTGTGTATGTCAGATACCCTGACATTAAGCCTGCTTCCTTCGAATAGGTTGTTTAGGTTATGCACAAGTCCTAGCATGTATTCTTTGCTCACAACTTTACTGGCATCACTTTGGGGGTTGTTTAATTCTTCGAGGATTGAATAGGCATCGTCCAGTAGTTTCTGGTATTTATCAATTCCTTTTACAAAATCGTTTCTGGAAATAAAAAAGGGACCGGAAGAAATATATAGCCCTTCTACGGGCACAACTTCTTCGCACTTGTCGCAGACGGTGAAGTCAACTTCAGTTAGAGCGTCAGATTGTATGAAGTGGCCACAATTACTGCATTTTGTTTTATATACTTGTTCTTCCATAGTTTATAACCTTGTATTAAATATAAGTAGAAATGCGGGAATTGTCAAATTGATAATTGAGATAGAGATTATAGAAGGTATGGTTTTTGGTGGTTCTCTTTTAAATAGTCACTGATGATTTTTTTGTTAATTTCTCTAAAGAAATGTGTAAACCTAACTCCAACTCCTGCAAAGCGGCTGGTTTTATTTTCTTCAGGAGTTGTCCATTGAACTTCACTTTTAATGCAAAGGGAAGTGTGACCCATCTCAGGTAAGAGAAATTTGAGCATTACATAGGACCCTTCCAGAAGCCTCATAGTTGTTTGAAGGAAAAGACCGTGTGAGCTTATATTAAGCAGGTGACCTCTATATGTTTCACCATGTACCGTAAATTCTGTTGGTGTAAATGTGCTTGCTCGGTCTCCCCTTAGCGCGTCTCTTTCAACTTTAAATAGGAATTCATTTAAACAGGAAATTGTTTGTTCAGGCGAAAACTCTTTAGTAATTAACCCTGATGCTCCAAGGTCTTTAATGACATGGTTGGTGACTTTTTCCGGATCATAAGCGCCTGTAACACAAACTACAGGGAACTTGCCTGTTAAATCATTTTTTTGCAGCCACTCCAGAACTCCAAACCCGTCAACATTGGGCATTTGCAAGTCTAAGAGAATCATGTCAATATTATCGATGCCTTTATCCAGCTTTTTGATGAGCTGCGACCCGTCTTCAAGGAGATCAACACTATGGCCAGCTTCGGTGAGAACATGGTTCATCTTTGTTCTGTACAGTGCTGAGTCATCGACTAAGAGTATTTTTTTTGAGTTTTTTGTTATCATTATTAGTTCGTAACCGTCTCACTTGTTATTTGAACCATAGCGGATAAATTTTAAATAAACCTACCCCATAGTGTAGTTATTCTTACCAGTTTATGCTATTGATAGTATAAAATCAAGCACTAAATTAAAAAATCCTTATATATCAATAGGTTACGGCGGCAGTTTAAAAGCAAATGTAATGAAATTTTAAGTGGTTTGGTTTTGGTTCCAGATGTTATAATAATCCTATTATTATAGTTTTAATGTTAAGATACCACTTTTCTGTTATTTTGTCCTTATTTTAGTATAATGGACAAGTATTTAGATTTTTACCGGGAGAGAGAATTTTATGGTCATTTTATATAAAAAATTTAATAGCAATCTAATATCCATATTGTTTCTTCTGGTTATATCTGCCCTGTTTTATGGCTGCGGCTCCAGCGACTACGCAGAGCATAAGCAGATAAAAAGCCCCGATAAGGTTTCGGGATGGGATATTCTGCACACTGCAAAAGGTCAGTTGGGGCTTAAGTACCGGTTTGGAGGGGTTTCTCCCAAAACCGGTTTTGACTGCTCCGGATTTGTTATGTGGGTACATAGGGCGTCAGGGATCCATATAGCCAGGGAGGCGCCTGACCAGTTTAAAAGGGGAAAGAAGGTTAAGAAAAATAATCTCCGCGCGGGGGATGTTGTATTTTTTGAAACTTATAAACCGGGACCATCACATGTGGGTATTTATGACGGGAAGGGAAGTTTTATTCATTCTCCAAACTCCAAAAGCCGTGTAAAGTATACGAAATTGAGTAATTCCTATTATAAAAAGCGCTACCTAGGTGCCAGGAGGTACTGGTAGCCGGCCAGTCGCCGGCCATTTGCCATGGAGGCGTTATCTGCCACATCGTGCAATATATCACTAACCTAATTCACGGCGCAATGTACCTGACAATTGTCCCCGGCGACTCGCCGGTTGGCCGAATACTTAAAGTATATCTGCAAGAGCCTCTAGTAGAAAGTCGTACCAGTTTTCCGGTATAGGCTCTTTGAGCTCTATGGATTTTTTAAAGTCAGGGTCGAAGATTTTATCCATAAGGCCTTTGGCAGCACCCTTATCAGATGTGGCAATGTTTACTTCCTTATTAATCCTAAGGCTAAGCTTATCCAGGTTGGCTGAGCCAAGACAGACCCATCCGTCAAAAATAGCCGCTTTTACATGGCTCATCCCGGGGTAGATATAAACCCTTATGCCGTTTGAAATCATGATGTTGGCTACCACTGCATTGTTTATGTTCATAATGTTGTTATCGCCTTTTGTCGTAAGTATTACCCTGACATCAACTCCTCTTTTTCGTGCCTTTATCAGTTCATAGAGTAGTGTGTCGTCGGAGAAGTAGGCGTTCTCCAGATATATATATGATTTGGCGCTTTTTATGGCTTCTATTTTGGCAAGAAAAATTTCATAATTCCCGGGATTTGTATAGAGGAGCCTCATGGGGACTCCTTTATCTTCTGCAAGGTGTTTATTTGGCTTAAGTTTGTACATAAGAAGCCCCAGGTCTCCAAAAAACCCGGAATGTGCCCAGGTCTTGTTAAAGTCGTGGTCTATTCGGTCAACTATAGGGCCTTCAAGTTTTACCATAAGGTCGTGCCACTCGTAACGGTATTCTCTGCCTATGTTCATTCCGCCAAGATATGCCGTTTTGTTGTCAATTGTCATAGTTTTTACATGATCTCCCGTAAAAAGAGGGTTTGTGGTCTGCCGTACTTCGACATTAGAGTCTGACTGCAGATACATTGTCATTGAGAGAGGTTTGCCCCTGCCGGATTTTTTATACAAAGGTTCTTCCATGGTTGCAAAAATAGAGCCCAAGCCGTCCATTAAAACTCTGGTATGTACGGTTTTGGATTTTTCTTTTAATATGTCTGCTATCTTTACTGCATAGTCGTCGTCATCAAAAATATAGGTTCTTATGTTTATTGCTTTCTTGGCTTTATTTATACTGTCAATGAAAGAGGGGTAAAACTCGTCTCCATCAACAAGGTAGTCAATAGTTCCCATGGACGACTTTCTGCCTGTAATTTTATCAAGTTTTTGTTCCCATTTATTTAAATCCATTGGTGCGGAAGGGCTAAGAGGAGGTATGTCGGAACTATTGTCACCGATAGGGGTGAAATTAAAAGAGTCCACTATGGTTCCTATTAGAAGAGAAAAAATTCTAAAAGCCGTGGTAACAGGTCTTGTTGCCACGTCAGTTAACTGGCTTTTGGCAAAATGAAAAAGAAGGCGGGACCGTGGGAACCGGAGTGTAACAAGGTTGTTTTGATTCGAACCTGGGTGCAGCTCCAGAAACACTAAAGTCTGTGAGTTTAGGTCAACATAGGCAAAGGGATGAGAATAAACACCGGTGCTGCCCGTATTAAAAAGTGCCTTACCGTTTTTTATGCCCTTGTTTTTTAAAAACTCAGCCAGTATGGGGTGTGCAACTTCAACAAGTTCATCAAAGCGGTAGCTCTTTTGTATGTTTATATGGTCAGGTTTGTTCTCCACTGTGGTGGCAACATATTTACCCTCCTTGTCATAGTAGGTAAATATTTCTATTTCATGGAGGAAGTCAATAACTACTCCGTTTACTCCGTCCTTTGGCGTTGTTTTTTCTCTGACCTTTAGTTTAAAGTCCTGCCAGTCGCGGCTTGTAAGCATTGATATTTCTTTTGTGTCAGTTGGCAGTTTTTTAAATGGCTTATTACTGTGGTTTTGCAGGGGTGTAATTATTACACTTGCATGGCTTCCGGTTGTGGGAAACTTTGTAGAGTCTTTTATTTCTTTTGTCCAGTTTGTGTGGGAATATAATGTGTGGTCGCCAAAGGAGTATTTTATGTAGATATGGCTCCCGGAGATTGATGTTTCTCTTAAGGTGATTTTTTTATTACTACTGCTTAGTATGAAGGCTGCTTCAACTTCGGAAGGTTTGCGTGTAAAAGCCTCGCTACCGGCACCGGGCTTGGCTTTAGATAATGAGGGCGATCTCTTTGCCCCGCATGAGGAGATTGCAAAAACTAAAATTAAGAGCAGGGCTATAGTTGTTCGTTGTAACATGGCAATTGTCCCGTTGGCTTGATTAAATACTAGGTTTTACTTCCTTATGCTGATTGTAACCGCAAATACAGACGCCTGTCAAAACTAAATTATGAACTGTCCTTTTTCTCCTTTTAATGTTACTCTGTTTGTTTATATTGTGACTGAGAAAGGTGCTTATAAGTTTATGTCTAACGAAAAACTAAGAAACATTGCGATTATTGCCCATGTTGACCATGGGAAAACCACACTTGTTGATGGAATGCTCAAACAGGCGGGAATTTTTAGGGAAAATGAAGTCGTCGAAGACAGGGTTATGGACAACATTGACCTGGAAAAAGAGCGTGGCATAACAATAATGGCAAAAAGCGCCAGTGTTACATATAACGACATAAAAATTAACATTGTAGATACGCCCGGTCATGCCGACTTTGGCGGAGAGGTGGAAAGAACTCTAAAGATGGTAGATGGTGTTTGCCTTTTAGTTGATGCCAGCGAGGGACCCCTCCCTCAAACCAGGTTTGTTATGAAAAAGGCACTTGAACTTGGCCTTCCTCCAATCTTGATTATAAACAAAATTGACCGTCCCGACAGCCGCATATCGGAAGTAATTGATGAAGTATACGACATGCTCATTGACCTGGACGCAGAAGAAGAACAACTTGAGTTCCCGATTATATATACAGTTGCAAAAGACGGTATTGCAAAAAATGAACTAGATGATGAGAGCGATAGTTTGAAACCTCTTTTTGATACAATTATAGATTATTTTCCTCCTCCTAAGGGAGACCCAGCTGATGAGTTAAGTGTTCTTGTCACTAGTGTTGATTATGATGATTATGTAGGTAGGCTTGCAGTTGGAAGAATTTTTAATGGTACTATTAATACAACCGACCAAATTGCACATATTGGTGAAGATGGAACAGTAACCAAAACTAAATTAGCAAAGCTTTACACATATAATGGTCTTAAAAGAGAAGAAGTGAGTAGTGCTATAGCAGGAGACATTGTTGCTTTTGCGGGAATAGATGAGATAAACATAAGCGACACTATATGTGATGCAGATAACCCGCAGGCTATTGCAAGAATTAAAGTAGATGAACCGACTATCAGTATGGGTTTTTCTGTAAATAATTCTCCTATGGCAGGCCAAGAAGGTAAGTTTGTTACATCTCGCCAGATCCGTGATCGTTTGAAAAAAGAGCTCCTTTATAATGTTGCTATTAAGATTGATTTCTCGGATCCTGAGTTATTTAGAGTTATGGGAAGAGGAGAGCTTCAGCTTGCAATTATAATTGAACAGATGAGGCGTGAAGGTTTTGAGCTTAGCGTAGCAGGTCCTGAGATTATTACAAAAGAAATTGATGGTAAACTTCATGAGCCAATGGAACTGCTTATTATTGATGTTCCTGAGGAGTTTGTGGGAGCAGTTACCAGCGGTTTAGGCACCAGAAAAGGCAAGATGACCAAGATGGAAAACAATGGTCACGGCAGGGCAAGGCTTGAGTTTAATATCCCATCTCGCGGACTTATTGGTTTTAGAAGTGAATTTCTAACTGCCACTAAAGGTAGTGGACTTTTAAATCACCTCTTTGATGGTTACGAGCCCTGGCACGGAGATATGAGTAAAAGATCAACCGGTGCACTAGTTGCTGATAGGGTAGGTAAGGCTACAGCTTTTGCTATCTTTAACATTCAAGCAAGAGGAATACTTTTCATAAATGATTCTACGGCAGTTTATGAAGGTATGATAGTTGGAGAAAACTCCAGAGATAATGATTTAGATGTTAATATTATTAAAGAGAAAAAACTCTCTAACATGCGCAGCTCCGGCAGTGATGACACGCTTCAAATCGTACCGCCGAAGCTTATGAGTTTGTAAGAAGCTTTAGAGTTTATCAAAGAAGATGAATTGGTAGAGATTACACCTGAGTCAATTAGGCTCAGAAAGAAGTTCTTAACTGCTGGTGAGAGAAAAGTAAAGTCCAAGAAATAGGTTTATGTATGGGTAAGGTGCTAACTATGGCTGATTTTAAATTAGACAAAAGGTTAGAGGAAGATACAGTAGAAGTTCACACATTGAGGCTCTGCGAGGTGAGGCTCATGAATGACAAGAGGTATCCCTGGCTGGTTTTAGTTCCTAAGGTTTCCGGCGCAGAAGAAATATTGGATTTAAATGACTCGAATTATGAGTCCCTCTCCTATGAAATCAGAAAAGTTTCTAAAGTTTTGTCTCAAGAATTCAAACCTTATAAAATAAATATCGCGTCACTAGGTAATGTTGTTCGTCAGCTTCATGTTCATGTAGTAGCCAGATTTGAAAGTGATTTTGCATGGCCCGGACCTGTGTGGGGAGTAGGTGAGTCTGCTCCTTATGAAGAGGGTGAGCTAGAAGAGATTGTAAAAAAGATTAAAGATGCTCTCAGGTAATATGTATTTCCTTCCAGCCTGTTAATAATAGGATTGACTATAAGTATTATTAGAAAAGTGCCGCAGGCACCACCTGCGGTGGGGCAATTATAAAAACATCATGCAGTTAAGTTGTTATATTGAAAATTAAGTTTTGGTGTTTTTTTTGAAAAGTGCCGCAGGCACTACCTTATTATATAATTCCCATCCCTACCAAGTGTCTCCTCAGCGGGAGACAACTTCTTCTTAAAAATTATAACTGCACTTGGCAGTTTGTCACCGCTCTCACCGCTGTGAGAAAATATTTGCGTTGCACCTTCGATGGGGGAGACTATATCAAGTACATGAGCCTGACTGGGAGCTACTGCCAGAGAAGATAAACCAACTAGCGGGTTTTTAGGGTGACCGCCAAGCCAAATTCTGTCCCAGATGCCGCCTTTTAAATGAATTATAGAATCTTTATAAGGACCTGCATTGGCAAAGTAGATTCTTACCCTCTCTCCCGGCTTTCCAACCAACATGTTACCTGTGGCAGCAGGGTCGCTAATTGGGTCATACCTGTTAATCCTGCCATTAAAAACTATACTGTCGGGGGTTTTATTTTTTAGAGTTTTGCTGTTTTGATATAACTCGCTTTGAATAAGTACATATTCCCTGTCAGGCGCGTGGCGAGTGTCCCTTTTTGGGTCTACTATTATAACTCCAAACATTCCGCGGGATACATGTTTGGTAGTCTCTTCCGACCCGCAGTGGTAGAGAAACACCCCGGGGGTGGATGCCAAGAAGGTGTAGGTCTTTGACTCACCCGGCTTGAGAGTATTTAGGTTATCTATTATGTTCATATTCATGCCATGAACTTCCAGTGAGTGTGAGTGTTTACTTTTTGTATCGTTTGTAAGGGTAATGTTTACCAGGTCACCTTCCCTGACTCTTATAACGGGAGAGGGGATAGAACCGCCAAATGTATAAGCTCTCATTTTTGAGTTGATGTTATCATAGGACCAGTTTACCTCTTTTGAGGTAAGGTCTATGTTAACCGTTTTTGCTTCTGATTGGCTCTCTAGAAATAGGACTGAAAGTATTGTTAACAAGCAGGTTAATAAATGTTTAGTGGTCATTTACATTGTCCTTTTAATTGTTGCTTAGGAGAAAATTTATTTGTTTTTAAATGTAATTATTATTTGTGTCTATTTGCACATGGTGATTTTGAATGTATATTTTATAACATATATCAGGCCCCTTGTCATTAGGTTATGGTTTTAGTAGAGAGGCAGGAATAAAAAAGAGGCCCATATATTTCTATAGGGCCTCTTTTTTTATAAATAAGAAGAAAAACTATTTGTCGGTAAATTAAATAATTTAATTATCTTACGATATAATTACCGTCTTTACCTAGTTTTTCTTCCTCGGGGGTCAGTTTGTTCTTAAAGACGATTACAGCTATTGCTCCTGTGAGGGCGCCTTTTAGTGAATGTGTTACTATTGCGTTGCCTCCTTCTACAGGGGATATGATGTCAAACACTCCTGCGTCTCCTGGTGCAACTGTAACAGTCTGAACTCCTCTTAGTTCGTTGTAAGGGTTGCCCGAGAGCCATGCCCTGTCCCAGATTCCGGCAATAGGGTGAAAGGCTGAGAACTCGTGAGGTCCTGCATTTGCAAAATGGATTCTTACTCTCTCACCTGGTTTTGCAATCAGCATGTTTCCTGATGCTTTTTCGTCATGTACAGGGTCATATCTGAATGCACGACCATTAAATACTACATGTTTAAATGGCTCACCTTGAAGAGTTTCAGGGTTGTCATATATTTCGGACTGAACAAGTACATACTCTCTGTCTGGTTTAGGTCTCTTGTCTCTTTTTGGATCGACAATAATAACACCAAACATTCCTCTTGCTATGTGCTCCTGCATTGGCGACGCCCCGCAGTGGTAATAGAAAGTCCCAGGGGTAGTTGCTTTGAAACTAAATTTCTTTGTTTCACCTGGTTTGATTGGTGCAAACTCGTCTAAAACATTTACTCTTGCTGCATGGAAATCAATTGAGTGAGATTTTTTGTTTTTTGTGTTGTTGAATAGTTCAAACTCAATTGTGTCTCCTTCTTTAACTCTAATAACAGGTCCCGGAATGCTACCGTTAAAAGTAAAAGCTTTCATTGTTGAACCTTGGTTGTCATAGGCCCAGTCTATTTCCTCTGATGTTAGTTTTACTTTTACTGTCTTTGCAATAGCAGGTGAAGAAGTTACGAGTAACGCAACCGCTGCCGCTCCAAGCATAAAACTTTTAAAAATTTTATTCATGATGATATTTCTCCTTTTTTTAGTTTTTACTTCCCTTACATTTACAAACTTTGTGTAAGTATTCTATAAGACTGTTTACTTCGACCTCAGATAGGGTATGCCCCCAGGGGGGCATCTCTACTGATTTGGCAACTGCCAGACCACCATGTGTAATTGCCTTTCGTAGCTGCTTGTCTGGCAGGTGCCCCATCTCCTTCTTGCTGGAATGGTCGCGGGGCTGAACATTCATGTAAGGGGTGTTTACTCCCTTGCCGTTGCCGCTCATTCCGTGACATTGCCAGCAATACATCTTGTAAATCTTTTCTGCATCTATCTTATTTTCTGCATCTGCTTCAAATGTCATAACATAAAATAATATTGCTGAGGAGGCTAATATAGTTATAAATGTTTTTTTCATTACTACCATTTTACCTGGCTCCTATACTTAAAATATATTTAACAATTGTCTGGAGAGCCTTTTCAATTAACTCTTTGTTAGGCATTGTTGATTTTGGGTCAAAGGCCTGGGGGTTTTTTGTATAACTGTAAACAAAGTCCTCTTGAAGGCGTTTGCCGATTGTATATACCTCAGGCCCCGTGTAGCCGCCATAACCTGGTTCTATTTGATGGCAGGCAAGGCATCCCGAGAGCTTGTCAAAATACATCTCACCCATAAAGTCGTTGGCCGGTTCGCTGGTGAGGGCGTTTTTTGTAACAAACTCCTCCATTGCCTTAAAGCTCATAAGAGTAGTAGCCACTATTGCTGATTCATCTTTAGAGAGTTTTATATGAGGAGTAAAAGTGGATTCATCTACTACATCCTCTCTCTCCCCTTTTTTTATATGGTCAAAGTATCTGTAACCGGCAGGCCTTGTCCTGACCGGGTTTTGCATGTAGGTGGTCAGCCAGTCTTTTTTATATTTAATGCCTGCATAAAAAAGGTCAGGAGCAAGTCTCTTAAATGCACCTTCAAATGTCTTGGGCGAAGGTCCTGTTATGTCGTGACAGGCAACGCATTTGGCTTTTAGTATTTCCAAACCCTTGCCTGCTGCTTCGGCCTTTAAAGGGAGGTTAAAAAACAAGGCCGAGCTGGCAAGGGTTAAGGTTATTATTAATAATCTCATTTAGTTTCTTCTTTTCCTTTTGCGCTCTTTTTTAATTGGTGTACCTTTAAACTTGTCATGGTTAAACATGCCGTAACCTTCTTTCATTGATTTCTGGTAGAAGAAGTTATCGTCATAGTCTTTGTTTTTCCATACATACCAGTCATCGTTTCTTTGAATCTCTTCGTATTCAAATATGGTTATAGGGCCTCCCGGGTATTTACCGTTGTTTGCAACATGGGAGTCAACATGGTCATGTACAATAAACCTTCCCGGGTTGTTGGCTTCCATGACTATGTCATATCTCTCTCCCGGGGCTACGCTTATAGTGTCAGCCTTGTATGGTTTTGGTAGAGGCCATCCGTCTTTGTGAGTAACAGTGAAATGGTGGCCGTGTGTATGTATTGAATGGGTCTCCCCACCAGCGCCGTAGAGCCTCATTCTAATTACGTCACCTTTGTTAAGTCTTATAGGTTGAGTGTTAGGGAAACTTCTGCCGTTTAGTGCAAAGTAGTCAATTACATCGCCTGGCATGCCTCCGTAGCCAGGTCTATCGGCAAAAGCTGAAGCGTAGGCGCTAAACATCATAATATAATCGTGGGTGACTTTTTTTATGCTTTTTGCTTTTTTCTTTGGTTCTACAATCATCGGTCCCCACATTCCTCTGTATGCAACATGTTCGTTAACATTAACATGGCAGTGATACCAGAGGCTTCCTGTCGGGTCAGCAATAAATTTATAGGTGTATACTTCACCTGGTTTTATTTGTTCCTGTGTGACAGATGGAACACCGTCATTTTGCCAGTTGTCTGTCATATGTATTCCATGCCAGTGAATGGTGTGGGGAAGGCTTGTTAGGTTTGTTACCTTAACCGTTACTTCATCGCCTTCCTTTACATGGATGAGGGGCCCGGGAACCTGGCCATTAAATGCCATGGCAGTAAAGGTAAGCTCATCATTTACCTTTATGCGGACATCTTCAATTGTCATTTCAAAAAATCTTTTCTCTGCTAGTGCTGGGGCTGTTAATATTGTTATAAGTAGTAATGTTAAAGATAAAACACTAAATTTTTTATTCATTTGGTCCTCTTTTTCTGTTTTTATTTGATAATTCTACTTTAACAAATTTACTTTATATAATACAAGAACTGTGCCAAAGTTAAAATTAAGGTCTAACTAGTTGATTTTATTAGATAAAAGCTTAAAAAGGAGATTGTAAAAGAATATCTATATGTTTCAAAAATGCAATAAAAATAAAAAATAAGGCTGTAGACCCAATTTACCTAACAAACAGCCAATTGTATCAAAAAAGAAACAATTGCAAAAATGAAACATAAAAGATTTTTTTAACTGTTACTTAGTAATATTGAATTTTTTTATTTTTCTCCATAAAGTAGTCCTGCTCATCTGCAATTTTTCTGCAACCTTTGAGTAGTTCCAGTTATTATCCAAAAGTGCCCTATTTATTATTTCTTTTTCCAGTTGTTTGATAGGCTCTGAGCTGTCGAT
>CBDUXU010000057.1:0-12652 GCA_965371285.1 uncultured bacterium | reverse complement strand
GTTCTATTATACTCACATCGGGGCTGAATATTCAAATATGGGCATCCATCAAAAAGGCATAGAGTAGTTAATTATTGGGCTGTAGAAAAAACAGGATAACCCAGATGCCCATAACAACATCGGCAACATTTACCAGCAGCGTAAAGAATATGACAAAGCAGAAAAACATCTTACACTGGCCGTGCAGTACAGGCCAAAGTTTGCAGAAGCACATAACAACCTGGGCATAGTTTATAAAAACCAAAAAAAATATAAACTTGCCATAGAAGCATTTGAAAAAGCCTTTGAACTTAGAGAAAGGTTAACCGGCGCACTGACAAATGCCGGCGCCACTTACAGGGAACTGGGAGATACTGAAAACGCCATAAAGTCCTATGAAAGAGCTATAAAATCTAATCCGAACTTTACAAAAGCATATAAAAGTTTGGGTAATTTATATTATTCTGAAGAACAATATGAGAAAGCAATTACTGCATACAAAGGGGCAGTGAGGTCAAGTCCAAGAGATGCAAAGGCTCACTACAATCTTGGTCTTTCCTATAATAAGGTAGGCGACAAACTTAACGCACTAAAATCATTAAGGTACGGTATGACATTAAAACCTAATGACAAAAATATCAGCGGTGCATACAACTGGGTTAAAAAATCGCACCAGCGTGACGCTGGACCCAATTAGAATACAAAGAACCCTATAACTGAAAGTTTGATCTTGGTATCATAAAAATAATATGACAATTAAAGTAAAAATAGACTCTCTTGCCTACCAGGGCAGCGGCGTGGGCAAGATTGCCAGCGGCGACGCTGAAGGCAAAGCTATCTTTGTTCCATTCACAGTACATGGTGACGAAGTAGAAGTAGAAGTTACAAAAGAGACAAAAACTTTTATGGAAGGGCGACTTGTAAAAGTTATAAAACCTTCTTACGCAAGGGCGGAGCCTAAGTGCCATGTGTTTGAAGAATGCGGAGGGTGCCAGTGGCAGCACATTAAATATCCTGAACAGATGAGATGGAAACACCGAATCTTTACTGACACTCTAAAAAGAATCGGCAAAATTGAAGTAGAGTCCTTTGACCCTGCAAGGCAGAGTATAAAGCCATATAACTACCGAACAAAAGCAAAGTTCCAAATAGACGGGAAAAAGTGGGGTTTTTTTAAAACCAAATCTCATGAAGTTGTAAATATCTCTGACTGCCCCCTGCTTGAAGAAGCTGTGAACAAAACTTTCCGAGATGTTAAAAAGGCCCTGTTTTCTGTAGCACATAATATAAAAACAATAGAAATAGGACTAAGCAGAAAAGACAAAAAAACAGCAATCAGTATTAATGTTATAAACAAAAAAAATATTGTTGGTTTTGACTGGGCCGGCAGGTTAAAAAATATAGACAACCTGAAGGGTTTTGAAGTACTCTCAGGTAAAAAAGTTATAACCTCCAACGGAGATACTAACCTCATATACGAACTTGATGACATATCCATATCCACCAATATAAGCAGTTTTACCCAGACTAATGGAGGTCAAAACGAATATTTGGTAAAAAAACTCTTAGACCTCGCAGGTCTTGATAAAAACTTAAAAGTAGTTGATTTATTCTGCGGCGCGGGCAATTTTACCCTCCCTATGAGCCAGAAATGCGGAGAGATAGTGGCTTTAGATAGTGATAAAAAGGCGATAAAATCGGCAAATGCCAACTTAAAGGCCAATAATATCAAAAATGTAGAATTCCTGTCCTCATGGGCAGAACTGGCTAAAACCATTGAAAAAGTGAAACCTCATGTGATAATATTAGACCCACCTAGGGAAGGCGACAAAAAAGCGGCAGAAATGATTGCCGGCCTTGGAGCGGATAAAATTATATATATTTCCTGCTCACCTCCAACCCTTGCAAGGGATTTATCCATAATAACAAAAAAGGGCTATAAGGCAATAAAAGCAGGTGTGGTTGATATGTTTCCTCAAACCTACCACATTGAAGGTTTTGTATTGCTGGAAAAAATTTAAAAAATGAAAAAATTACCTATCATAACAAAATTAGAAGAAGAACTAGCGAAAGTCACCAAGGAGCTTAGGATAGAAGTACCTAAAGCCTTGAGAGAAGCTGCCGCCCATGGCGACTTAAGTGAGAACTCAGAATATGACGCAGCCAAACATAGGCAAACTTTTCTTGATGCAAGAGCAAGTCACCTCTCGGCGCGCATAAACACTTTAGCCAATATTAAACTCGATGACATTCCAAAAGACAGGATTGCTTTTGGTGCCCAGGTAGAACTAGAGGATATGAACTCCGGCGACACAGTTAACTATGAACTGGTTACCCCCGATGAGGTGGAACCGAGGATTGGAAAAATATCTGTAGGATCCCCTATAGGTAAGGCGCTGCTGCACAAAAAACTTGATGAAGAGATTACCATTAACCTGCCAACAGGAGTGAAAGAGTATGTTGTTATTGGCATTAAAACCCTACACGAAACATTATTGCAAGACTAGTTTTGAGGAGACTACTTGATGATTAGATTCCCTAAAAAGTTTTTTATTACAATAATCTTAATTTTATTTGCTACTGCCTCACATGCCATGGACGAGCTGGAATGGTCCTACAGCGGAGGCACGGGACCTGACCATTGGGGAGAACTCTCCGATGAATACATCGACTGTTTTTCAGGAAGCCTTCAGTCTCCCATAGATATTACAAACCCAAAACCATCTAACCTGTCTCCAATTAAATTCTTTTATTTAAAAAGCCTAAGAATGGCACTGGATAACACAGGCCACACAGTAGAAGTAAACTTTGCCGAAGGCAACGACATCATACTTGGCAGGACAACATACAACCTCAAACAAGTTCATTTTCATACCCCTAGCGAACACACATTAAACGGTGAGCAATATCCTGTGGAAATACATTTTGTCCATGTAAGTTCTTCTCACCGCATTGCAGTCATTAGCGTATTTGTAGAAGAAGGTGAAGAAAACGATAAGTTCAAACAAATAATAAAATACTTACCAAAAAATAAAAACGATTCCGATATGTTTTACCATAAGAACCTAAGCCCGGACTACCTCCTTCCGGACAACAGAGACTACTATAAATATACAGGGTCTCTCACCACACCGCCTTGCACAGAAGGAGTTAGCTGGTTTATTCTTAAAGACCATGTTTCTATGTCTATAGAACAGATTAATGCCATAAAAGAAGCAGTAGGAACAAACAACAGGCCCATCCAGCCTACAAACAACAGAAACATTAGAGAAATAATTAAAGAGGTGCCCGAGGCACCTAGCGAAAAACCTGCATCAGAAGAAGCCGAAGAATCTAAAGAAGAAGAAACACCTACAGAAGAAACTGGTGAAGGTAGCGAAGAAAGCTCTGAAGAAGCGCCTGCTGAGGAATCTACGGAGGAGGTAACTGAAGAACCGGTAGCTGAAGAGGTGCTTGATGCACCAGTAGCTGAAGAGCCTGATTCAGAAGAAGTTGAAGAATCCGAAATAGAAGAAATAGAAACTGAAGAAGTTGAAGAATCTATTGTAGAAGATATAGAATTGGAAGAATCCAGCGAAGTACTTGTTGATTAGTTTTTCATAAATAACAAACAAAAAGCCCCTATTGAAAAACAATTTTCAAGGGGCTTTTTTTATTACCACTATTTTATTACTACTATATTGACACCTCTTACATTAAACCCTCTGTCTCGTCAAAACCATACATTAAGTTCATATTCTGAATCGCCTCGCCGGATGCGCCTTTAACAAGGTTGTCTATGACAGACACGATAGTTACATCTCTGCCATTGCCTCCATTATTTGGATTTACATAAACTCCAATTTGGCAGTTGTTTGTTTTAGCTACATCACTGATGTCAGGAAAGTTTCCCTCCTCTAATATACTTACAAAAGGTTTATCGATATAATAATTCTTATACTTTTCTATTAAATCTTTTGTAGAGGAACCATCTTTTAAAGTAGCATAGGCTGTTGTTAATATTCCCCTAAACACTGGAAGAAGGTGAGGGGTGAAGGTTACTTTAAAATCATTAGAGTCATGTCCCGATGACAAATCCAATCCCTGTTTTATCTCCGGTGTGTGGCGGTGGCTGCCAATTTTATAAGCCTTAAAACCACCTGCCTCTGTAAAGGTATTTAATTCCTCTTCCATGGATTTGCCTGCCCCGCTTGTGCCGCTCTTGGAATCTATTATTACAGATGGCTCTATAGAGTCAGCAATAGGTATTAGGGCAAGAAGAGCTCCTGTTGGATAACAACCTGGGTTGGCTACAAGAGTAGCATCTTTTATCTTGTCATTATAACTTTCTGGATTTAACTCAGGCAACCCATAAACTGCGTCTTTGATAAGTTCTGGAGATGTATGAGGTACATACCACTTCTCATAAGTTTCTATATCGCTTAAACGAAAGTCAGCGCTTAAGTCTATAACCTTCTTACCCTTGCCGATTAAGTCTGCAACCATTCCCATTGACTCGCCGTGAGGGAGGCATACAAAAAATAGTTCTGCATTATAATCAGTTGCAGATGAAAACTTTAAATCATTATAACCGTCTTTTAGGTCGGCAAAGACTTCTCCAATTGTCCTGCCTGCCAGGCTGCGGCCAACTGCTTCAACAACTTCGACCTTAGAATGACTAATAAGAAGCCTAAGCAGTTCTTCGCCAGTATAACCACCGGCGCCGATTATAGATATTTTAATTTTTTTGTTTGTGCTCATTTTAAATACCTTACTATAACTTACTACCATCAGGCAACTAATTACCTAGTTTTTTAATTGGATCCAAACGTCACGTTTGGCACAAAAAAAGGGGGCCTACTAAGTAAGCCCCCTTTGGAATATATATAAAGCAATAGTTCTTATCTCTTTGAGAACTGGAACCTTGCTCTTGCTCCTTTTTGACCGTACTTCTTTCTTTCTTTCATTCTTGGGTCTCTTCTAAGAAGTCCTGCTTTTTTAAGCATGTCTCTAAGAGTTGGGTCAACTTCCAGTAGGGCTCTTGAAATACCGTGCCTGATTGCACCGGCCTGGCCTGTCATTCCGCCGCCGTTAACATTGGCAAAGACATTAAACTTACCGCTGTTCTCTGTAAGCTCCAAAGGCCTTCTAACTAAGGCGCGAAGTGTTTCTCTGCCTAAGTATTCGTCCAGTGACTTGCGGTTGATGGTGATATCACCACTGCCGGACTTAAGCCTGACTCTTGCAACCGATGTTTTTCTTCTTCCTACTGCGCTATAAACTTGTTCTGCCATATTTTTAATTTGCTCCTGTTATTGTTCCTATACTTATTTATCGTATCTTTATGTCTGTATAGTAAGACCTGTCTTTAAAACTTTACCCCGGTTAAACTAATACCTGCGGCTTTTGCGCATCATGGGGATGCTCGCTGCCTGTGTATACTTTTAATTTACTGAACATTTTTTTGCCTAAAGGCCCGCTAGGGAGCATGCCCTTAACAGCCTTTTTAATTACTTCTTCTGGTTTTTCTTGAAGAAGTTTTTCAAAGGTAATCTCTCTAATACCACCGGGATATAACGTATGGTGGTAGTATTTTTTGTCAGTAGTCTTCTTGCCTGTTACTGCAATTTTCTCGGCGTTTACTATTACTACAAAATCGCCTGTATCAACGCTTGGAGTGTACATAGCTTTATGTTTGCCCCTTAGTATGGTTGCAACTTTTACGGCAACTCTTCCAAGCCTTTGGTCTGTGGCGTCTAATAGATGCCATGCCTGCTTAATGTCTGCTTCTTTTGGTAGATATGTCTTCATTATCCTTTTTCCCGTTCCCTATTTGTATAAGTGTTCTAATCAGTAGTAAACTATACATTTTATTGATTTCTACCGATTTGTCAAGAGTTTTTACAGGCCTGGGGGCAGTTCCGGCCCATGCAAGCCCTTATAGGGGCTTATTATTGGTTTATATTTCTTAAAGTTATCCACAGGTAGGGGGGTTTTTTTTATCGTCCACAACATAAGGTGTTTTTAATAGTCAGATTTGTAATGACGGGGATAGGAAAATAATATTAAGACCTTACCATTATCCTTGAATTAGTCCCGAAAACCAGTTAAGTTAAAGGTTATGGAAAATACAGATACCCCCAATACAACCGACACAATGATATGCCCACAATGTAACGCAGAGTACTATGCACATGTCGAAATGTGCAAAGACTGCGAAATAACCCTCGTAAACCCTATGACAGGGCTGCCAAATGGTGTTAAAATGGCAGAAACAGGGGAATATGAAGGTAGTAGTGACAACCGTTTTGATGCGCCGGCAAGTAGCGAGCCTCAAAGCTCCATAGCAGGAACAGACCCAATTCACGGCTCCGGGGACCTTACCCCACAAGGGGGTGCGCCTCATAACGAAACTGATAACCTGGAAAACATTACCGTAAAATACATCGACTCAGGTCCCATGACACGCCTTACAGAGCTCTCGGGAGTACTGACTAGCTCAGGCATACAATCAAGCATAGTCCCCGGGCCTCAGGGGATGTGCTCCACAGATAAGGCGCTGGTAGTAAGAGCAGAAGATGCAGAAAACGCAATGGACATCGTAACGGAATACTGGAAAAGGGTACACCCCGAACTAGCCCAGGCGCTAGACGATGCAGATGCAGGTCTTTGCCCTGCCTGCGGAGCAGATACAAGCTCCAACCCTAACGAATGCAGCGATTGCGGATTAACTCTAGTAATCCAAGAGGAGCATGATGCTCCACAGGGGTGACCAGCGTGATGCGTAACAGTCACTGTTGGACCCAATTAAAAACATAATTCAAAAAAACAAATTTAACAAAAATTAATTAAAATAATGAATGGAGAATAAGAATATGAAAAAATATGTACTTTACCTGGCCATAATTATATTAACAGCGTCAGGATGCGTTAGTAAAACTGTGCACGAAAAAACATTAGGAGACTTAAAAGTATCCAATGTTGAGATAAACAATTTACAAAACTCATTAAAAGAATGTGTCAGGACTACTGAAGAACTTAAAAGAGACTTAGACCTCCTTAACCAGGCAATGACAGGCGAGGTTTCCAGCATGAGGGAGAGACTTGACGAATTAAAAAATGAAAGAGATGACTACAGGACCAAAAATGATTTTCTAAACAGGGAAAACAACCGCCTCATGCAAAAAGCAGGCGAACTAACTGCCGAGAAAGAAGCGGAACTTGCCAAAATTAAAGAAACTTATGAAAACCTGGTCGGAGAGATGAAAGGTGAAATAGAAAGCGGCCAGATAAAAATCACCCAGGCAATGGACAAACTCTCCGTTAACTTTGTAGAAAAAATTCTTTTTGACTCAGGCAGGGCCGAAATAAAACCTACAGGTATGGCAATACTAAAAAGGGTGGGAGAAATTTTAAAGAAAGTTACGGACAAACAAATAAGCGTAGAGGGCCATACGGATAATGTACCTATCGGGCCTAAACTCCAGGAAACCTTCGCCACCAACTGGGAACTATCTGCCGTAAGGGCAACCACAGTCGTGCGCTTTCTTGACTCTGAGGTAGGACTCGCCCCGGCGCACATGTCTGCCGTAGGCTATTCACATTACAAACCAGTTGCCGACAATGATGTAGAATCAGGCCGCGCCGAAAACAGAAGAATCGAAATCGTACTCCTTCCAATGGACCCCGGCAGTGTGCTGCAGGAACTCAAAGGCGAAGAGGAGAAGAAGAAGAAGATTGATTCTGAAAACTCTGCTGAAGAGCCAGTGACTGGCGAGCCAATGACTAGCGAGCCAATGATTGGCGAACCGGTGGCTGGCGAACCAGCAACTGGCGAGACTATGCCCAATCCTTAAAACAAGCCAGAGTTGACCCCTGGACCAGCGTGACGCTGGAGTCAACTTTAAAAACAAAAGATGGTGGGCTAAGCCCCACCATCTTCAAAACAACCAACCTTCCACAAATAAAATTAACTGCAACAAATATAAACTTAAATTGGGTCCAGCGTCACGCTAGTTAAAAGCCCCATTTGGATACATCAAAATCATATTTTTCACCAAAAAGGAGCATATCTTTCTCTAATTTTTTAAAAATAAAATCTCTCTCTTCACTTGTTAGAATTCGTTTTTTTGGTTTAAAAAAAGAAAACCATTTTTTTCTACGCTTTCCTCCCCTCTGTGCAGCAAGGGTTGAATTCATTACATCAAACTTCTTAGGGATAAAATCTTTAGATATTCCAAGAAAGTCGTATACCTTTAACATCAATTGAAGCGGTTTTTTAGATAAGTCCTCAAAATCTAAAATTAAAAAATCTTCCCTGGTAAACTTTTTCATATATTGTTCTACCTGCATAAAATAATTGCTTACATTAACCAAGCGATCCTCGCATAAACCTGAATAGAAATCACCTTTTGTCTCCATATAATTATACTGTGACTCAATTCTTTCAAAGGGATTTCTAACTATATATATGAACTTTGGTTTTAAGCCATAATTATAAATATCTTCCACTACTTTATCTTCCTTAGGATACTTTGCGTACCCGGTGGATGCCTCCATAGCGTATTTGTGTTTGGTAGGGTCAAAGTCCCACAATTCATGATAGTCGGTAACAGGGTATCCATGCCCTTGATTTCTGGAAAAATACTCTGTTTCTTTTATAATTGACGGACAAATCTGAGGATGGTCCTTAAGGTAAGTAAAAAGCGATGTAGTACCACATTTCATCGCTCCTATAATTATGAGATGCCTATCTTTTGGTATTGCACTTACCACCTGTATTTCCTTTGTTTGCTCCATTTTTTACATTTATACCGTAGCATATAAAATAGGAAATCAAAATATTAAGTTTATAGTGTGATTATAAAATTCGGTCCAGCGGGACGCTGGCAGGGGTCACACCTGCTGGTTTGCCATATTCTTTTATATAGTGTATATTGTATAGTTCGGTTTTATAATGAATTTGAAGTAACCTACCTCTTAAGAATTAAAGAGCCTGCTTTCGACTTTTATTAAACCCCACCAAAAAATTAACAATATAAAAGGAAACGAAATACCAATATGGTCCCCAATAGCCCTGACGACAAATCACCAAATAATTCAAATGAAATTACTCCCGGAATTACCAGAGACTTAACAAATGTAGCAAAATCCAAAGGCTCCATTCAGGCAGACATATTATCCGGTCTTACGGTAGCCTTGGCGCTTGTGCCGGAGGCTGTGGCATTTGCCTTTGTAGCTGGGCTCTCTCCCATAGTCGGGCTTTATGGCGCATTTATAATGTGTCTTATTACATCTGTCTTTGGCGGCCGCCCGGGCATGATATCCGGCGCCACAGGGGCTATGGCAGTGGTTATGGTGTCGCTCGTTCTGGAAGGTAACCAACTAGGAGCTCTTGTTGGCCAGTCAAATGCAGGGCTTCAGTACCTCCTTATTACACTTCTTCTGGTGGGTGTCTTTCAGGCTACTGCAGGTGTAACAGGGCTGGGTAAATTCATACGGATGGTACCACGGTCGGTTATGATGGGTTTTGTTAACGGGCTTGCTATAGTAATCTTCCTGTCCCAATTGAATATGTTTAAATCCAATGACGCCTGGCTCACAGGTAATCCTCTTTGGATAATGGTGGGGCTTGTAGCCCTCACTATGGCGATATTATATGCCTCTCCTCTATTGCACAGTAAAGCGCCCGGTGCCTTAATAGGAATTATATCCGTATCCTTATTAGTAATTTTTACAAATATCAACACAGAGACAGTACTCTCCTTCATACAATCAAAAGGGGGGACAGGGATTAGCGCAGGCCTCCCTACATTTGCATTTCCACAGGTGCCAATGAACTGGGAGACTTTAACTTTTATTGCACCTTACGCATTAATACTTTCTGCCATCGGTTTAATCGAATCACTTATGACACTTAGTTTAATAGACGAACTTACCCACACACATGGTCACGGCAACAGGGAATGTGTTGCCCAGGGGGCAGGGAATTTTCTAAACGGACTCTTTGGCGGTATGGGAGGCTGCGCAATGATAGGGCAGAGTATTATTAACATCACCTCCGGCGGAAGGGGAAGGCTCTCAGGAATAGTTGCGGCAATGACCTTACTATTTTTTATCATGCTCACTTCATCGTATATAGAACAAGTTCCAATCGCAGCCCTCGTGGGAGTTATGTTTATCGTTGTAATAAAAACTTTTGCCTGGAGTACATTTTCTATTATAAACAAGGTACCTAAGTGGGATGTAGCAGTTATTGTTTTAGTAACTGCACTAACCGTAATCTATGACCTAGCCTTGGCAGTGCTGGCAGGAGTAATAGTATCGACATTAATATTTGCATGGCAAAATGCATTAAGGATTAGAGCAAGAAAAGAAATAGACGAACACGGTATAAAACATTATAAAATCTACGGGCCATTATTCTTCGGTTCTACAAGTTTGTTTATGAGTAAGTTCGACATGGCCGACGACCCAAAAGAAGTCATAGTGGACTTTGAAGAATCCCGCATAATGGACCAATCGGCAATAGAAATAATAAACAAACTTGCAGAAAACTATATGGCAATGGGAAAAACCATACACCTGCGCCACCTAAGTGAAGATTGCAGGAAGTTAATTAAAAAAGCAGAAAAGATTTGTGATGTAAATGTACTGGAAGACCCGGACTACTTCGTAAGTATAGATAACTATAATGCCTATAAAACAGAGCTTGGCACAAACGGCAATAGTAACTAAGCCATAAAACCCTCACTACTAACCAGCGTGACGCTGGACCCAATTTAAAAAACACCTACACTTAATTAAAAAACCCCTCAATTTTTACCAAACCACGCAAATATTCACATATTATCCACACAAAAACCTAACAGACAAACCTCCCCCCCTTGTGCAAATAAATTAGTTATTGTATGATTTTACCAGCGTGACACTGCACTCAATTAAAAAAACAGTGGGCTTTGCCCACCATACAAGATTATCTTATGGCTATAATCAAATCAGGTGGAGTAACACCTACCGAAAAGCTGCTAGCGAACCTTTGTGAACAGTCATTTTTAAAACTATGGAGTTATCCCAATCCAGTTAAAGATGACGGAGATGAACTATGTGACCTACTTGCTGTTTTTGAAAATCATGTATTCATATTTTTTGACCGGGAGAACCTAGCCTTCTCTAAAGATAGCAACAATCCAATGGTTAACTGGAATCGCTGGAAAAAGAAGACCATTGATGCTCAAACTCGAACTGCACACGGCGCTGAAAAATACATTAAAAGCAAACGTAGCATTTTTCTAGATAAAAATTTAAAGGTTCCGTTTCCTATCACTATCAACCTCAAGGAAATGATAGTGCACAAAATTATTATTGCACACGGTGCAAAAGAAGCTTGTGAAAAATCCTCTGATGATAATGTCTATGGCAGTCTTGGAATTTTCTATACAAACAGCCTTACTGAACTTCCTTTCCCTTTCACAATAAATATAGACAAAGAAAATCCTGTCCATATATTCGATAGTCATAACCTTCCTATTATTTTCAATGAACTGGATACTGTTTTTGATTTCTCATCATACCTTGACGCAAAAATCGATGCCATTAAGTCGAATGAAGTCTTAGCTTATTGCGGCGAAGAAGATTTATTAGCTCATTACTTCCTTAATTTTGACAAATCAAAAAATAAGCATTTCATTGGGACATCAAAAAAAGATATCAATAGTCTAATGATTGGCGAAGGAGAGTGGAAAGATTTCATTGAACGCGAACCCTACAAAAATAAAAAATCAGCTGACAAAATATCTTATCGTTGGGATGAGTTACTTCAAATAACCTGCCAAAACACCCTTGATGGGACCTTACTTGGAGACTCCACCCCTTTAAACGGTAAGAGTGCAATTCACGAAATGGCTAAAGAACCACGCTTCCATCGCCGTGCTTTATCTGAACACATGCTTCAAGCAATTCACAACTTCCCTGAATCCTCTGAACCAATAATGCGAAATGTATCATTGATGCCCTCATTTTACAAAGGAACTGGTTATGTTTTTTTGCAGCTCAAAGTTAATGAAATTACTGACTACGAAAATGATTATAGACCAAAGCGACAAGCAATGCTTGAAGTCGCCTGTGGCGCAGCAAAAAATAAATTTAAGCACCTTAAAACAATAGTTGGCATTGCCATAGATGCCCCCAAATATGCAAAAACAAACTCTGAAGATTTTATTTTAATGGATTGCACTCATTGGCCTGAAGACCGCAGAGAACATTACCAAAAAGTAAATAAAACTATGGGCTTCTTTCAATCGGACAACCTTACCATGCGTAAGAAAACAGTCACAGAATTCCCCACAACCAAAAACTCTCAAGGTTTAGGTAAAATAAAAGTTGGGCGCAATGCACCTTGCCCATGCCGCTCCGGTAAAAAATATAAAAAATGCTGCATTGATGTTTAAGCCCTATAGTATATACATAAGGAATAGAACAAATGACAGAAGAAGACCTTTATAAACACATATTTGCATCAAGAATATTTACACAGTGGCATTATTTTACATATCACTTCACACATAAACTAAGGGGTAGCGATCATCCGTTTGCTGCCTCCCTGGTTTCAGCTTGTTTGAAATGTGAAGAAAATATTCCAGGTTTTGCCATAGAAATGATTGATAAACTGGCATCTATCTCGGGCAAAGAAAAA
>CBDUXU010000056.1:0-13407 GCA_965371285.1 uncultured bacterium | reverse complement strand
AAAAGGGATAAACCAATTGGTTTATCCCTTTTTTTTGTAAACAACAGGGTTTTTTCTTAAACATTTCAATTCGCAATTATTTATTCAAATTCTTGGTGCAAATAACTTCTTTCCTTAAATTTTCCAATATAATTGACTGTACCGTAACCCTGTGATATTATTACTAATTATGAAAAAGCTTAATTATTTTCCTAACTTAGAAGATTTCACCAGTTCAATTGGCAAATTTAATGTTGTGCCAGTGGTAGCTGACATTGTCGCTGACACGGAGACTCCTGTTTCTGCCTTTTTGAAGATAAGCGATGGGGAAGCAGAGTCCTTTCTCTTTGAGAGCGTTGAAGGTGGTGAGAGGTGGGGGAGGTATAGTTTTTTAGGCTCCGGAGTGAAAAGTACAATCAGGAGCAAGGGCACTACTGTTGAAATTTTAGAAGGCGGTGGGGTTAGAGAAGAAACAGGCAACCCGATAAACATATTTAGAAACTATATGTCCAAGTTTAATGTTGCTCCCGTTAAAGATGCACCTAGGTTTATAGGCGGAGCTGTTGGTTATGCCGGCTATGATATGGTTCGTCATGTTGAAAAGCTTCCTGAGATCGCCGACAAAGATTTAGATACTTATGAGATGTGTTTTGTTTTGACAGACACTATGCTTATTTTTGATAGGAAAGAACATAAAATAAAAGTTGTTGCCATAGTTTATACAGATGACAAAAAAGATATTGATGCCAAATCTTTAAAGTCTTTATATGATGAAGCTTTAAAAAAAATAGACGGACTTGTAGAGAAAATTAAAGGTCCCCTGCCATCTGGTGCCGGGGTTAGTGATAAAGGCAGGGACGATGAAATAACTTCTAACTTTAAGAAAGAAGATTTTTGCTCTGCAGTTGAAAAAACAAAAGAATACATCAGGGCAGGCGATGTTATACAAACTGTTATCTCCCAGAGGTTTGAGACGAAAAACAATGTTGACTCCTTTGATATTTATCGTTCTCTTAGGGTTGTTAACCCGTCGCCGTATATGTTTTACCTTAAACTCTCTGATGTTACAGTTACCGGTTCATCTCCCGAGGTTTTAGTCAGGGTAGAAGGCGATGACATATCACTTCGTCCTATTGCAGGGACCAGGCCAAGAGGCGAAAACTCTAGGGAAGATGTAGAGTTAAAAGAAGAACTACTTGCTGACCCCAAGGAGAGGGCGGAACATATAATGCTGGTTGACTTAGGCCGCAACGACATTGGCAGGGTCTCTTTATGCGGCACAGTTAAAGTCACAGAACTTATGATTGTTGAGATGTACTCTCATGTTATGCATATAGTTTCTAATGTATGCGGGAAGATTAAAAAAGGTTTAACAAGCTTTGATGTATTTAGCGCCTGTTTTCCCGCAGGGACGCTCTCCGGTGCGCCAAAGATTCGCGCAATGGAAATTATAGAAGAGTTGGAGCCGTGCAGGAGGGGTATCTACGGCGGGTCTGTAGGGTACTTTGATTTCTCCGGCAACATGGACATGTGTATAACCATCAGGACAGTTGTTATTTACGGAGATAAAATATATGTTCAAGCAGGGGCCGGTATAGTTGCAGACTCTGACGCAGAAAAAGAATTTGAAGAAACTATAAACAAGGCTAAGGGAGTGCTTAAGTCTGTTACCATGGCTAGGGAAGGGCTTTAAAAACTTATATGCTTTTAATGATAGATAATTACGATTCATTTACTTATAACATAGTTCAGTATTTTATGGAGTTAGGTGAAGATGTTAAAGTTTTTAGAAACGACAAGATTGATGTCCCTGGCGTGGTGGATTTAAAACCGGACAGGATTGTTATTAGCCCCGGCCCCTGCGACCCCGAGAAGGCCGGAGTTTCGGTGGATATAATAAAAGAATTTGCAGGCAAAGTCCCGCTTCTTGGTGTGTGTTTGGGCCACCAGTCCATTGCTTACGCCTTTGGAGCTAAGATAGTAGGGGCAGATAAACTTATGCACGGTAAAACATCAATGGTGTCTCATGACGGAAAGACTTTATTTAAGGGAATAGATAATCCTTTTGAGGCAAACAGGTATCATTCTTTAATAGTTGACAGGGATAGTTTATCTGAGGAGTTCGAAGTTAGCGCATGGACCGAGGCCCGGGAGATAATGGGAATCAGGCATAAGAAGTTTGTACTTGAGGGTCTCCAGTTTCACCCTGAATCAATTTTAACAACTTCAGGCAAGGCAATTTTGAAAAACTTTATAGATATTAGTCAGTAATAAATAATAACTGGTTGGGGGAATATTTTTATGATATGTGAAGCCATAGCAAAGATAGTTGACGGTGATAATCTTTCAATGAGCGAGATGATTGAAGTCATGAACGAGATAATGGAAGGTGAGGCTACCGAGTCTCAGATGGCTGCCTTTTTAACTGCTATAAGAATAAAAGTTGAGACTGTTGACGAGATTACCGGCGCTGCAACCGTTATGAGAGAGAAATCTGTAAAGATCAATGGCGGCGGCGGTGTGATTGTTGATACCTGCGGCACCGGGGGAGATAGTTCAAATACTTTTAATATTTCTACGGCAAGCGCTTTTGTTGCAGCAGGGTGCGGGGTTAAAGTTGCAAAACATGGTAATCGCTCCGTATCTTCCAAGTGCGGCAGCGCCGATGTTTTGAAAGCCCTTGGGGTTAATATAGAAGCAGATACTAAGGTTGTAGAGAAATGCATAAAAGAAGCAGGTATAGGTTTTCTTTTCGCGCCTCTCCTTCACGGAGCAATGAAACATGCCATGCCTGTTAGGAAAGAAATTGGAATTAGAACTATATTTAACTTGCTCGGGCCTTTAACTAACCCGGCAGGAGCTACAAGACAATTGCTCGGTGTTTACGACCCATCACTTACTGAAGTTATAGCAAAGGTGCTTTTAAAACTTGGTACAGAACGCGCTTTTGTTGTACACGGCTCAGATGGGTTAGATGAGATTACTGTTACAGGCCCTACTCGCATCTCTGAGGTCAATGAGGGAAGCGTAAGTACCTATGAGATAACGCCGGAGGAGTTCGGTATTAAAAAAGCATCTATTGAAGACCTAAAAGGTGGTGATGCTGAGGAAAACGCAGGAATTATAGAAGCTGTACTAGGAGCAGAAGAGGGGCCATGTAGTGATATTGTCGCCCTTAATGCCGGCGCTGCAATCGCTGCCTCCGGGATTGCTTATTCTATTAATGACGGTTACATTATGGCCTGTGAATGTTTGAAACATGGTAAGGCGAAAGCCAAGCTTGAAGAACTAAAAAAACTTTCGAATTAAATGGAAAAGACAAAATGCTTGATGAAATAATTTCTTATAAAAGGGCAAATTTAAGTAAAATAGTAAACAGTCCTGATTATGATAGTCGGATGAATGAGTTTGAGAAAACGATTGCTCTTATGGATTCGCCCCTGGATTTTGAAGCGGCCCTTAAAACTGAAGGTATAAGAATTATCAGTGAGGTAAAAAAAGCATCTCCTTCTAAGGGAGTTATAAGAGAGGACTTTGACCCGCTGGAAATTGCGAAGATATATGAATCATCAGGAGCAGCGGCAATGTCTGTACTTACTGATGAAAAGTATTTTCAAGGTTCGCTGGATTATTTAAAAGCCATAAGGGCTCAGTCAGACTTGCCTCTCCTTAGGAAAGATTTCACTCTTGGCGAATATGATATTTATGAGGCGAGAGCGGCAGGGGCTGATGCAGTGCTTCTTATTGCTTCTATATTAGAGGAGATTGAACTTAATGGTCTCCTTACTGTAGCCGACAGGCTTTGCATGACAGCTCTCGTGGAAGTTCATGATGAAGAAGAGATGGATACTGCCCTTGGAACAGGAGCAACCGTCATAGGTGTGAACAACAGAGACCTCGCTACATTTAATACGGATATTGAGATAACCAAAAGGCTTGCTACAATGGTGCCCTCTGACTGCGTCTTAATAAGCGAGAGCGGCATAAATACACCGGAAGATATACTTTACCTGAAAGATGCAGGGGCAAATGCATTTTTAATAGGAGAGGCTCTTATGAGAGAAGATGACATAGGGGCGAAGCTAAAAGAGCTCATAGGGTCGGGTATTTGTTAGATGTCAATTTGGGTTAAGATATGCGGTATTACCAGTGAGAGGGATGCCTTATGTGCAGTAGAGCAGGGGGCAGATTTGATTGGTTTTATTCTTTGGGATAAGAGCAAAAGGTATATATCCCCCGGTGATGTAAGGCCTATTGTAGATACTGTTCAAGGGGCTGTTAAGACAGTTGGAGTTTTTGTAGATGAAGAACTAGGCGAATTAAATAAACTTGTTATTGGAATGGGTGTTGACTACGTACAGTTACACGGCTCTGAATCGGTAGAGTATGTAAGTCAGGTTGAAGCAAAAGTAATTAAGGCAGTGAGAGTCAAGGGCAAGAGGGATATAGAAAAAGCCTTAAAGTATAAAGATGTCGCAGATTATATTTTGTTAGATACCTTTGTAGAAAATGAGCAAGGCGGTACAGGCAAGACTTTTGACTGGAGTTTGGCTGCACAGATATCCGACCAGGTGCCTGTTTTACTCTCCGGCGGCCTGAATGCAGCGAATGTTGCCGGTGCAATAGAAGTGGTTAAACCTTTTGGAGTAGATGTTAGCTCCGGAGTAGAATCATCTCCCGGGGTTAAAGATTTAAATAAAATAGAAGAATTTATATCAGCAGTGAGGAGTTTATAAATAGAGATGGCAAAGAAGTCACAAAAAAAACAAACAGGCCTGCCGGACCGGCTAGGTCATTATGGGGAGTTTGGCGGCAGGTATATTTCAGAGACACTTATGCCTGCGGTGCTTGAGTTAGAAGAGGCTTATAAGAAGGCGAAGAAGGATCCTAAGTTTAAAAAAGACTTAGCTCATTATTTAAAAGAATACACTGGCCGTCCAACACCTCTTTATTTTGCCGAGATGTTAACTAAAAAAGCGGGGGGAGCCCAGATTTATTTAAAAAGAGAAGACCTCTGTCACACCGGCGCTCACAAGATAAACAATACTATTGGTCAAGTGCTGCTTGCTAGAATGATGGGCAAGAAGAGAATTATTGCAGAAACAGGTGCAGGGCAGCATGGGGTTGCTACTGCAACTGTGGCGGCAATGTTTGGTTTGGACTGTGAGATATATATGGGAGCAGAAGATATTATACGCCAAGAGCCGAATGTATTTCGTATGAAACTCCTGGGAGCCAAGGTCAGGTCTGTTTCTTCGGGCAGTGCTACTCTCAAAGACGCTATGAATGAGGCACTTCGCGACTGGGTTACAAATGTAGATAAGACATTTTATATTATCGGGTCAGTCGCAGGGCCTCATCCTTATCCTATGATTGTAAGAGATTTTCAAACTGTCATAGGCAAGGAAACTAAAGTAGATATTAAAAAACTAACAGGGCGACTGCCTGATGAGATTGTCGCCTGCGTTGGCGGGGGAAGTAACGCAATGGGTATTTTTTATCCCTTTATAAAAGACAAGAAGGTTGCACTTACGGGAGTTGAGGCAGGCGGCTTTGGCCTCTCTACTGGCAAACATGCAGCCACTATTACAGGAGGCTCTGTTGGGGTTTTGCACGGCTCCAAGAGTTATCTTTTGCAAGATAAAGAAGGTCAGGTTATAGAAACTCACTCCGTATCTGCGGGGCTGGACTATCCCGGCGTTGGCCCTGAGCATTCTTACCTGCATGACATTGGCAGGGTAAAGTATGTATCAATTACTGATAAGGAAGCGCTGGCGGCATTTAAGGTTCTAACTCGCACGGAGGGGATTATCCCCGCTCTTGAGAGCTCCCATGCAATTGCCTATGGTATAAAGGCTGCAAAGAAGCTGGGCAAAGGGAAGGTACTTGTTATAAACTTATCGGGCAGGGGAGATAAAGATTTGGCTACAGTAAGTAAATATTTTAAGGATGATTTAGACTAATGAGGGATAAGATGGATAAGAAAATTTATACAAGAATAGACAAAAAATTTGAATCCCTGAAAGAATCAGGCAAGAAGGCATTTGTAGCTTTTATAACGGCCGGCGACCCCACCCTGAAAGCAACAGTGAAGATAGTTTTGGAGTTAGAAGAGAGCGGAGCAGACATTATAGAGCTTGGTATACCTTTTTCAGACCCTATGGCAGACGGTGTTGTTATTCAAAAGTCGTCCGAAAGGGCTATAAAAAAAGGAGCTACACTTAAAGGTGTTTTAAATTGCCTGAAAGAAATCAGGGAAAAAAGCGAAATCCCTATTGTACTTTTTGGTTATTACAATCCGATTTTTACTTATGGCGTCTCTAAGTTTGCAAAAGACGCTAAAAGGGCCGGGGCAGATGGAGTTTTAATTGTTGACCTTCCTCCGGAAGAATCAGAAGAACTGGATGTTCACCTAAGGGCTCAGGACCTCGAACTAATCCGCCTGGTTACTCCAACAAGCGACCTAAGTAGAATGAAGTATATTAGCAGTGGTGCAAAAGGGTTTTTATATTATGTTAGTGTCACTGGAGTTACGGGGGCAAGGAAGGCCGTACCCGGCGACCTTAAAAAATCTGTAAACAAACTAAAATCAGTTAGCAATGTTCCAATTGTTGTTGGTTTTGGTGTTTCAACTCCCGAGCAGGCAAGGAGCGTATCGAAACTCTCTGACGGCGTAGTAGTTGGCAGCGCAATAATAAAAGTAATTGAGAAAAATGGTAAATCTAAAACAGTGCACAAAAGTGCCGGCAGGTTTGTTAAGTCCTTAACGAAGGCAATGTAGTTTTAAAAATTGATGAGGTGATATTATGTCTTGGTTTAAAAAAGATTTAGGCAGGAAAGATACTGACAAAAAAGGGTCCAAGGGACTTTGGGTAAAGTGTAATAACTGCGCAGAAATTATATACAAAAAAGAGGTAGAGCGAAACCTTGAGGTTTGCCCAAAATGCGACTACCATTTCAGGATTGCCGCCAGGTCAAGGATGAACATTATAATGGACAGTGGTAGTTTTGAAGAACTGGATGCAGACATGACTTCTCTTGACCCGATTGGTTTTAAAGACATGAAAACATATAGGGAAAGGTTGAAAATTGCAACAAAGGCAGGAACATCTAAAGATAGTTTTATCTATGGCAAGGGGACAATCAACGGAGTAGATGCAGTTGTTGGTGTTTTTGATTTTAAGTTTATGGGTGGAAGCATGGGCAGTGTGGTAGGAGAGAAGATTACAAGGCTTGTAGAGAGAGCTACAAAAGACCGGTGCGGCGCAATTGTGTTTTCTGCGTCAGGAGGGGCCAGGATGCAGGAGGGGATTTTCTCTCTCATGCAGATGGCAAAAACATCTGCTGCGATAAAAAGGCACAAAGATAAAGGTTTGCCATATATTTCCGTCCTGACAGACCCTACAACAGGCGGAGTTACTGCAAGTTTTGCAATGCTTGGAGATGTTAACATTGCGGAACCGAAGGCACTTATCGGTTTTGCCGGCCAGAGAGTAATACAGGAAACAATCAGGCAAAAGCTTCCCGAAGGTTTCCAAAGGGCTGAGTACCTGCTTGAGCACGGTATGGTCGATATGATTATTGAGAGAAAAGACATGAAAGATATGCTTTCTCGCCTTTTGGGGCTTTTTGCAAATTAAAATACCAACTAAATTTAAACTTATCCATAGAGGTTATTTTAAATAGATGCCTTCCTTAAAAAACAAATCACAGAAAATCTTAAATCATTTATATTCACTAAAAAACTTTGGAATTAAGCCGGGGCTTAGCCGCATTAAAGGTCTTTTAAAGGAGTTAGGAAACCCGGAGAAAGACTTTAAGTCTGTTTTAGTAGCAGGTACCAACGGGAAAGGGTCGGTTTCTGCCTTACTGGCAGAAATTCTGCAAACTGCCGGATATAAAACAGGGCTTTATACTTCTCCTCACCTTTATAGATTTAACGAAAGGATAAGAGTTAATGGCTCCGAGATACCTACCGGAGTTGTGATTTCTTTGGCAGAGGAACTACTTTCCCTACCTGTTGTCAGAAAAGATAAAACAACTTTTTTTGAACTGACAACTGCTATGGCTTTTAAATACTTCTCTAAGAGGAAAGTTGATATAGCAGTTGTTGAGGTGGGCCTTGGGGGCAGGTATGATGCTACCAATGTAGTGCATCCTTTAGTTTCTGTTGTAACATCTGTTGGGCTGGATCATGAGAAATTTTTAGGCAGCAATTTATCGGATATATGCAGGGAGAAAGCAGGAGTTATAAAAAATGGCGGTATTCTGGTTAGCGGCGTAAGGGATAAAAAACTCGCAGGTGTGTTAAAAAAACAGTGCAGTGCAAATAAATCTGCAGCCTATTTTATAGACAAAGACTTTAAATATAAAAAAGTCGCAAGTAACCTTAAAGGGGAGTATCAAAAAGACAATATTGCCACTGTTCTTGAAGTAGTTAGACAGTTAAAAGGTAAAGATTTTAAAATCACTGACGGGCATATTAAAAAAGCTTTAAAGACCGTTCAGTGGAAGTGTAGAATGGAAGAGTTTAAAGCTGGCGGAGTATCTGTTATGTTAGACTCTGCTCATAACGGACCGGGGGCAAAGGCGCTTGCGACTTCTTTGAAAAAAGCAAAATATAAAAAACTCACACTCGTTATTGGAGCAATGAAATATAAAGATATCTCTAGTATATTTAAGGAGCTTTTGCCTTTAACGGAAACAGTCATCTTAACTTCTCCTAATATGGAGAGGTCTGCTACAACCGGTGAGTTGAAAGGTTATTTAAGAAGTTTTAAAGGAGTTATAGAGGCCGAGCCTAAGGTCAGTAAGGCTGTAAAGAGAGCAGTAGTTTTATCTAAACAAAACAAGAAGGTTTGCGTGACTGGTTCTATATTTACAGCTGCAGAAGCTCGCAGGTATATAACCCGTTATATGAATTAAATTATGAATAATTTATTAAAGAACATAACAATTGCTGTAGCGATACTGCTATTACCATCAGGTAGTGTTTTTGCTGCTTCTATGAGCGAGAGGTTTTTCAGGAAAGATGTGCCCATAGAAGTTAATGCTGACAAGGTGTTTTATGACAAAAACAAAAAACTTTATGAAGCCAGCGGCAGGGTTATGGTCACTCAGGGGGAGTTAACTCTTGCTTCTGATTCAATTCTAATGGATATGGACAGCGGTGTTGCAGTTGCTGATGGAAATATTAAGATTACAGATGGTGAGGGGAATATTTTTGAGTCTTCAAGTGTCGAAATAGATTTAAATAACGAACTCCTGACTTCTGTTAATGCAAGGTTGTACTTTAAGGAAGGCACTATAAATTTTGAAGGTAGAGTGATTAGGAAAACAGGGCAGAACACCTATGATGGCGAGTCAATGAGTTTTACAACCTGCGACTGCCCCGAAGACCGGAGAGATGACTTTAACCCCCCTTGGAGTATTCATACAAGCTCGGCAAAAGTGCGTGTTGGAGGGCTTTTTACCGGGTGGAACATATTGTTTAAGGTGAAGGGGGTTCCTATTTTATACCTGCCCTTTATTGCCGCCCCTGTTGTAAACGAGAGGCAGACAGGTTTTTTGTCGCCAACTTTCGGTTATTCTGATTTAAGAGGTTTTCAATTTGGTAATTCTTTTTTCTTAAATCTCTCAGATAGTGCTGATATTACTCTTTCTTATGATAATGAATCTAAAAAGGGTGATGGCGGGGGTATAGAACATCGCTACATCAGAACCGTTGACAGTTACGGAGATTTTTATTATTACAATTATAGAGAAAGAAATTTAGACAGGGTTAGGAGTTATAGGGACGATCCTGATAATTTTAATTTAGGTCGCCCACTTTCAGCTGATCCTGACAGGTGGGAGCTTCGCTATCACCACAGGGAAAAACTGTGGGGAGGTGTTATTTTTAAGGCAAACATTAACCTTATAAGCGACGAAGAGTACTTCCTGGATGTTGGTAAAAATTCAAATGAGAGAGCATACGAAATGCTTGAGAGTACTCTTTCTTTCAGTAAGGCATGGGAGGCAAGTAACTTTACTCTGGAACTTCGCTATTTTGATGACCTACTCCAGGATAAGGATTTGGACATTTATCAGAAACTTCCCGTTGCTAAATACACAAGAAGCACAAGAAGGGTGTGGAAGACTCCTTTTTTCTTATCTCTTTATGGCTCTTTTGATGAGTTCGAAAAAAAGGAGAAAGGTGTTGAAGGCCAAAGGGTTGACTTGAAACCTACAATCAGTTTGCCTCTAAGGCCTCTTTCATTTTTAGAGGTTACTCCTTCTTATTCCCCCAGGGGTACTTACTACTTTACTGAAAATCATTTTATAAACGGCCTGGATGCCAAGAGTCGAAGCGGCCGTCATATTTATGAAGCGTCAATGGATGTTAAAAGCACCTTTGTTAAACATTGGAGGAGTTCTAATGGAGATAGGAAGCTATTCACAGTCAGGCCTCGTTTAAAGTACGATTACATACCAAGTATCAGGCAAACACTTCATCCTATTTATGACGATGTTGATAATATAGACTCGCAAAATTTAGTTACCTATTCCCTTAACTTAACTTACGCGGGGCTGATTTCCACCGGTGAGGGGGCGTCTAAAAAGCGGCATGAGTATTTATATTTTGATATAAGTCAATCTTATGATGTGCGCGAGGCAAGAGATGATAAAATATTGGATAAAGATAAAGTAGCCTATTCCGATGTAGTGGCTGAGCTTATAGTCAGGCCGACTTTAAATATAAAAATAAGTTCCAATGTAACATATGATACTTACCGGAAGTGGATAACCTCCAGTTACGGGGAGATTAGTTATAGAGATAAAAATAAAAACTCTATCTCACTTAAACATAAGTATATTAGAGACGAGCAGGAGTATGCTGAAAGTGAAGTTAGGCTGCATCTTTATAAAGGATTTGGAGTGCTTAATAAAACCAAATATACATTCTATTACCTGGATCCTACTGTTCTCCCTGCCTTTATTCCATTTGAGGAACATACAAATGAAACTGTGGAAAATATGGCAGGTTTATTTTACAAATCGCAGTGCTGGGGAGCTACACTGACATATACGGACAAAATAGATGATGAAGTAACTATGTTGACCATTAGCTTAAAAGGCGTGGGGGATGTTGGCGGCGGAGAGAGTGTGTACTAAATTAATTGAAATTAGGGAGTAGAGTTTATGTTTTATGAAAATTTTGATGATTATGAGTCAAGGGCGATTGTTTCTTTAACTCCCACAGAGGGTAAGAGTCTTATTGGAAAAGCCGTTTCGATTATGCCGGAAGTGCTTAAGGCAAAAAAGTCCGGTATAGTTGTAGTTATATGCGGTTCAACAAATGCCTATGTGGCTGACGAGGTATTTGATTTAACCACTGTAACCACTGACAAGGAAAGATTTATTGTAGGCTGGATTTCCGGCGGCGAACTTGGTGCCAACGCAGAAGATAAACGAGACAAACCTCTCGTTATGAGGAATGGCAAGTTAAGTGATGAGTCGTTTATGGATGTTTTGAAGGACTTTGGAAGAGGCGATGTATATATTAAGGGCGCCAACGCAGTTGATAGCGAGGGGAGAGCCGGAGTGCTTATGGCTAGTGATGTAGGAGGCAGTATTGGCGCTGCTGTAGGTATAATCAATGCCCGCGGGTCTCATCTCATTATACCTGTAGGGCTTGAGAAACTTATCCCATCGGTGGAGGAGGCTTCAGTTAAGATGGGGCAGAAAACTTTTGATTACTCAACGGGGCACACTGTTGGATATATGCCTCTTACAAATGCAAAGGTAGTGACAGAACTTACTGCAATTAAACTGCTCTTTGGCACAGATGGAGTGAGAGCTACTCATGTTGCTTCCGGCGGTGTAGGCGGCAGTGAGGGCAGTGTTGTGCTTTCTTTGGAGGGTACAAAGGCAGGCGTCAAAAAAGCTTTCGATTTTATAGTGGAACTCAAAAATAATTTATAAAAATAATATTTAGAATGGAAATTAAAAGCTGTGGCTTGTATTGATCATAAAGATTTACTCTTAGCAGTATTGGATGGAGAGTTTGTTGATAAACCTCCTGTTATTATCCCGGCAGGTTTAGTTAGTCGCCCTATGGATAGGGTGTTAGATGAGGCGGGACTTAGGAGTGATAGTATCCATAGTGATAGTGATAAACTCTCAGAGCTTGCCACTAAAGTTCAAGAAGCTTCTGCTATAGAAAATTTATCAGTTCCCTTTATTCTTACTGTAGAGAGTGAGGCCTATGGCGGGGAAGTGGAGGAGAGTGTTGCTTCAACCAAGCCTTCAGTTTTTAATTACCCTTATAAAAATTTAAAAGACATTTTAGATTTAAAACCTCTTGATATTGAAAGTTCAGGAAGACTGCCTGTTGTAATAGAAACACTTAGAAAGTTAAAACCAAAAAGCGGGGAATTAAGTTTGCCTCTTATAGGCGACCTGGTAGGGCCGCTTAGTTTAGCTTCAACTCTTATAGATGTAAGTAAAATCTTAAAGTTTATGGCAAAGAGGGACTCTCAAGTTGACGATGTGCTAGATTTTTTATGTGCAGGAAGTGAGAAATTTGGGTCAGCTATGATTGATAGCGGAGTGGATGTTATATTCATAACAGACCCAATGAGTACTATGTCTGTAATGGGGCCAAAATATTTTGAAAAATACACAGTGCCTTATTTAAACAGGTTAACAGAGTTTATCCATAGTAGAGATGTGCCTGTAATATTGCATTTATGTGAGGATATATCAGCCCTTCCCATAGAACTTCTTACTGCAGATTGTTTAAGCATTGATAATTATAACTCTCTGGAATTTATATCATCTATAGCTGATGAATATACAATTATGGCAGGTATTAGCGAGGGTGACTTAAAAACCAGCAGTATAGAGACTATAGTAAAAAAAGTTAAAGACCTCACGGTTGCCGGGGTTAAAATATTGGGTACAACCTGTGCTCTTACAGGAGAGTTAGAGCCGGGATTAATTAAGACTGTTGTAGAGGCAAGTTATTTTCTTACAGAAGATGATGAAGATAATGGCGGTTAAACTATTGTTTCTTATTCAAAATATATGGAATATGTTATAATGCAATTTTCAAGATTATTTAGGAAGGGTTAAATATAAATGAGTTTACTTAAATCAATAGACGCTGAAAAGGTTTTGGCAAATGCTCTGGCTAAAGGTGGAGATTTTGCCGAAATTTATATAGAGGATAATGCAAATACATCTGTTATTTGTGAAGATGATAAAATAGAAAACATCTTCGAACTACTGGTTACATGGAAACCGGGTGGTATGGGCATGGGTTTAGCCATCAGCAACTCTATAATTGAATCGCACGGTGGCAGATTGTGGGCAGAGAACAGACGCGAAGGAGGTGCACGCATAGGATTCACACTTCCCGTTTCAATAAAAGGTGAGAAATCATGA
>CBDUXU010000055.1:0-13487 GCA_965371285.1 uncultured bacterium | reverse complement strand
CTGTTGAGGTTTTTTGCGGTGCTGCAAGCACGCGCCGAAACCCGCATCTACCGCCGCGAGATGTTCTATGCAATGCGGTCCGCCTTACAGCTCATGATGACCGGGCAGTATGAAACCCTGCCCGATGCCATATGGGAAGTTCAGAACCGCATCCGTCATGCCGGGCGCAGGTTGGCCAACAAGAACATCGGAAGCACGCTTCTTGTAAAGGGTCTGGAGTTTGACCATGTGATAGTTCCCGGCATGGGCAGGGGCGAGGGAGGGGGAGAAAAACGACTCATGTTATGGATGCCTTGCCCAGGAGGGCTTTTAATGGCTCCTATGGACAGAAAAACAGAGGAAAGCAAACTTTATGGTTTTATAAAATCTCTTTATAAGAAAAAAGAATTTTTAGAAAAAACAAGGCTGCTTTATGTTGCAGCAACAAGAGCCAAAAGAGGCCTTTATCTGTTCGGTCATGTCAAAGACGACGGGGAGGGAGTATTAAAGGGTAGTAGTAAATCCTTTTTATCCCTAATAGAACATATACTGGAAAAAGATATGATAGTTGGGGCCGCAGAGGG
This sequence comes from uncultured bacterium, assembly GCA_965371285.1. Taxonomy (GTDB): domain Bacteria; phylum Desulfobacterota; class GWC2-55-46; order GWC2-55-46; family DRQE01; genus CBDUXU01. The sequence goes on along the minus strand of CBDUXU010000055.1, from coordinate 12,924 downwards.
AGTAGAGGCGGTCATTGAAGAGGACAGGGGAGCGAGCCTCCATAAAATAAAATCAGGCTGGAAAAACCCGCCTCCGCCGATGAGTGTGGTTAGCGCAATAAGTAAAGATTTTAGAAAAGGGGAAGCCAGTAAGTTAGAGTTTGACTGGGCAGGAAGAGCTACAGCTTGCCTGGGCTCTGTGCTTCATTTATATTTTATGAGAATTGCCAAAGAAGGACTTTCCAATTGGAACTCCAAAAGGATTGTCGGTGAAGAAGGAGTCATGAAAAATCTTTTAATTGCCCAGGGGCTTAGCAGCGCAGAGGCAGGTTCGAGAGTGAAAGATGGTTTGAAAATACTTAAACAAGCCATAAGTGATGACAGGGGGAAGTGGGTTTTGTCTCAGTCTAGGGAAGCGGAAGTGGAAAAGCCGGTTAGTTATTATAATGAAGGACGAGTGGTTAGGCTGGTAATAGACAGGACATTTGTAGATGACAGTGATGTCAGGTGGATTATAGATTATAAAACCGGCAGCCACGGAGGGTCTCGTAGGGATGAGTTTTTTGAAGAAGAGAAAAAAAGGTATATGGCGCAACTGGAGAAATATGAAGAGGCACTTATTGCTCTTGGAGAAAAACGCACCATAAAGAAAGCTTTATATTACCCTGCAATGGGAGAGTTTATAGAGCTGTAGCGGCGATTTGTACTAATAGTTGAAGAAGTGCGGAAAAGATGCTAAAGTTTTACCTTAAAATATTGTTTTGCCGAGAGGGTGTTTATGAAAAAGATTTTTTGTATTATGTTTTTAATGTTTTTAGTTACCGGTTGTAATAGCGGTGACATGGGTAGCGGCCACAAAGACCATAATAGTGATAAGTTTAATACTACCAAGATGGATATGGCAGCTAAGGACTTTACTCTTACCAACCAGGATGGCAAGAAGGTTTCGCTGAGCGACTTTAGAGGTGATGTAGTTGCCATGACATTTATTTATACAAGCTGCAAGAACGCCTGTCCTGCTTTTGAAAAGAAGTTTATGGCGCTGCAGAAAAGGTATTTTAACAGGCTGGGTACAGACCTTCACCTTCTTTTTGTTACTGTTGACCCTGTGAGGGATACAGTAGAGGTTTTAAAGAAAAGGTCTGAAAAAATCGGAGCTGATACAAAAGGCTGGCACTTCCTTACAGGCACCAAAGAAGAGGTGCAAAAAGTTTTAGATGATTACCTTATTCATGTTGAAGTTATGGAGGGTACAACTGATTTTATGCACCCTCAGAGAGTTTATCTTATTGACAAGGAAGGCATGATTGCACTTAAAGTCGGGGGGCTTGATTATGATGATTCGGTTTTAAAAGACAAGGTGGGCGACTTGCTTTAGATGTAAATACCTAGACAATGAGAAGGGCATAACTATTTTTATGGTTATGCCCTTCTTTATTTCTATAGTTATTTGTATAAATGTTTTTGAGGGACTCCTGCCCTTCTTGCATCAGTCATTGTGGTTCTTAGCTTATCTCGAAGCTCTTCGAGTTCTTTTTCAATTGCCTTCACTTCTTCTTCTGATGTTTTTATGGCATCCTTTGTGTCGGTTTTTACTATATTTGCATTTTTCCTTGCCCTGACTTTTTTGATTTCTCTTGTAAGGTAGATTATTTTCTTTTTCTTTACCTCTTCCGTGAAATCTCCATCTGTTTTTCTCCCTCTCGTATCCTTGAGTCTTTGTTTTAAGTCGGTTATCTGTCTTGTTAAATCTTTTGAGTAGTCCAGGGTTGTTTCGTGAGAGCCTAAGACAAGTTTTTTTGATTCTAATTGAAGCTCCATAACTTTTATTTTTTCTTCAATATTGGCTATGGATTCTACCCACCAATCAAGAGAGTGGCCGCCGTAAGGCCTTGGGGTGGTGTCAATAGGCGGTTTGCTTCTGGTGTCAGGTTTTTTTAATGTTTCCTCTCCATTAGATATAGAAATGCTGTCAGGTTTGCCTGCCTCTCTCACTTTTACCGAGTCTCTGTATTCCTTGGGGACTTTGTCCAGCCTGTCAGTCATATGGGGGAGACCTTCGTCATCAACCCATTTGAAAATTTCAGCCCCAGAGGCAGTGAAAGTTAAGCTAAAAAATAATAAAAATAAAATTATTCCCGATATTTTCATGTATCTATTATATAACAGCTTGCCGATTAAGGTCAAATTAACTTAATTTAATTAGAATAGGTCCTTATTTCAATGTTTTTACTGCCTATTGTGAACTCTACTGCGCCGTCAATGTCTGTCCTGAACAATTCTGTATTCAGCTTTTCAAGCCTTTTAAGTGTTTCCCAGTGGGGGAATTTAAAGAAGTTGTTCCTGCCTAGAGAAATAAGACTATACTTTGGAGAGGTTACTGATAAAAACTCCTTACTAGATGAATATTTGCTTCCGTGGTGGGGAACTTTGAGAATATCTATATTTTTGTACAAGTTTCTGTCTATCTCCGAATTTAAAAGTGCTTTTTCGGCTCTTTCTGTAATATCTCCGGTGAATAAAACAGTGGTCCCGTTATAATCCAGCGTAAATATAAGCGAATTATCATTTATATCAACAAATTTGCTCTCCGGAGGCGGTCCGAGGAATGTGATTGTTGCTTCATTCACTTTTAAAGGCTCTCTGCTCTTATCTATTATACTTGCCGATAGTTTCTCCCTGTCCAGTACTTTGACTAAAGATTTTAAGTCTCCTACCCCGTTCCATAAAAAGCTGTCCGGTTTGAAAGCTCCCGCTAAAAAATTAAAACCCTTCATGTGGTCAGATTGGGCATGAGAGAGTATAAAAGTGTCTATTTTTCTGATTCTTTTATTCCACAAAAGAGGGGCAATAATGTTTCTGCCCGTGTCAAAACTGTCTCCATAGAAACCTCCGCTGTCTATTAATATTGTATGAGGTTTTTTGAAAAAACCTCCCGGTATTTCCACTAGGGCGCTGTCTCCTTGACCTACACTAATAAAGGTCACCTTCATGTTTTTGTGGTCAAAGGAGGCGAGGTTTATTGTAAGAGAAGTAATAATTATTAATGTAGTGAGAGTGATAGGCACTCGGTAATTAATTTTTGATTTCAAACACAAGACGGTTGTTATAATGACAGAATAATAGAGAATAATTTCAACCAATCGAGGTGTAACTACAAAACTGTGTGTGTAGAAATTATTTTCAATGAAAAATATAATAGTTTTTGCAATATTTATTGTACTGTCAGCAGTGCTTAATAAAAAATAAGCTCCTGACTCTGATAGTGGAAGCACTATTGCAGCAAGTAGGCTTAGAGGAACCGCGGCTGTGCTGACAATAGGTACGACAATAAGGTTTGCCAAAAGCCCGGCGAAAGATATCATATTAAAATAATAAGCTGTTATGGGAGCTGTGCCGATGTTTGCCGCAATGGTTATTAGAGTTAATGTGTATAGCCAGTATAGTTTTGATGTTGGTGTTATTATCTTTTTGTTTTCTATTACTGCCTTAATATTAGAAAGAATGTAAATAATAAAAAACACAGCGGCAAAAGATAGCTGGAATGAAATGTCCCAAAGTGAAGTTGGGTAGATTATAAGAATAATCAGTGCTGCCAGGGAGAGTGTGTTGTAGTGGTTTTTGGTCCTGCCTATAGCAAGGGTGAGGGCAAAGAGTATCACCATAATTGCAGACCTGAGGGCAGAGATCTGGAAACCCGAAAGAAGTCCGTAAATTATTACAGGAATTATGGCAATGATGTAAGAAGTTTTTATTATATTGAATTTTAAAATAAGTTTGTTGCTGGTTTTCAGTAAGTTAACCACAAGAAAGAAAGACAGGTAGGCTACCAGACCCATATGGAGGCCGGAAATTGCAAGAAGGTGGGATGTTCCTGTTTTTGCAAAACTATCTCTGACGGATTTTGATATATCAGACTTCTCGCCTATGATAAGAGCCTTAAGTATGGCGTGGTTTTTAAAATTATTGTTGTTTAGGAAGTTCCTTATTTTTGTCCGCCAAAGTGAAATGACAGAAGGTTTAACATCTTCCGGCGTGGTTTTTATTATTAAACCTTCATCTGCGGTACCTACATAAGAGATAGACTGTCTTTTAAGCCACCATTGGTAGTCAAATTCATTGGGGTTGCCGAAGTTTTTTGCCTCTCGGAGCTTTGTGAGGAAGGCGATGGTGTCGCCCTTATGCAATTCCATGTTGGAGTTTTTTATCTTTAGGAGTACCATACCTTCAGAGACCTGCCAGTTTTTGTTGGATTTTAATAAAACTTTTTTTGTGTCAATTTTTAATTTTATTTGTTTTTTGGAATAGTCAGGGTTAGAGGTTACAACGCCTTCTATCCTTATGTCATGCAGGAGGTTTTTATCAATATTTTCTAAATGGTTTTTACCTAAATGTTTATTAGTGTATGGAGTAATAACCGTCAAACCTATGAAGAAAAACAGGGGAAGGGTTAGGTAAAGTGTAAATCTTTTTTTTGTGAAGAGGTAGGCGGCCAGGGCTGTAATGGATATAAATAAAAATGTGAAAGCTGCGTCAGTTTGCACCTCCAGGAATTTGCCCGTTAATATGCCAGCCATGTAGGGCAGGAGTATGACAGAGGCGGGGTTTTTCAGAACTATGTTTTTTATATAAGAGGGCATGTCGTTTTGGTATTTTATAGCGCCAGTTTGATTTTTTCTGCAAGGGACTTGGTTATCCCGCGAACCTCGGTTAGGTCTTCTATTGACGCATTTTTTATGTTTTTAATGTCTCCAAAATGTTTTAACAGGGCGATTTTTTTTGACTTGCCTATGCCAATAACAGAGTCCAGGGCTCCAGTAGGTCTTTTTGACCTTAGTTTCCTGTGGTAGGAAATGGAATAGCGGTGCACTTCATCTCTTATTCTCCTAAGCAGTATGTCAGGTTTGGAATTTTCTTTAAGCACAACAGGGTCCTTAACATTGGGCATGAAGATTCTCTCGCCCTTTGATGGTTTTTTCTTCCCAATTAGCTTTGCGGGAGTTTTTTTGTGAGCCATTTCCGGTTTGTCTTTTGCAATTGAGGTCAGGATGACATTTTTTATTTTTAGGGATTTTAAGACACCTGCTGCAATGTTTAACTGCCCCTTGCCTCCGTCAATTAAAATCATATCGGGCAGGGGAGGAGTGGACTTCTCGCCTTTGGCATATCTTCTAGTCAGGACCTCTTCCATCATTGCGTAGTCATCGGGGGTTGATTTAGATTTTATTTTAAACCTTCTGTATCTGGATTTATCCGGCTCCCCCCCTATAAATGTAACCATCCCTCCTACGCTATTTTGGCCGCTTATGTTGGAAATATCAAAGGCTTCAATAGTGTTAGGGAGGTTTTTTAGTTTTAGTCTTTTTTGCAGTTCTTTGGTTAATACCTCTCCTGCTGACTCTTTAAACATTAATTTATTTTTGAGAGAGTCCTCACCATTGGAAAGTGCCATAGAAACAAGTTTTGCATTCTCTCCTCTAAGGGGATGTTTTACCGCCACTAGGGTGTTTTTCTTTTCAGTGAGCCACTCAGAAATTGTGTCCATATCACCAATGTTTATGGGGAGCAGGACCTCATCGGGAATAATAACAGAGGTACTGTAGAACTGGGTAAGGAAGGAACTTAGTATGTCATCGTCGGTTAGGGCAGTGGTAAAGTTAAAAGCCCTGCTGGAGGTAAGTGAGCCTCCCCTGATAAACAGTATTTGAATGACGGTGGTTTTGTCTTCCCTGACTATGGCAAATACATCTTTATCTATATCACTTCGGGAGACAACCTTTTGTTCCTCCAGAGTGTTTGTAATTGCATTTATCCTGTCTCTGCATTCTTTTGCTTTTTCAAATTTTAGTTCATTAGATGCTTCTTTCATTTCTTTTTTTAAATTCCTAAGAAGTTCTTTGTTTTTGCCTTCCAGAAAAAGCGCCGCGTCTTTTACCAGCACACCGTAGTCTTCTTTTGAAATTTTCCCCGTGGCAGGGGCGGAGCACAGCCCTATTTGGTAATCCAAGCAGTCGCGGGAGCGGTTACGAAAATCAAATTTATTGCAAACGCAAAGAGGAAAGATTCTTCTTAAATATTTAAGAGTTTCTTTTACCATTGAAACAGACCCGTAGGGACCGAAATAGCGGGACCCGTCTTTAGTTATTTGCCTTGTGATAAATATGCGGGGGAAATCTTCATGGCTTGTGAGTTTGATGCTTACATAGGTTTTGTCGTCTTTAAGACGAATGTTATATCGAGGTTTGAATTTTTTGAGCAGGGTCTCTTCTAATATGAGGGCTTCTTTTTCGTTAGTCGTCAGGATTGTTTCAATATCTTTTGTTTTTGTTATAAGGAATTTTACTGAGTAGCGGGAGTCACTTGATTTGTTAAAGTATGACCTGACCCTGGATTTCAGGTTCTTTGCCTTGCCAATATAAAGAGTCTCTCCCTTAGAGCCTTTCATGAGGTAAACCCCCGGCGAGGAGGGTAGAGACTTTAGAATTTTTTGTATTTTAAGCTCTGTTTTTGTGGGTTTAACCTGTGCCATCTGGGGATTATAGCATAACAGGTAGTCTATGGCATTGATAGAAAGTAGCTGGTTATAAGCTGCTTGAAAGGGCTATTACCTAGCCCTTTCGACATATCTCTCTTCTTCTGTATCTACTCTAATTAATTCACCATTTTCTATAAAGGCCGGCACATTAATCACTAGGCCTGTCTCCATTGTAGCCGGCTTTGGAGAGGAAGTGGCAGTTGCTCCTTTTAGGTTTGGGGCAGTGTCCACAATTTTCATTTCAACAATTTTTGGGGGAGTTACTCCCACGGGGTTCTCCTTAAAAAACTCAATATCAAATACAACATCCGGAAGAAGGTACTGGCTTGTTCCTTCAAGCACACTGGCAGAGAGTGTTACCTGCTCATAGTTTTCCGTATCCATGAACACATAGTCGCTGCCTTCTTCATAGAGGTATTGCATTTTCTTTTGCGTGAGTATAGCTCTTTCTATTTTCTCATCAGAGCGAAATTTGTTCTCGCACCCAAGCCCCGTCTCTAGGTTTCTAAGTTTTGCCTGGGTGAATCCGCGCTTGTTACCAGGTGTAAGGTGTTTTGCAGCCAATACTTTGTGGGGAACATTTTTATATATAATGTTCATGCCTTTTCTTATCTGTGTTCCTGATATCATTGTTTAATAAAACCTTTCTTATGGTGTACTTTTTTAGTCTATGAATTTAGCCACATCATCAGCTGTATTAACAGCATTTAATTTTTTAAATAACATATCAAACCTGTCTTCCAGTTCCTTGCTTAACTTGTCTTTGTTCTCGTCAGGCAGATCCCATATTTTTTTCTTAAATGGCCCGAAACCTTTTTTTCTTGTTTTGTATATAAACTGCTCGTCAGTTTCCGATTCTTTTTTCTCGCTTATAAGGTTTTCCCTTAAGTATCTGTAGATTTCTTCTTTTAATTCGTTAGGTATGTTCTCACTCTCATAGAACATGTTTTGGAACCCCGTGGCAAGGTGCACCTCGGCAGTGCCCCTCGAAGGGAACATATGGAACGCATCATCCGGCAGGGTAGATGCCCCGTGCTGCACAGCTCCACTTAGACCATAATAATCTCTTGAAACTTGGGAGAGTTTTTCTATTGTATCAAAATCTACATTGACCTTGGCAACAGACCCGTCAGGAAGGGGAATTCCTCCGTGAGATGTACCTGTTTGAATGCTTATTTTACTGATGCCCTGGAACCTGCCGTCAGTTAAAGTTTCCAGTCCGTCCATAAAGGCGCGAAGTTCCTGTTCAGTAGAGTTTTTCTTTCCTACCTCTCCTATTTCTCCTCCCACCGAAACTGTTACTCCTTCCGGCTCAATTTCTCTTATATATTTTATAAGCTCGGCAGTTACCTCAAAGTTAGGCGCCTGCTGTTCCATAACAGTAGGGCGGGAGAGGTCCACTAAGGTAGATGCATCAATATCTATGTTGTAAAATTGCCCCTCGATGCCTTCTTTTATAAGTTCTTTAAGGCTCAAGATCTCTTTGTCTATGTCTTCATTATATTTGGCTGCATTTGCCTGAAAGTGGTCGCCTTGGAGGAACAGGGGCCCCTGGTAACCTTCCTTTATAGCTGCAGCAATAATGCAGGATGTGTATTCTGCAGGCCTTTGGTCTGTGTATCCTATTTCACTTTTGGCAATTTCAAAAATGAATGTTCCTGAATTATTTTTTTGCGCTGCCCTTATTATAGCCCTTGCCGTGTCATAGGTGAGGGTGCGTATGTTTATGGCAGGTACTGTGTACCCGGAAGTCTCTCCCCCTCCCATTGCTTCGTATAATGTTTGAATGGACTTTGGTTCTGCAGAAAGCTTTTTTCCGGCTTTGGTTATTATTTCCCTGGCCAAGCTCCTTACATCCTCTGCCTCAGCAAAGACGCTGTTGTAGATAAGTATGTCTATACCATTTTCTCTAAGGATATTGGCATCTGTTACCGCTACCGTCCTGCCGTCAAAAGTAAGGGAGTCTTTTAGCGCCCCCAGTAGGTCCTCTGCCCTGTTAAATGTTGTATTGCTGCCCATTTTGTGGCCTCCTTATAATGTAAGAGCTTTTCAGTTACTTATAATATTGCTTATAAAGTCTGTCCGGTTTGACGCCTATAAAGTATAACAGAATATAGAAAGAGTTTCTAAGACTGTTTCTTAAAAATCCGTTTTTTTCCCAGCGCCTTTTTGAGGTTACTGCTGCCTCTTTTAGTACTACAAATTTTCCTATTTGCCTTAATCTCTTAACACAATCTACATCTTCCATCAAGGGGAGGGAGCGGAATCCGTCAATTTTTGCAAAAACTTCCCGTTTAATGAAAATTGCCTGGTCTCCGTAAACAAGCCCCAGGGTGGAGTTTCTTATTTTAACAAGTTTTTCAAGTAACCAGTATTTAAAACCTATTCCATCGATTTTAAATGTGAATGCCCCTCCCACCACATTGTCCTCTTCTGACGCCGCTATTATCAGGTCTAGCCAGTTGGGGGGCAGACTTGTGTCGCTGTGGAGAAAGAGGAGCAGTTTGCCTGTGGCAATCTCCGCCCCTTTGTCCATTTGAGAGCCCCTGCCTTTTTTTGACTGAGTAACCCTAACTCCCTTATCTCCGCTAGCTCCAAAGTTTTTTGCAATCTCTACTGTGTCATCACTGCTCCCACCATCGGATATTATAATCTCAGCCATGTCGCTGCCACTAATAAGGAACCTCAGTGTTTTTTCAATAGTAAGCTCCTCATTAAGAGTGGGGATGATTACTGACACTTTAATTTTTTTATTCTCTGGCATAGTTTTGTACTACTTATCTATTATACTGTTAACTAATTTTATTAAAGCTTTTAACTCAAATGGTTTTAAGAGGTGCGGGCAGCCGCTGTCTTTTATAAATTCTTTAATGTCTTCGCTAAACACATCCCCCGTTAGTAGCAGGACTCTTTTAGATAAATATTTATATTTCTCAAGTATAACATTATATATTTCGTGGCCTCCCATGCCGGGCATTTTAATATCAGTGATGATTATAGAGTATTTTTTATTTTCTATAAGCTCCAGCGCTTCATAACCGTTTCTTGCAGTGTCTACCTGCAGGCCTTCATTGGCTATGGCGTCAGCTATAAATTCTCTTATGTTTGGCTCGTCATCTACCACCAATGCGCTTTCTCCCCTGTGGCTGCTCCCCACATGAGGCATTTTGGCCTCTTCTGAGTCATTATCGACCTCTGACGGCGGGGTATCTATAGGCAGCTCTATTGTAATAGTAGTGCCTTCTCCCTGTGTGGATTTAATGTCAATCCACCCTCCATGGTCTTTTATTATGCCGTGGCTGATAGAGAGGCCCAGCCCCGTGCCCTTACCTACTTCTTTGGTTGAAAAGAAGGGGTCAAAGACCTTCTCTAAGACCTCGGCAGGCATTCCTGTTCCGCTGTCTTTGAATTTTACATAGATTGTCCTGCCGGAGAGTTTAGAGGTTATTTCTATGGTGCCGCTCTCCGATATCTCCCTTATTGCATCTATGCCGTTGTTTATGATATTTATAAAAACCTGCTGGAGCTGGTAGTAGTCAATGAAAGTTTTTCCAATATGAGGTGATAAGTCTGTCTTTATTTTTATATTTTTTTCCCCGGCGGCGGATTCTTTTAGTTCTACAGTGTCTTTTATTAAGTCATTTACATTGTGTGGGCTTCGCTGCACTTCCTTTGCCCTGGCAAAGATAAGAAGTTGTTGTACTATTTTGGCTGTTCTTAACGCTTCCTGGTAGATTTTTTCTACTTTGGGTTTTATATCTTTCAGCGGCGTTTCCGGCGGCGAGTCCATTAGTATTTCGCTGTACCCTGTAATGCCCATAAGTGGGTTGTTTAACTCGTGGGCTATGCCTGCTACAAGCTGGCCTATACTTTTCATTTTTTCAGATTGAAGAAGCTGCCTTTTAAGTTCTTTTTCTTCAGAGACATCTCTCAGGACCAGTATTGTGGCAACAACATTGCCTTTGTTGTCAAACTTAGGGATTCTGGTAGCATTGAATGTTCCGCTCAGGTTTTTAAAGTACTGTTCAGTCCTCACTATTTTAGGATTAGACCAGTTACCTGTGATTTTATCTCGTTCATCTTGCATCTCATAGGTAAGCAAATCTTCACAGTTTTTACCTATAAGGTCTTGTGGTTTTTTGTTTAATCTAAGGGCAAAGCTCATGTTGCATTTTATTAATTTCCCCTGAAAGTCGTAAACTGACAAAAGTTCATGAATGGAGTCGAATATTGTACGCCACTCCTGTTGGCTTGCTTCAATTGATTTAAAAAGTGTTTTTAAAGTGCTTTCTCTTGATTGTATAGAGTCAAGCATACTATTAAATCTTTTTGCCAGAAGGCCAATCTCATCATCTGATTTCACCAGAAGTCTTGTGTTTGTATGGTTTTCGTCCTGGGTTACTTTATCCATTAGTTTGATTGTTTCTGACAGGGGGCCGGTAATCGATTTTTTTATGATTATAGATGTAGATATTGCTAAGATTAAAATTAAAATAATTCCGGTAGTTGTGTAGGTTGTTGCAATGGTAATCATTTCACTACGCTCACCTGCCATTGGCGCGGCAATCATCAGTACCCCTCTGCCTCCGGTAGGTTCGTGGCAGGAGAGACAGGCTTTTCTCTCTTCTATTGGCTGGAGGTAGATAAGTTCGTCTGTGTTTTCATCAATATAGTTTAGCGGTTTTGTTTTCCAGTCTTTTTTAATTTTGGCGAAGGCTTCTTTGAACTGAGGCGAGTTTGTTTTAGGTGCAATGTTGGGCTCTGCTACAGTGTGGTTCTCCAGCCACCTGAGCCATGTAGCCTGAGAGAGGTTTGGAAGTTTTGCTGTTACTGATTCTATTGTTTTTAAATCACCAAAGGCTCTCTCGACTCCGTTGTTTCTTATTATTTGCACAAAGTGGTCGTGTTTACGGTTTGAGTGCCCTTCTGTATTGCTTGTATTAATGGACTCAATGACTTTTCTTGCAAGGTCTGCCCTTCCGGCCAGCATGTCTTCATATATAGTGTTTTGTATTAGGTGTGCCAGTAGAGCCATGGATTCTATTTTATTTTCCATGTGTTCATTGACTTCGTAGCGGTAGTTAAGGTAAGAGGTCAGGGTAATAAATAGCGCAAGAATTACAACTATCATGGAGACAACTTTTATGTGTAATCGTTTCCTGGCCATGATTATTCTTCACCAAGGTCTCTTGTCATGAGGATGGTGACCCCATCTTTAGGGGAGAGGTCTTCGTATAAAACTTTAAATACTTTATTTGTGATTGGCATTTCTACATTGTGTTTTTTTGCTAGAGCCATAACACCCCTGCAGGTTTTAACTCCTTCGGCGACCATGTGCATGCTTTCTATTATGTCTGTTAGTTTTTCTCCCCTGCCGAGCCTGGTGCCAACGGTAAAGTTACGGCTTAACTCACCTGTAGCTGTTAGTATCAGGTCTCCCATGCCGCTAAGGCCGTAAAAAGTTGATTCCACCCCTCCCAGGGCAATGCCTAAGGTTTTCATTTCCACCAGCCCTCTGGTAATTAGGGCTGCTCTTGTGTTATAGCCAAACCCTAACCCATTGGATATTCCCGAGGCCAGGGCAATGACATTTTTAACTGCCCCTCCTATCTCTACACCTATAATGTCGGTGTTTGTATATACTCGGAAAAAATCGTTTGAGAAAATTCCTTGTATAGTTTCTGCAAGGTCTATCCCGTCTGCGGCTGCTGTAATGCAGGAGGGGAGTTTAAGAGCCACTTCCTTTGCAAAGGTGGGGCCAGAGAGGACTGCTATGGGAAACCGTTCTGCGCCGCCGGTGATTTCTCTGATGATAATGCTTGCTGTCATTAGGGTGGATTCTTCTATACCCTTTGTAGCGCTGACTATGGGTATAAGGTCGTCTGTTTTTATGTATGACAGTGCTTCTGTAAGCACATCTCTTAAGTACTGTGAAGGTATGACTGAGATAATAAGGGAAGTATCTTTTAAGGCCTCTTCTAAGGACTGAGTGGCTTTTATATTCTTAGGTAGTTTTATACCGGGCAGAAATAGGGAGTTCTCGTTGTCGCTGTTGATTGACGAGCATACCTCTGCTTCTCTTGCCCAGATAGTGACACTGTGACCATTGGTTGCAAGCAGGTTTGCCAGGGCTGTTCCCCAGCTGCCTCCGCCAAGAACCGTGATGTTTTTAGACATGTTTTTTGCTCCAATGTTGCGCTTAGACTTAAGTCGCGACTGCCGATTATTTTTCTTTTGCTTTGGCGTCCGGCTCCACTGCAGGGGCAGTATCAGGCACCGTTTTTTCAATAACAGTTCCTTCTTTAACCTTTGCTGCCTCCAGAGTTTTTCTTTCTTTTTCTTCTCTAAGTTTTCTTGCTGCCAGTCTCTTAGCTCTTAACTTCTTAAGTTGCCTTTTTCGCTGCACCTTC
>CBDUXU010000054.1:0-13903 GCA_965371285.1 uncultured bacterium | reverse complement strand
AAGAGAAAATAAAATTAGAAATAGAACCAAAGGGTGATATGTCCACCCGAACTCTGGATCTTTTTTCACCAATAGGAAAAGGCCAGAGGGGTTTAATCGTATCCCCTCCAAGAGCAGGTAAAACCGTATTCCTCCAGCAGATAGCAAACTCTATAACAACAAATCACCCTGAGGTTATCCTCTTGGTACTGCTTATAGATGAAAGGCCGGAAGAAGTAACGGACATGCAAAGGTCCGTTAATGGTGAAGTCATAAGCTCTACCTTTGACGAGCCGGCAACACGCCATGTCCAGGTAGCGGAAATGGTCATAGAAAAAGCCAAAAGACTTGTCGAACATCAAAAAGATGTTGTCATTCTACTAGACAGTATTACCCGTCTTGCAAGAGCGTACAACACGGTTGTACCTCCAAGCGGAAAAGTACTCTCAGGCGGTGTGGACTCCAACGCGCTGCACAAACCAAAAAGGTTCTTTGGTGCTGCCCGTAACATTGAAGAAGGCGGCTCCCTTACAATCATTGCCACGGCCCTAATAGAAACCGGCTCCCGTATGGACGAAGTCATATTCGAAGAGTTTAAAGGTACCGGTAATATGGAAGTCGTGTTAGACAGGAAACTTGCAGAAAGAAGAGTCTTCCCTGCCATAGACATAAACAAATCCGGCACAAGGAAAGAAGAACTGCTCCACAGCAAAGAAGAACTCAATAGGATTTGGATATTAAGAAAGGTTCTTAACCCGCTAAACCCTGTAGAAGCAATGGAATTCCTCCTCGATAAGTTGAGTAATACCGATACAAATGAAGACTTCTTGAAATCCATGGGCAAATAGCAGCCAGCGGCTGCAGGCAATTATAGAGCCTTCGGCGTTAGCACCAGCGTGACGCTGGACTCAAATATAGGGCTTCGCGTTAGCATTAACCTCCTTTTAAATATATTTGGAAATCAAGCCATTAACAGGCTACCTAGAAAACTATAAATTCCCCTTAAAAATGCATCGCAGATGCCGCAGACATCGGCGAGTCGCCGGGGACTATTTCGGGTAATTCATGTAATTAATAGGCAACCAATAAAACCACCAAAAACCCTTAAAAAAGTGTCGCAGACACCCCTCTGGGGCGATTTATCCTTGCAATATGGGGTTTTAGGTGTTACTATTTTGTATTGACAGATTTTCAATATAATAACCAACTAGCACATGAAAGGCATTAGATAAGATGAGAGAAGGAATACATCCTCAGTACGCAGACACAAAGATACATTGTTCATGCGGAGCAGAGGCAACACTGGCTTCAACAAGTAAGGATATTTCAGTTGAGATTTGTTCCAGTTGCCATCCTTTCTATACAGGAAAACAGAGACTCGTTGATACAGCAGGTAGAATCGAGAAATTTAAGCGTAAATACAAAAAAGGTTCCTAATCTTTTGTTTTATACTAACTTTTCTACCGGCAACTCATTAAGGTCATCTAATCCGGTAGGAAAGCAGAGGCAATAACTTGAAAACAATAAAAAAACTTTTGTTTTCCCCACAAATCTGGGGCGGTTTTAAAGAATTAGCAATAGAGGCTCATTCCTCTATTAATACGAACCTCCCTTCCAACAATCACAAAATACCACATTATATCCTTTCTGAAAACTGTACCAGTATTTAGACAGACTGAGACCGTTTTTTTAAGAAGCCACCTTACATAAGTTTTTGGTTTTACCCAGAGCTATGCAAAAAATAATAATATACACAATAGAGGCAATTATGTTATCAGGAAAATTAGAAGAAATAAAAATTCGTTATGAAGAACTTAATGAGCTTATGGGTTCTCAAGATGTTGTGACCAACCAGAAACTCTACCAGAAGTATGCCACCGAGCATTCTTCTTTAAAAGAAACTGTAGAGACTTTTGAAGAGATAAAACACAATGAGGAAGCCATAGCCGACACAAAAGAAATGCTCTCAGGCAAAGATGAAGAGATGAAGGCTCTTGCCAAAGAAGAACTGCCAATACTTGAAGAAGAAAAAAATTCTTTAGAAAAGAAGATTAAGGTACTGCTTCTTCCTAAAGACCCAAATGATAATAAAAGTATTATCATGGAGATTAGAGCAGGAGCTGGCGGGGACGAGTCCACCCTCTTCGCATCAGAACTTTTTAGAATGTACACAAAGTATGCCGAAACACATAAGTGGAAGTTGGATATACTAAGCTCCAACCCTACCGGATTAAATGGATATAAAGAAATAATTTTCATGTTAGATGGTGATGGTGTTTATTCAAAACTAAAATACGAAAGCGGTGTTCATAGAGTTCAAAGAGTCCCGGAGACGGAAAGCTCTGGAAGACGCCACACCTCTACAGTAACAGTTGCAGTTATGCCTGAGGCAGAAGAAGTAGAGTTGGAGATTAATCCCGACGACCTTAGAACTGACACCTTCCGCGCCGGAGGTAACGGAGGGCAGAATGTCAACAAAGTTGAAAGTGCCGTAAGGATTACTCACCTGCCTACAAACACGGTTGTAAGCTGTCAGGACGAGAAGAGTCAGCACAAAAACCGCGCAAAGGCCATGAAGATTTTAAGAAGTAGGATTCTTGATTCAATGATTCGGGAGCAGGAAGCAGAGATTGCAAAAGAAAGAAAAGGTCATGTTGGCACAGGAGACAGGAGCGAGAAGATCAGGACTTACAACTTCCCTCAAAACAGGGTAACTGACCACCGTTTTAGTTTAACCCTGCATAAGCTTGATACTATAATGGAAGGTGATATTGATGAACTTGTCGATACAGTTCGTTCTAACTTTCAGGCAGAAGTGCTAAAAGCAGGTTCGTAATTTTATTACATACTTTAAAGTAGAAAAATTTTATAAATGGATAAATTAATAATAAAAGGCCCTTCAAGGCTTGTTGGAGATGTAGAAGTCAGCGGAGCAAAGAACTCTGTTCTTGCTCTCATGGCATCTGCCCTGTTAACAAAAAACATTACCTTAACAAATGTCCCCAGCCTCAAGGATATTTCTACTTTTTGCGCCCTTTTAAAACATATGGGGTCCGAAGTTACCCTTGACGAAACCGGTAAGAGTTTAAGCATCAGTACTCCTGATAAGATTAATGCAGAAGCACCTTATGAGATGGTTAAAACAATGAGGGCTTCTATAATGGTTTTAGGGCCACTGGTAGCACGGTTCAAAAAAGCAAGAGTCAGCCTGCCAGGGGGATGTGCAATTGGTGCAAGACCTGTAAACCTCCACCTCTCGGGACTTGAGCAAATGGGAGCAAAAGTTGAAATTGACCACGGTTATGTCATCGTTAGCAGCGACAGATTAAAAGGGGCTAAAATTTACCTCGACTACCCCACTGTAACAGGTACTGCCAATCTAATGATGGCGGCAGTACTGGCAGATGGCACGACAATTTTAGAAAACTCTGCCCAAGAGCCGGAACTTGTAGAACTGGAGGCTGTTCTAAACAAAATGGGGGCAAAGGTATCGGGAGCCGGCACAGACAAGATTACAATTGAAGGTGTTGAGGAACTAACCCAAACAGAGCACAGGGTAATGGCTGATAGGATTGAAGCAGGAACTTTTATGGTAGCCTCAGCCATGACCCAGGGGAATGTATTTATAAAAGACTGTCCCTTAGATAACCTGGACGCACTAACTGTAAAACTAATTGAATGCGGAGCAGAGATAACTAAAGAAGACGGGGGAGCCAGGGTAATAGGCAACTACCCCTATAAAAGCGTTGATATAAAAACTCATCCCTACCCCGGGTTTCCAACAGACATGCAGGCACAAATGATGGCTATGATGAGCCTCGGCAGCGGCCTTAGTGTTATTACAGAACTTGTTTTTGAAAACCGCTTTATGCATGTAAGCGAACTAGACAGGATGGGAGCGGATATTACAATTGACGGAAGAAACGCCATAGTTAAAGGTGTTACAAGGTTAAGCGGAGCTCCCGTTATGGCAACTGATTTAAGGGCAAGCGCATCTCTGGTTCTTGCCGGGCTGGTTGCAGAAGGCAGTACTGAAATATCAAGAATATACCACTTAGACCGTGGTTATGAACATATAGAAGAGAAACTTAAAGCTCTAGGTGCTGACATAGAAAGAATTAACGAGTAGATTTTAAAATAACGAAGGAATATAAATTAATGGAAACAAACAAAGACACTATAACCATTGCGGTCCCTAAAGGCAGAATATTAAAGGAAACCGTCGAACTGTTTGATAAAGCCGGCATTGATTTATCCCCTGCCCTAAACTCAGACAGAAACCTTATTGTTGACATGGAAAAAGAAAACATGAGGCTTATGATTCTTCGTAGTCAGGATGTGGCTACCTATGTCGAACACGGAGCTGCTGATATGGGAGTTGCAGGCAAAGATGTACTCTTGGAAAATGGTAAGGACCTTTATGAACCACTGGACCTGGGTATTGGCAGGTGTCGTATGGTAATTGCCGAGCCAAAGGAGCTTAGCGAGACTGACGACCCAAGCAAGTGGACTCACATTAGAGTAGGAACAAAGTACCCGATGCTTACAATCTCTCACTTTATGGAGAGAGGCATACAGGTTGAAATCATAAAACTATACGGCTCTATTGAAATAGCTCCTATACTTGGATTGACTGAAAGAATAGTCGACCTTGTAGAGACAGGTGAAACACTAAAACAAAACGGATTGGTAGAAGTTGAAAAGATTATGGACATTAGCGCAAAACTTGTCGTTAATAGAGCCAGTTTAAAAATCAAACCTACCAGGATAAAAGAAATTATAGAAAAAATTTCCAAAGTATTATAAATGCAGTTGCGGAAACTAAAATGAAAATAATTGACAAAAAAAATAAAGACTTCAAAAAAACTCTAAAAGAAGTTCTAGCCAGAGGCGAGTCCGACTCATCAAAGTATGAACCCATTGTCAGGGACATACTTACAGATGTTAAAACATCCGGCGACAAGGCTCTTCTTGCCTACACTGAAAGGTTTGATGGTGTTAACCTAAAAGGCAAACTTAAGGTAACTGAAACAGAAATTAAATCTGCCCTTAAAAAAGTAAGTGCTAAGGACAAGTCTGTCATGGAAACTTCCAGAGACAGGATTGAGACCTTCCACAAGAACCAACTGCAAAGTTCATGGATGTTTTTGGAAGGTAATGGAACAATCTTAGGCCAGAAAGTATCTCCCCTAAACAGGGTCGGAATCTATGTGCCTGGCGGAAAAGCGTCCTATCCTTCCACGGTCCTCATGAGCGCTGTCCCTGCCCGCGTAGCGGGAGTTAATGAGGTCATTATGGCGACTCCGCCCAATAAAAAAGGTGAGATTAACCCTTATGTATTAACTGCTGCTGCTATTAGCGGCGTAGATAAGATATTTAAAATGGGAGGAGCTCAGGCAGTAGGAGCCCTTGCCTATGGTACCAGAGCAGTACCAAGAGTTGATAAAATTGTAGGTCCCGGGAACATTTATGTAGCTACAGCTAAAAAACTGGTTTTTGGCACTGTAGATATTGATATGGTTGCAGGGCCCAGTGAGATACTAATAATTAATGACGGATCAGGCAGGGCTGATTGGATAGCAGCAGACCTCTTAAGCCAGGCAGAACACGACGAACTTGCATCATCTATATTAATCACTACCTCAAGCAAAATGGCAAAAGCGGTTAAAAAGGAAGTAACAACGCAGCTTAAAAAACTTAAAAGGCAGAAAATTGCTGCCGTGTCTATAGAGAACTATGGTTTAATCATTACAGTTAAGACCATAAATGAAGCAATAAAGATTTCCAATGAAATTGCTCCTGAACACTTGGAGTTGGCAGTTGATAATGCCAAAGATTTATTAAAGAAAGTAACCAACGCAGGAGCAGTGTTTCTTGGTCACTTCACTCCCGAGGCGCTTGGCGACTATGTAGCAGGACCTAACCACACCCTTCCAACCGGAGGGACGGCAAGATTCTCCTCCCCTTTGGGTGTCTATGACTACATAAAAAAGACAAGTGTCATAGGTTACACGGAAGAGGATCTTAAAAAAATTGGCGCCACTGCCGAGAGGTTTGCAAAGATGGAAGGTCTTGATGCTCACGCTAAGAGTGTTACTATCAGAACTAAGGGATTAAAAAAATAAATTATAAACTATTAAACTATTGTAGGAGTTAAAGATGTCTAAAGCAAGAAAAGCAAAGGTCGTAAGAAACACCGGCGAAACTAAAATAACAATTGAAATCAACTTAGACGGAAGTGGAAAATATAAAATTGACACGGGTATTCCCTTTTTCAACCACATGTTGGAACTATTTGCCAAACACGGTCTCTTTGACTTAACTGTTAAAGCAAAAGGAGATATTGATGTTGACTTTCACCACACAGTTGAAGATGTAGGTATAACTCTTGGTGAGACCATCCGTAAGGCCCTTGGTGATAAAAAAGGTATTAACCGCTACGGAGTGGCTGAAATACCTTTAATGGACGCCCTTACAAAGGTGGTACTAGACCTTTGCGACCGCCCTTACCTTGCCTACATGGTAAAAATCAAACCTGCAACAAAACCCGGTGAATTTGACCCAGGATTGGTTCAGGAATTCATGCGTGCCATAAGTACCACAGCAGGAATGGACTTACACATTAACCTTCAGTACGGAAAAGACAAACACCACTGTCAGGAAACTATCTTTAAAGCATTTGGCCGCGCACTAAAAGTAGCTGTTACAAAAGACCCGCGCATTAAAGGTGTAATGTCAACAAAGGGAAAACTCTAAGGAGTTTTCCCTTTAAATAAAAACTCTAAAATAAAGTTAGGGGTTTTGTTCTGCACCGCAAAAGTTTTTTTACTAATGACAAAGGGGTTTCGTTCTATAATGGCAAAGGGGTTTTGTTCTAAATGATAGCAGTAATTGACTATGATACAGGAAACCTGCGTAGTGTTTCCAAAGCTCTTGAAAAACTAGGAGCCGAGGTCACTATTACAAGAGACCGCGAGGTAATAACTTCTGCATCCCATGTAATACTCCCCGGCGTTGGCGCCTTCGCAGATTGCATGACAAAACTTGAAGAGTATAAACTAATAGATGTAATCAAGGATGTTATAAGCAGCGGAAAACCCTTTCTTGGTATTTGTGTAGGACTTCAGCTGCTTTTTGAGAAGAGTTCAGAGTTTGGCTCAACTAAGGGGCTTGGGGTTCTAAAAGGTGAAGTTGTAGGTTTTGACCTGCCTGAGCCTGATAGCGACTTTAAAATCCCTCACATGGGATGGAACTCTGTTAACTTTAAAAAAGATTCTAAACTTTTTAAAGGTATCTCTGATGGTGAGTTCTTTTATTTTGTGCACTCCTTTTATGTGACCTCTGCCGATGAAGATGTAATACTGGCAACTACTGACTACTCAGTGGATTTTACAAGCGCCGTAGAGAGAGGCAACCTCTTTGGCTGTCAATTCCACCCTGAGAAAAGCCAAGCTGTTGGTTTAAAAGTCTTAGAGAATTTTATCAGTATATAAATAAATCAGATTAACTATTAAGTTAGGAAAATATAAATGGTAATATACCCTGCTATTGACTTAAAAGAAGGTAAATGTGTTCGCCTCTTGCAAGGAAGAATGGAAGACGACACAGTTTACTCTGACAATCCGCCGGAGATGGCCAGAAAGTGGCAATCCCTTGGTGCAAAGGTACTCCATATTGTTGACCTCGATGCTGCCATTCACGGCGATCCCAGAAACTTTGACACCATCTGCGCCATTATTGACGCAATAGATATTCCTGTTCAAATCGGCGGAGGCATAAGAGATTCTGAAATTGCCGAAAAGTACCTCGCTATGGACGGTGTAAAACGAATCATAGTGGGTACTGCCGCCTGCGAGAGCCCCGAGTTTGTTAAAGCATTAACCAAGGAAACTCACAGAGTGACCGTAGGAATAGACGCAAAAGACGGGAAAGTTGCCATTAAGGGCTGGGTTGACACCATTGACAAAACCGCCATAGAGCTCGCCTTAGAGTTTCAAGGCATGGGAGTAAACTCTATTGTATATACGGACATCTCCAGAGACGGAATGATGCAGGGCCCAAATATAAAAGCGACAAAAGAGTTAATGGACGCAGTGGATATTCCAATTATTGCATCCGGAGGGGTCAGTTCCATAGAAGATCTAAGAGAACTTAGAGAGGTTTGCGGCCCGAAACTTGACGGAGTAATAGTAGGTAAATCTATTTACACAGGTGCAATTGACCTGGAAGTTGCATTTAAAGAATTTGACTAAAAAAGGATTAATTGATGTTAACAAAAAGAATTATACCCTGCCTGGATGTTAAGGACGGGAGAGTTGTAAAAGGTGTAAGTTTTGTGAACCTAAGGGATGCCGGTGACCCTGTGGAGTGCGCTATTGCCTATGACAAGGCAGGAGCAGATGAACTGGTCTTCCTGGACATTACTGCCTCCCACGAGAAGAGAAAAACTATTATTGATATTGCAGAGCGCACCGCTGCAGAGGTGTTTATGCCTGTCACAATTGGCGGGGGGATATCTACCATTGGCGACATTCGTGATATGTTAAGAGCAGGAGCAGATAAGGTTTCAATCAACACTGCTGCAATAAAAAACCCTGATTTTGTAAAAGAAGCATCCCAAAAGTTTGGAAGCCAATGCATTGTAGTAGCAATTGACGCAAAGCGTGATACAGAAAATACAAACACTTGGCATGTATATACTCACGGTGGCAGAAACGACACGGGTATTGACGCCGTTGAGTGGGCGGTAAAGGTAACTAAGGAGCTTGGCGCAGGAGAAATTCTTTTAACTTCCATGGATGAAGACGGACAAAAAAACGGTTACGACCTGGAACTAACCCGCGCCGTATCAGATGCGGTTACAGTACCGGTGATTGCCTCAGGAGGCGCCGGCACACTCCCCCACCTGGAAGAAGCTCTCAAAGTTGGACATGCCGATGCAGTACTGGCTGCTTCCATATTTCATTTTGGAGAATTTACTATACCGGAGACAAAAAAGTTTTTAAAAGACAAAGGCATAAATATCAGAATATAAATCTTTTTTATAAAAAAAATAGACGGATAAAATAATTTGAAAAATAAAAGTGATAATATATTAAAACTTATTATATTTCAGAAAGTCACAACGGGAATCCTGCAACTTATAATAGCCTATGGTTTTTATAGTATTAAAGACACCGGACTAGCAGCAGCCACAGAAAAAATAGCCTACCTGCTAGAGGTATCTATGGATAATTATTATGTAAATATGTTTTTAGATCAAACTGTCCATACCAGCTCTAATACACTTGTTATTCTATCAGTAGTATTTTTTATATTCGGAGCAACTGGTTTTGTAGAAGCTTACGGCCTCCACAGGCGGGAGAAATGGGCAGAATGGTTAGTTGTATGTTTTACCGGTTTATTCATACCCTTTGAACTGTACGAATTTATTGTAAGACCAAACCTTTGGGTATTCATAGTGCTGGTTATTACCTGCATGATTGTTTACTTTGTAGGTAAACATAAAGAACTCTTCCATAGTTTTAAATGGAAAAAAGAAACCAAAGCTGCGGCAAACTTAGAAGGCAAACTTGAAGCACCCATTAAGGACCCCCATAAATTATCTTTAAAAGAAGGAATCAAAGTAAAGATAGAAAAAAGAATACACAGAGACAAAAAATGAGTAAATTAAACGACAACATAGATTCTATAAAATATGACTCAAATGGTCTAGTCCCTGCCATAGCTCAGGACGCCTACACCAGAGAAGTACTTATGTTAGCCTATATGAACAAAGAGTCCCTGGAGCAGACGCTGGAGACGGGCAGGGCTACCTATTACAGCCGCTCCAGGCAGGAAATATGGGTCAAAGGACTAACCTCAGGAAACACTCAAGCCGTTAAAGAACTGCTCTATGACTGCGACATGGATACACTACTGGTCATGGTTGACCAAACAGGTGTAGCCTGCCACACAGGCGAGAGGACTTGTTTCTTTAAGAATTTCAGCTCATCTGACTCGGGTCAGGCAGCAGGGCCTTATATAATTTCAGCCCTAGCTAATATATTAGGGGATAGAAAAAGCGAATCTCCTGATTCGTCCTACACCGCCTCTCTTTATAAGGGCGGTAAAGCTAAAATAATTGAAAAAATTAAAGAAGAAGCTGATGAACTTATAGAGGCAATTGAAGAGAAAGATAATAGTGAAATAGTAAAAGAACTAACCGACCTCTGGTTTCACACAATGGTTGCCTTAGAAAATTCAGATATTGATATTAATGATGTTTTTGGAGAGTTTCAAAGAAGGTTTGGGACATCGGGAATAGAAGAAAAAAAGGGACGTTTAAAAAAATAAGTTGGTTACACCAACATTATTTTATTATTCAGATATTCAGAAAAATATTAATTATTTTCTAATTTATTTAAGGAGGCACTATGTCAGATTGTATATTTTGTAAGATTGTTGCAGGAGAAATACCCTCTAGCGTGCTCCATGAAACAAATAACTTTATAGTTATAAAAGATGTAGCCCCTCAGGCGCCTCTCCATCTTCTTGTTCTACCTAAAAAACATTATGACAATCTACTTGATTGTGATGATGAGTTGACAAGCGAGATGATAAGGGCTGCAAGGGAAGTAACAAAAACTCTTGGTGTTCAGGAAAAAGGTTTTCGCCTGGTTATAAATACTAATGAAGATGGTGGTCAAACAGTACCTCATCTACATATGCATATATTAGGCGGTAAAGTGTCCTCAGCTCAGATGGCCTAGCATCTAAGGGGACAAGTAGCTCAGACGATAGTCAAAAAATAATGTCGGTAAAACCGACTTATTTTTTTAAATGACAATCTTGGTGAAGCCAAGTTATTTTTTCATAAAGAAAATTTTGGCAACGCCAAATTTTCTTTTAAATAAGACTAAATTGCCTTTTTGCTTCAAAAAGTGCCACCACACCGGCCTGTGCAGCATTCAACGAGTCAAAAGAGTTTTCCATAGGAATGTTTACTAAAAAGTCGCACTCCTCTTTCACAAGCCTCCTAATGCCATCACTCTCACTACCTACAACAATTGCCAAGTCCCTTTTTAAATCTTCTTTATAAATACTCCGGCCGCCTTTCCCGTCAAGTCCGGCAACCCATATGTTTGCTTTTTTTATATCCCTTATAGCAGATGATATGTTAGAGACCTTTGCAATGTCCATATACTCAGTCGCTCCCGCCGAAGCTTTACTAACGGCCGGGGTAACCTCAACAGACCTGTCTTTTGGTATAATTATACCGCTCACCCCTGCCCCAACAGATGCCCTTATAAGGGAGCCGAAGTTTTGCGGGTCCTGAAGGTTGTCTAAAATTAAAATAAGTTTAAAAGGGTCTGCTGGTTTTTGAATTATATCTTCCAGCACTACATATCTAAACTCTCCCTTAATCTGCACCATCACACCCTGGTGGTAGTCAGTAGAAGCCAACTTGGCTAGCTCTCCTCTGTCAACAAGTTCGCTTTTTATCCTGCTCTTAGCTGCCTTAGTGACCAAGTCTGCAACTAAACCCTTCTCCGAGCTATAAAAAATCTTTTCTACTCTCCTTGGGTCAGTTTTTAATACTTCCCTTACAGGATTAATTCCATAAACAATCCTCACTGAAGACCTCCAACTCCCAGGTCCATCATTGTAGCAGGATGACCTAGTTCAAGTTTCTCTAATATTTTTTCAATCTTAAAAACCATTTCTGCATTATTAATTCTTAAATACATGTCTCTTATATGACTGTATATAGAAAGCTGACTTCTTATATCTTGGGCAGGTACATACAGAATTGCTTCATTATAATACTGCTTTGCCAATATATAATTAAACATATGATAATAGGCTGTTGCTAAGGTATCATGATAAATATAGTTTCTATCCATGTCTTTACTTAGAATTTCTAAAATCAAACTTTCTGCGAAACCGGCCCTATTAGTTTCAATATAAAGCCAGGCAAGGTTATTATGTATAAGAGGGTTTTGGGGAGAAAGCTCCATGGCTTTTTCAAAATTAAGCTCAGCTGAATCAAAATCTCCAATTTTTTGCTGCAGATTAGCCATTCTAAAGTAACCTCTATAATCCTTCCCGGCGATTTTAATGGCTTTTTTGTACTCTTTAAATGCCCGCAGACTGTCCCCTTCCAGTTCATAGATTTGCCCTTTTTTAATAATTCTACCTACCGACGATTTTATGTCTTTCTGTGATGGCTGTCCTTCTTTGGCGGACAAAGGAGCAGTTCTGTCTTCACCTATAGATAGCTGAGGCCAAGCAGCAGAAAGGATTAAAACTCCAATTAGCTTGAATAGAAAAAAAGCCCTACCTGCAAAGCAGGCTCTCAGTAGCGATGTTAAAGATGATTCCATATCTCCTAAATATAAGATAATTTATCAAAAGAGTCAATCTAGTTAAAGGCTCAGGTAAAAAGCCTTGTATGATGGTATAAATTATGATATTTTTTTCTCATGAAGCTAACAGAAGAACAAGTTGAAACCATTGTCAAAAAGGTTGTAAACAACCTAAAAGACAAGAACCTGATCATCTACAAAACAGATGAAAAGATTGTTCATAACCGCATGGTTGAGGCATTTATAGCAAATTTAAGGGCAGAAGACAGGCTCGATGATGAAGTAAAAGAGATGATAGAATCTCACTCCAGCGAAATGGATGAAAATCAGGTAGATTACCGTAAAATGTTTAATATGATAAAAAACAGGCTTATCCGTGAAAGGGATTTAATTATATGAGGTTTTCTGAAGACAGAATTACTCACCTGGCCCACCTAATCACAGACTCTGTCTGGAATGACGACATGGTAGATTACACTGACGAGGAAAAAGCAATAAGTGAAACCAAGGCCTTGATGTTCGAAATTTTCAAACATGAGGATGATGCAGACACACATGCAAGAGACACTATAAGAAGTTTGTCTAAACATGTTCCCGAAGGCAGTCGTGAATGGGACATACTCTACAGCCAATACACAACTGAATATATAAACAAAAGAGGTTTGTAACCCTTCCCTGCGTCTACTTGTTTAACCAACATCCAAACTTATCAAAAGCTGCCGAAAAAAATGATTAACATAGAATACATATTACCTCCTCTTTTAGGCGGACTAATTGGCTGGTCAACAAATTACCTGGCCATTAAACTACTGTTTAGGCCAATACTTCCAATTTCCGTACTGGGAATTACATTCCAAGGTATAATTCCAAAACGGAGGGAAGAGATATCCACCGCCATAGCAGAAACGGTTGAGAGGGAACTGCTGAGTTCAAAAGATATAAGCAGCGCTCTTGATAATATAGACTGGCAAATCGAGGTAGAAAAAACAGTACATGACATAATAGAACATAAACTCTCCTCCAGCAGTGTGAAACAAATCCCGATTATAGGGCTTTTGTCGGAGAATATTAATTACCATATAAAATATTTGGTAACTTCAGAAATATTAAAACAATTGGAAAAGAAAAAGGGTGACATATCCACCCGCCTGACAAAGTCCGTTGACATACAAAATATGTTATCTACAAAGATAGACCAGCTGGACCTGGAAAAATTTGAAAACCTGCTGACAAGTTTCATTTCCAAGGAACTTAAGTATATTGAATTGCTGGGCGCAATTATGGGTTTTATTATTGGTTCGATTCAGTCAGTTTACATGTACACTACATAACTTTAGGAAAACTATAAAATGAAGACAGCACTTACAATAGCAGGATATGACCCCACTGGCCTGGCAGGGATGACAAGCGATCTTTTGACTTTTGAAAAACTAGGCATCGGCGGCATATCCCTTCAAACCGCCCTTACTGCGCAAGACGGACGGACTGTAAAAAAAGTTGTCCCCCGCCCCCGGCGGGGCGTGGGGGGGCGGGCGGGCGGTGTGGGTGGGGGGGGGGCGGCCCGGGGCGCGGGAGGG
>CBDUXU010000053.1:0-14088 GCA_965371285.1 uncultured bacterium | reverse complement strand
ACAAAATCTTCATAAAGATGAACCGCATGCACTGGGTACTCCTCG
The DNA here is from genome assembly GCA_965371285.1 of uncultured bacterium. GTDB lineage: Bacteria > Desulfobacterota > GWC2-55-46 > GWC2-55-46 > DRQE01 > CBDUXU01. The sequence continues at coordinate 14,043 of CBDUXU010000053.1, read as the reverse complement.
CCCTCTCACTCTTTACCGTCGCCATGGGCGCCGTCTTCAGCCACCAGGTGTGACACCTGCACTCAATTTTAAAAAACTATCTACTGACATTGTCTACTCTACAAGACGAAATCAAAGGTGTCTGTCCCCTTTAATAACATCCTTATCGAATTTGCATTAAAACTAGCTACTCTCACCAGGTGTGACACCTGGACTCAGTTATAAAAACAAGACCATAAAACCAGCCTCATCACTAAGCCCATCCTTTCATAAAATTTAATTGATTAAGTGTATCAGAATGGAGCGTGACGCTCCACTTAATTATAAAGACAAGACCCAGCATGATACTGGACTCAATACAAAATTATTTAAATAATTCTGCATAAAGTTCTTCGTCCTTCTTCTCTACTTTATAATTCAGAACCCGTTCCTCAGGATAAAGGCCTTTCGAAACTTTATTTAATTTCTTAATTAAAGTATCATACATTAAAATTGTAGTTTTGGTCTCACCAACTATATATGTCGTAATATTTTGCATCTCTCCTACTAATTTAGGACCCAATTCAACCAACAAATTCTCAAAACCTGTAGCATCCATCTCATTACTGCCATCTCTAAATCCTAATTTTTCTAAATGGTCTTGCAACTTACCGTCATGCACTATAGACCTTGAATGAATTGAATCTTGTATTGATTGAAAGTTCTCCTCTCCAATTAGAATCTCTTGTATCAACCCTCCATGACCGTCCCTAACAAGAAATATCAAAGAAGGCATGTCTATATATATCTTAGGTATTGTTGTTTTTAAAGTCGCTGGAATTGAAATCCAGGGGGCATGGGTATCTTTGTGTGGCAAAATACACTGTTTATAATAGACCCACAATGTATTAAGTTGCTGCCCTAAAGTGAATATTGCCTTATTTAGCGAAGCAAGGTTAGCATTATCAATAGCCCTTTGCTCTTTATTGTCATGCAATTTAAAAGCAAACCATGCACCAGAAAAAGCGGCTAATAAAGTGACTATGGGACTAACTATATCTGCAAAACTTATATTAGGTATAACACTCAACACGTTAACCAACTTAAACTCCTTATAACCATATTAAATAGACTGTAGCACTGCATATAAATGATTTAAAAACTCCATAAAAATGAATTCAAAGTCTTGAGAATTTGTCGTTACATTTTTTTTAGTAATATTTGTTAATTTAAGATGCAAACTATCGTAATTACTCTTTTCATACAACAAAGTAGCTAATGAAGTACCGTCCTTCGATAAATCTCGTGACATCTTATCCCATCTTGATGCACGACTAACACCAGACAGGTCTGACCTGACAAATAAAACACCCTTGACATCTTCTAAAACATTTCTCAACTGGACAGATGCCTTAAGAAAATTTCTATTTTCCGAAATACTTACCTTGCATTCATCTACTGCACCCTTAAAACTCTCTGGAGGATTCTTTCTACTCTCAGTTAAACCTCCTAATAACAATTCTATTTTGTTTATAATATCATGCTTATTTTGTATTTCTTGATATTGACTGACCACCATAGATGCCCAAACTGCATTATCATCATTTTCGGCAACACGAACAACTGTCGTAGCAACTGAAGTGCTATCGGAAACCACAGCACCAGACAATGAAGTTACATCTGTAGTAAAGTCATAAATAGATAACTTTAAAATTTCTTGAGAAGTGTCAGCTAACTTTTGTAAGGTTTCATTATTTAAATCATCTTCTTGTACTTTTTCTAATGCATTATACTGCCACCTCTTCTCATCTAACATATCAGTAATTACAGGCTTTGCATTAACAGCTTGCTCAATACCCTTAAGAACCTTCTCTAGGTGGTCGACATCAGTTTTTACTATATCTTTACTCTTTTCGCTCATTTTAATAAAGTCTCATTTTTGTGTTAATATTATTCAAAAAATACCCTCGAATATAAATTTAACCACAAATTTAATCTCACATAAAGAAAAATAGGTACAATATGTTTTATGTTTAAAAATGAATACTTACCAAAACTCGTAAATCGGGAGATTTTTTAAATTCGGTCAAGCGGGACGCTTGTTGAGGATGGATTGTACTTCTTCATCTGTAGTTTGGGAGAAGTCGGAGTACCACTGGCCTACTGCCATAAAAAAGTCCGGCTTGTGGAGGCAGATTATTTTATCTGAAACATCGGAGAGTATATCAAAACCTGTGTCGGAACAGACAGGTACAGCGACGACAATATACCCTGCACCTGCCTTTTTGAGCGACTGAGCGGCGGCCTGCATCGTAGAACCTGTGGCAAGTCCGTCATCAACTATAATAATGGTTTTACCTTTTATATCTGGGGCAGGCTTTCCTGCTCTGTAGAGAATGTTGCGTCTTTCCAGCTCTGCTTTTTCTCTCTCTACGGCGCTTTCTATATCGTCCTCAGATATACCTGCATTATCCACAACATACTTATTTAAATAAATCACATCACCTATGGAGATAGCGCCCATTGCAAGTTCAAGTTGCCCCGGTGTGCCTAGCTTTCTAACAAGCCACACGTCCAAAGGAAGTTTAAGAACCTTTGCAACTTCATCAGCCACAGGCACACCGCCGCGGGGAAGTGCCATGATAATGGTATCTTCTTTTTCTTTATACTCGGCTAGTGCTTCTGCGAGCTGTCGCCCTGCATCTCTTCTGTCCTGAAACGTCATAAAAATATCCTTTATTTCAACTTTGTTTCAAACCACTTCGCTGCCAGGTTGGCAGCGCGCTCTAAAGTTCCAGGCTCTTCAAAAAGGTGTGTTGCACCGGGAACAATCTCAAGTTTAGAAAGGTCGTTAAGTTTTTCTAAGGCTTCTTCATTAAGCCCTATGACTACATCATCATTACCGCCGACAATTAAAAGGCTTGGCGCCTTAACATCAGGCAGGAACTCTCCTGCCAAGTCAGGCCTGCCTCCGCGGGAGACTACGACATCAATAATGTCAGGCTCTTTTGCTGCTACAATAAGAGCAGCTCCGGCCCCCGTGCTTGCCCCGAAAAGACCTATAGGCAGCGACTTAGTCGCCTCATTTTCTTTTGACCATAATGCAATATCTTCCAAACGGTCTGCCAAGAGTGGGATATTGAAACGAATCTCGCGGGTTACATTGTCAATGACTTCTTCCTCTTCTGTAAGGAGGTCGGCAAGAACCGTAGCAAAACCATGGTCATTAAGCACACCTGCCACATATTGATTGCGTGTGCTGTGACGACTACTACCGCTGCCATGGGCGAATATAACTATACCCTTAGCATTGTCAGGAATATTTAAAAATGCGTTAAGGGTGTCATTGCCTGAAGGTATCTGTACTGAATTTTTAAATTCCATACACACATTATAGAATCAAATTGCTGTAATTAGCTAGCATAAAAACCAACGTGACCATTTGCCATGGAGGCTAGATAGGTCAAATCTTGCTACAAAATGGTTATAGATTAGGTGTTCCGAAAATTCGATGCAAGAGGTCTGCTCGCCGTGGAGGCTACCAGCGTGACGCTGGACTCTATGAAAAGTCAAATCTTGCTACAAAACTTATTGCTTGCTGGGGACTAGTTAGGAAATTGCATCAAACCGCAGGTTTGTGGTGACGGTGGGTGGATTTGAACCACCGACTCGGGGCTTATGAGACCCCTGCTCTACCCCTGAGCTACACCGCCATACTGAGGTTTATCTGATAGAAATGTTAAAGGATTAATTCTACAATAAAATTGATTAAAAACAAAGCAAAAAAACGAATCTTTAAATCACATTCTATTCCGCTCGCAATGACAGACTAGGGTGCGTTCGGTTAACCCTTCGACAAGCTCAGGGCGAACGGTTTTGAGACATAAGACGAGATTGCCGCAGGCTTTCAGCCCTCGCAATGACAAAACAATTAAATCATATTAAAAAACAGATTCAGTCTGCGGATTTAATAAAAACCAGATGTACCGATAATTCGGTGGAGCGGGACGCTCCCTAGAAGAGGCGGTAGGCAATTATATGGCTTTTTGCTTTCCTGCCTGGTTTGCCTTTAGGCACTACTACCAGGAGTATGTCTTTTCTGCCATCTTGGTCTATATCTACTACCACGAAGTCTGCTATGTAGCCTTGCATAACTTTAGTTTCCCAGTTGTCTGTCATCTGCGCTCCATCAAAGACCATGCTTTTAACTGTGCCGCTTGTGTAGCGTCTTTTTATTTTTGAATACTGGCCGAAAAACCCGCCTGCGATATTTGCCCTGGATATAATTTCTAATATTCCGTCACCATCTGAGTCATAGGCTTTAAAACCGCTGCTAAAGAGTTGGGAGTCAGCACTTTTAAGGCTTCCTGCAGACTTTACATAGTCAACCCTATCGAGGCTTCCGCCAAACTTAGTGCTGCTTTGCCAGGTTTCCGTTAGTCCATCAGAGCCTGCTTCAATCTTCTCGAAGAGCTTTATATGGTCGCTGCTATCCAGCGCCGCTATGTCCTCTGACCCGTCTCCCGTGAAATCTGCAATCTGAAGTCCCAGTATGTTTATACCTTTTGGCAAGTCCAGTTTCCCAATAGGCTCAAAGTTATCGCCTAGTATATGGTATTTGTTTAATAGCCCCTGCCCATGTTTATACTCTTGCCCAACTAGCGTTAGTTTGCCTGCCAGTGTGAGGACTCTTGTTATGTACCTAATTCCCTGGGCGGTTATTTTATATTCTCCGCCTTCATAAGTAAGAACTTTACTGCTTGCCTTACCTTTTAGGAGTGACGCAATAAACACCGCCCCGGCAGTTGAATTTTGTGTTCCTATGGCAGAGAGGGTTATATGGTTTGTTCCTTTTGGCCCTTTAATTTCCGCTACCCTCTTTAGCTTGCCGTCAGTATAGTTATCTATATAAATTTTTCTCTCTGATATAGTTATAATTTCTTTTATTCCATCACCATTTAAGTCGGCTGTAAGAATACTTTTTATAAAATCTTTTTGAAGCTGCGACTTAAATATAAAATCTTTCCTCACTCCCCCTCCCCCGGACTTTGCCCTGACTGCAAAGCCGCTGCTTTTTTGTACTTGTTTTGGGGCTGGAGTTGGCACGGGAGTTATCTCTGCGGGACTAATTGGAGTGACTACTTGAGTCCCTGCCTCGGGAGTTTTTGTTTCTTCTTTTTTTGATACATCTACAATTTCTATTTTGTTATTAAACTGACCACTATAAGTTGGCTCGGCAACGCCTCCTGCCCCGCCCGGTAGGGATGTAGCTGTACCTCTAATGGCGCTGCTAATATCATTTGTAAGATTATCTGCCATACCTACAAGGCTATCCACTCCTCTGCCGGATATGGAAAAGGGTACTGACGACTTACCTTTAACCCAAACAAGATGACCATCGAGACTAATATTTTGTCCCAGTGACGAGAGGCTTCCGAAGAATATATAATCTGCCTTAGTTTTGCCAAGCGCCTTAATTGCGCCGTCGGTGGTGGATACCTGCTTAGAGCCTTTTACTGCACTAAGACCTTCCACGGATGCCAAACGCGAGAAAAACATGTCATTCATAGCGCCGGCTATATAACTGCTGCCGGGCGGTCCATTATACTTCCAAGGCATTATTACTATAGTTTTGCCTGCTGAATGGGCAGTGCCTGTGGTCATTATAAACAGCGCTATTGCCATAACAGATAATGTTAGAGAGCTCTGAATGTTTTTTAGATTTTTCATAAATTTATTACCTAATTAGCCTTACGGGTAAGGTGATTTACTGTTAGAGAAAGAATTTTAAACTCTGACAAGGCTAAAGTCAAGGATATATAAGGTTAAACAAATGCCTCTGGTATTTTTGACCTCCCTTTAGTATATTTATATATCTATGGAACTTTTTGACGACAAACAGATTAAGCCTGATTTAGCATCTGCACCCCTATCTGAGCGCATGAGGCCTCACTCTTTAGAGGACTTTTATGGTCAGGGGCATATTCTCGGCGATTCATCATACCTTAAAAAACTTATAAGTAACGGGGAACTTCAAAGCCTAATCCTCTGGGGACCTCCGGGGACAGGAAAGACCACTTTGGCTCGAATAATTGCAGAAGGCAGTGATGCCGAGTTTGTAGAGTTCTCTGCCGTTTTAAGCGGTGTAAAAGACATTCGGGAAGTTACCAAAAAGGCCGAAATAAATAAAATGCGCGGCAAAGATACAATCCTATTTGTTGACGAGATTCACCGTTTTAACAAAAGCCAACAAGACGCCTTCCTCCACCATGTTGAAGAAGGCACTATTACATTAATCGGCGCAACCACAGAGAATCCATCATTTGAAATTAACGCCCCGCTTCTCTCAAGGTGTAAGGTACTTACACTTGAGTCTTTAACTAAGGAAGACATAAAAAATATTTTAGACCGAGCATTAAAATTGGAAATAGGACTTGGCGATACAGATATTTTAATAGACAATGTCACACTCAACTTTATTGCCGACTTCTCTGACGGTGATGCAAGGTATGCTCTTAATACACTTGATACTGCCGTTCGGTCCGGAGAAAAGAACTCCGGCAATTCAATTACCATCACCTTAGAAGCAGTTAAAGACATAATGGACAAGCAGATTGTCTATGATAAAAACGGTGAGGAACATTATAATGTTATATCTGCATTTATAAAATCTATGCGAGGGTCCGACCCCGATGCAGCTCTCTATTATCTTGCCCGCATGATTGAAGGCGGTGAAGACCCAATGTTTATTGCCAGGAGGATGGTAATCTTTGCTTCCGAAGACATTGGGAACGCTGATACAGAAGCCATTAAAGTAGCACTCTCTGTAAAGGACTCTGTACACTTTGTCGGAATGCCGGAGGGTTGGATTCCCCTGGCTCAGGGAGTCACATACTTAGCAACTGCGCCTAAGTCCAACGCATCATACAGTGCATACCTGGAAGCCCTTAGAGATGTAAAAGAAAGCGGCGCCCTCCCTGTACCTAAACATATTCGAAACGCCCCTACAAGCCTGATGAAAGAGATGGGTTATGGCAAAAACTATAAGTACCCACACAACTATAAAGACAGCAAGGTAGAGCAGGACTACCTTCCCGACAAACTAAAAGGAAAAAAGTATTATAAGTCACCAAACAAATATTCAAAAGGTAAGGAGTAACTCATAGTGGAAATAACCGACATACTGTTTTTTATTTCAGTAATTTTCATATTTTCATTGATTACAACCAATTACATAGATTGCCGCTTCATATATATATTAAAGAAGAAGCACAATGAACTATGGCAAAAATTGGAGAGACCACAATACATTTTCAGAAATTTAGAACAACACAAAGCATTAAAAAACTTTCTAAAAAAAGAAGAATACAAACCTCTTGGTGATGTTAGTTTTACGAAAATATCCAAGCTCTTAGAGCTAACTAATACTTTCCAGACTTCAATCTTAATAGTATTTGCAGTCTTTTTCACTATAGCAGTACTTACATAAGTTAATTTAACAATTAAACCTCCAACAAAAAAAGGAGCCACATATGAAAAAATTTACACTCACGGCAGTAGGTAGGGACCAAACAGGTATTGTCAGCCGCCTGACTCAGGTACTTTATAAATATAAAATAAACATAGAAGACTCATCTATGACGCGGCTTGGCAGCGAGTTTGCTGTCATACTTATAATGACTGCCCCCAGTGACCTAGACTCGGCAAAACTCTTAGATTCTTTATCTAAAGTAGAAAAAGAAGTTGGCCTCTCCATACAGTTCAAAGAAATGGATGAAGAGGATACCGGCGAAACACTGACAGGTAACTACCTTATAACAGTTTACGGCGCAGACACTGAGGGTATTGTTTTTAAAACAACAAACTTGCTCGCAGAACTAGGCGTTAGCATTACAGACCTTAATTCAAAAAAAGGTGCAGGCAAAGACAGCGGAGACAAAGACATTTATATCATGGTAATAGAAGCTAACATTCCAGAGGGGCCAGAAGGGCCTGAAACCGTGAACGCAGAAGATATAGAAGATAAACTCACAGAACTGGGAAAAGAAATCGGCGTACATATAACGGTAAAAGAAATAGAAATCTTCGAAGGCTTGTAAGCCTCTTTCTAAGGGAACATCCGAGAATCAACTAACTAAGAATAAACTAACACCATGCCAATAAAAAAAATACTCATATATCCCGATGAAAGACTTAAAGAGGTTTCTGCTACAGTAGACGAAATCACTGATGAGGTTCGCAGTGACATCACAGACCTTGTTGACACACTTAAGTCCTCCCCCGGTGTTGGGCTTGCTGCGCCTCAGATAAACATCTTAAAGCGAATAATCGCTGTGAACATTACAGATGTTTACAATAAATCAGTAGAGAAGAGCAGTAAGTTTGCAAAGAAAAACTCCTGCCACGGGCTTGTCATATTAATTAACCCGGTCATCACCAAAATGGATGGAGAAAAGATTGTGCGAGAAGGATGCCTCTCTGTACCCGATTATACTGCCAATGTTAAAAGGGCAAAAATCGTTACTGTTACTGGATTAAATCCTGATGGAGAGAGTATTGAAATTGAAACTCGCGGCTTCGAAGCAGTCTGCTTTCAGCACGAAATAGACCACCTCGATGGCCTGCTCTTCCTGGACAGAATTGTAAGCACTAAACATGATTTATTTAGGAGGAAAGGAGCGTGACGCTCCAATCACTTTTAAAGGCGTTAAAATAATACTAAGTAATATTCATCTTAAATCCGACAAACTTGACAAAAGCAAAATAATTCCTGTAATATAGCTATTAAAATATATAATTGAAAGGCAAACAACATGGCTCTTATTGAATGCACCGAATGTAAAAAGGAAGTTTCTGATAAGGCTACTAGCTGTCCTGGGTGTGGTCACCCATTAAATAATGTTCAAAATACTGAGAATAAACTCACACAAGCTGGGGCAAGAAAATGTTTAGTGTGTAACTACGAAGGACCAATGAAAACTTGGCTTAGAAACTATAACGCCCCTCAGTTTATTTTTTTAATACTCTTATTATTCTGGCTAGTTCCAGGTCTTATTTTTCTTGCATGGGGTTGGGGGAAACACAAATGTCCTAACTGTGGGACTCTAGGAAAAAGCACACTCATAAGTTAAAATATACAGGCCTTCAAGTTTGTGTAGATTGGAACTCCAGGCCTTTTTTGTCTGTCATTCCTGCGGAAGCAGGAATCCAGTGTATTTTTAGAAGGTCTATAAAAACAGAAACTTCTGGATTCCCCTTTTCAGGGGAATGACAACTTAAGTTTTTGGGTCTGCTCCCTGTTTTTCTTCCATTACTTCCAGCCAACCTTCAATAGCCTCACCTATGTTTGCCTTAGCCTCCTCCAATGTAGAGCCTTGAGAAAAACATCCCGGCAAGGCAGGCACCTCAGCTGTGAAGTAACCTGATTCATCTTTTTCTATTTTTACATGAAAATCCATAATTAAAACTCCTTATTTCTTACTTAAACAATTGTATCTCTTATGATATTTTCTGTCAACTGGCCGCTACCACCACCCTATCGTCAACCATAAAAACAACCAGGTTGACAATAAATACCTCCCTATGTTATTGTTTTATCTAAACTTTTTAACACAAAACAAATAAAACCCTATAATAGAGGAGATTTTAATATGTCCCAGACTACAAATATATCTGAATTTTTAGCTATGGCTAAGGAGAAGGCCCTAAGGGGCGTAGGCCTAACTTATGACGAAGGAGTGGAATTTACCAAAATACCGGAAGAACATATATACGAGATACTGGCAGTAACTGACAAAGTCCGCCGCACTTTTAAAGGCGACAAGGCAAACACCTGCGGAATAATAAATGCTAAAAGCGGACTTTGCGCCGAAGACTGCACATTCTGCTCCCAATCAGTCCACTTCCCCGAATCGGAAGTACCTGAATATCCGATGGCAACGGCAGAGACAATAGCAAAGGCTGCAGTAGAAGCACAGGCCAATGGCGTTGGTGAATTTTCCATTGTAACCAGCGGCACAGGAATTGTTAAGGAGTCGGACATTGGAATACTTAAAGACGCACTTGGCCAAATCAAAGAGTCCACCGACATGATGACCTGCGCGTCACTTGGAATAATGAGTAAAGAGAGATTACAAGAACTAAAAGACGCGGGTCTACAGAGTTTTCATCACAACCTGGAGACTTCAAGAAGTTTTTTTCCTAATATATGTACAACCCACAGCTATGAAGACGACATTAACTCCGTTAAAAATGCAAAGGAGCTTGGTTTTTTTACCTGTACAGGAGGCATCATGGGTATGGGTGAGAGTTGGGAGCAGAGAGTTGAACTTGCCGAAACCCTGCAAGAGTTAGATGTTGACTCAGTGCCTATTAACTTTTTAAACCCTCGCCCGGGAACACCACTGGAGGGTCAAACGGACCTAACCCCTATGAAGTGCCTAAAAATTATTGCACTCTTTAGGCTCATGCTTCCTACAAAAGAGATTTTAGTTTGCGGCGGAAGAGAGGTAAACCTTCGCGACCTTCAGCCTCTTATGTTCGGCGCAGGTGCAAACGGAACTATGGTAGGTAACTACCTTACTACCAAAGGCCGCGACAGCGAGGAAGACTTGCAGATGATAAAAGACCTTGGGCTTGTTCAAGGGAGCGCCCATTCATAAGATATGGTAATGAATAAAAAAACATTCTTTGATGGCTTCTATAGTGACGAGCTCACCCGTTTAGATAATGAGGGGCTTCTTCGCACCCTGCCAATAGCAGAAGGAACGGATGCGACCATTACAATCGACGGGAAAGAGTGTTTAAACTTTTGTTCTAATAATTATTTAAACCTTGCTAACCATCCGGAGGTAATAAAAGCAGCAAAGGATGCCATGGATAAGTATGGTGTAGGCTCCGGAGCATCTCGCTTGGTTACAGGAACAATGGACGCCCACCTCGAACTGGAAGACAAAATCAGCGAATTTAAAGGTACTACTAAAACTCTGCTTTTCAACTCAGGCTACCATGCAAACCTTGGAGTAATAAGCGCCCTTGCCGATAGAGACAGTGAAATCTTTATGGACAAGCTTAACCACGCGTCTATTATAGACGGTGCGATTTTAAGTCGCGCCGCCATAACCCGCTACCCTCACAAAGATGTAGAATACTTAGAAGACAAACTCAAAACTTCCACTGCCAAGAAAAAATTTGTAATAACCGACGGGGTCTTCAGTATGGACGGAGACTTTGCCCCACTGAACGACATACTCTACACAGCTAACAAATATGACGCGCTGCTCATAATAGACGATGCCCACGGCACCGGGGCTACGGGCAAGTACGGAAAAGGCACACTGGATGCGCTAAATATAAAAGCAAAAAATGTCCTGCAAATCGGCACACTTGGTAAGGCAATAGGAACCTTCGGCGCTTTTGTTACTGGAGATAAAGATATTGCAGGAGATGTAATCGACTATATAAAAAACACTGCAAGGAGTTTTATATACACAACCTCCCTCCCTCCTGCCCTCTGCGTAGCGAGTATTAGAGCAATAGAATTAATAGACGAAGAACCTATGAGGAGAGGCAGGCTCTGGGATAATGGAAGTTACTTAAAAGAAGAACTTCGCTTAATCGGATGCGACACAGGAGAGAGCGAAACTCAAATCATGCCTGTTGTTATAGGTAGTGAATCTGAAACATTGCTACTCAGGGACTCTCTGCTGGAAGATGGGATTTTTGTTCAAGCTATAAGGCCTCCTTCAGTGCCTAAAGGCTCTGCGAGGCTTCGTATAACAGTAATGAGTGACCATAGTAGAGAACAGTTAGATAAACTTGCAAGCTCCCTTAAAAAACACCTAGGTTAATAAAGAAAAATGGCAAAACAGAAAGTTGTATTCTTACATGGTTGGGCAACTGATGAGTCAGTTTGGCAAAATAATTTACTGGAAGATTACGACTGTCAAACCCTGCTACTGCCGGGGCATGGAAAAAACCCAACAACAAAATGGGATAAACCGGATTTAAGTCCTGCGTTAGATAAACTTCAAGAAGATACAAAAAATGAAGAAGCTTTAATTGCTGTTGGGTGGTCCTTAGGCGGGCAAGTACTTATAGAAGCTTCCACGCAGTTTAAAAACAAATTTAAAGCACTAATTTTAGTTGGCGTCTCTCCTCGTTTTACTAAATCAGGCGACTTCCCATACGGGCAAAGCCCTGCATTGGTTAAACGCATGATGAAAGATATCAAAGCTGACTACGCAGAAACAATAAAAAGATTTTACGGACTCAACTTTACAGAGGAAGAACTACAAAAAAAGGTCGCACAGTCCTTCATAAAACTTCATAATGATAAAGCAGAATACTTAGACAGTAGTAGTATCTATAACTCACTAGATGCTCTTTACAATTTAGATTTAAGAGACAAGTTAAATAAAATAGAAACACCAACCCTAATCGTACATGGTAGTCGTGATACTGTATGCCCGGTAGAGACAAGCAAGTTTTTAAAAGACAACTTAACTAATTCAACATTAAAGATATTCAACAACTCTGGTCATGCACCCTTTATAACAGAAAGCAGTCAGTTCAATAGTGCAATAACAAGTTTTATAGAAAACAATAATGATAAATAAAATAAAATTTGACAAACTCGCAGTACGGGATTCTTTCTCTCGCGCATCAGCGACCTATGATGCATACTCAGACCTTCAAAAAGAAGTTGCCGAGGAGCTAGTTAAAAAAAACGCCTCTTACATTAAAGGTAAAGTTTTAGATATAGGTTCAGGTACTGGCAAGATAGTCGAAGAAGTTTTAAATCTAAGCGGTAATTCAGATATTATTGGTACAGATATATCCCTATCTATGACAAAGGTAGCAAAAGGTAAAACAAATAGTCCTTACATAACAGCAGACTTTGAAGCATTGCCATTTAAAAGCTCAACCTTCAATACTATAATATCAAGCCTCACATTTCAATGGACACCTCCAGAGGTCAACGGTTTTATAGATACTTATAGAGTATTAAAACCAGATGGCACGTTTATATTTTCTACTCTTGGGGAAGAAACACTTAAGGAATTAAAACAATCTGTAAGTGAGGCAAAAAAGAACTACAGTAGTAGCTCTATGGACTTTGAAAAGCCAAGAAACATTGAAGAAGATTTAAAAAGTTCTGGTTTTAAGGACATCGAAATTATAAGAGAAGAGATAATTAAGACATACAAAAGTCCTTGGGAGCTTTTTAAAACCCTGAAAAAAATTGGAGCAACCACCCCTTACCATGACGATAGCAACAATCTTTCAAAGGGAATGTTTTTAAGGGATGTCTCCAATTATTACTCAGCGAATTATCCATCAAAAGATGGCGGTGTCACTGCAACCTACGATGTAATTTATACAAAGGCTATAAAGTAATGTCCCGTAAACTAAATAAAATCGACAAACAAAATGTCTGGCACCCGTTCACACAGATGAGTGAATGGGAGGCCCAGGATACTATTATGATAGAGAAGGCTCGCGGAAACTATCTAATAGATAACAATGGCAAAAAGTATTTTGATGGTGTAGCCAGTATGTGGGTAAATGTTCATGGCCATAACCGCAGGGAAATTAACTCTGCCATAAAGGCTCAAATCGATAAGGTAAGTCACTCTACCCTCCTCGGGTTAGCTAATGAGCCTTCTACCATACTATCTGAAAAACTTTTAAAGTTCCTCCCGCCTCATTTAAAAAAGGTTTTTTATTCTGATGACGGTTCTACTGCCGTTGAGGTAGCCCTCAAAATGGCTTTCCAGTATCACAGTTTAAAAGCCAAAAATAAAAATGATAACAAAAGGAAAAAGTTTATTGCCTTCACCAACGCTTACCACGGCGATACAGTGGGAGGCATGAGCGTTGGAGAAATCGATGTATTTGTCGAAACATTTAAGCCCTTATTATTTAAAAACTATCGAGCTGAATATCCGAACTGCTACCGCTGCCCTGTTGGCAAGACCTATCCTGAGTGCAAGCTCGCATGTTTAAAAAGTTTTGAAGATATTTTAAAGAAACATCACAGCGAGATTGCCGCCTGCATCGTAGAACCAATGATGGAGGGGGCCT
>CBDUXU010000052.1:0-14093 GCA_965371285.1 uncultured bacterium | reverse complement strand
AGTAAAAGAAGTTTTTGTTAGTTTATACAACGAAGGACTCATTCATCGCGGCAACTACATAATCAATTGGTGTCCGAGATGTTTAACCGCCCTATCCGACATAGAGGTAGAAAAAAACGAAACAAACGGCCACCTCTACCACATGAAATACCCTTTAAAGGAAGGTTCTAATACAAATGTTAAATACCTAACTGTTGCTACCACAAGGCCTGAGACCATGCTGGGCGATACGGCAGTTGCGGTGAATCCAAATGACGATAGGTATAAAGACATAATCGGCTCGGAGATAGAACTCCCCCTCACCAGCCGTACCATTCCCATAATAGCAGACGACCATGTTGACATGGAGTTTGGTACAGGGGCAGTTAAGATTACCCCTTCCCACGACTTCAACGATTTTGATATGGGGAAGAAACATAACCTGGAATTTATAACCATCATGAACCTGGATGGCAAGATGAACGAAAACAGCGGCGACTATGAAGGTCAAGACAGATACAAGGCAAGAAAATAAATTATTAAAGATTTAAAGGCAAAAGTACTGCTTGATAAAATTGACGACCACAAACTCTTCCTGGGAAAATGTTACAGGTGCGACACGGCAGTAGAACCGACACTATCCAAGCAGTGGTTTGTTAAAGTAGCTCCCTTAGCCGGGCCTGCCATAGAAGCAGTAAAAAATGATGACATTAAATTTGTTCCAAAGAACTGGGAGAATACATACTTTGATTGGATGAACAATATCCGCGACTGGTGTATCTCAAGGCAAATCTGGTGGGGTCACCGCATCCCTGCATGGTACTGCGAACAGTGCGACCACATAACAGTTTCAGTAGAGACCCCAAAGGTCTGCGAAAAATGTTCCAGCCCGGAGATTAACCAGGAAAGTGATGTGCTGGATACCTGGTTCTCTTCTGCCCTGTGGCCCTTCTCCACTCTCGGGTGGCCAGAGGACACTCCCGAACTTAAAAAATATTATCCAACATCTGTACTCTTTACCAGTTTTGATATAATTTTCTTTTGGGTTGCCCGCATGGTTATGATGGGACTTAAGTTTAAAGAGAAGGTTCCCTTTAAAGAAGTATATATTCACGCCCTTATTCGCGACTCAGACGGAGCTAAGATGAGTAAAAGTAAGGGTAATGTAATTGACCCTCTGGTAATGACCGATAAGTACGGTACCGATTCCCTTAGGTTTACTCTAGCCGTCCTTGCAGCCCAAGGCCGTGACATCAAACTCGCAGAAGACCGAATTGAAGGTTACCGTAACTTTACGAATAAACTTTGGAACCTGGCTCGTTTTTCTCTCCAGTTTATTGAAAAAGACCTGCCCCTTCCCGATGAGACGAAACTCGCAATGTGCGATAAGTGGATACTGGCAAAACTCAATGTTGCCACCAAAGATGTAAGATACGGGTTTGATACTTACAAGTTTGACGAGTCTGCAAAGGCGGTTTATCGTTTTATTTGGCACGAGCTTTGCGACTGGTATGTGGAACTTGCAAAAGAAGACCTCCATGGCGACTCCGGTGAGGACAGACAAGTTGTTGCAACTGCCGTGCTGCTCCACTGTCTTAGAGAAACACTAAAACTACTTCACCCATTTATGCCTTTTGTTACAGAAGAGATTTATAGCTACCTGCCGCAAACTGCAAGAACTAATACTATAAGCACAGAGAAGTTCCCGTCAAACATAGAAAACATTTATAAAGAAGATGCAGAGTCCATGGAAGAAGTAATGGAAGTTATTAGGACCGTAAGAAACATACGGATGGAAAACAATATTCCAAACAAAACAAAATGTTCATGTAATACATTTACAAAAGACAAAAAAAGCAAAGACGCCCTGACAAATGGAGAGGGGTATATTAAAGCCCTGGCAAAAGTGGACACCCTAACCATAGATGAGGGAGAGAAATCAGACAAGGCTGCCTTCCAGATTGCAGGCAATATTGAAGTGTTCGTACCCCTTGGCGGAATCGTTGACACTGGCAGCGAGATTGAAAAACTAGAAATTGAGTTAAAGAAAATCGAAATTGAGATTAAAGGTAAAGAGAAAAAACTATCTAATAAAAACTTCACAGACCGTGCCCCTGCTGAAATTATAGAAAAAGAACAGGGCAAGCTTGCTGGGTATAAAGAAGACAAAATCAAAATAGAAGAAGGCATTAAAAGACTAAAAAGCCTTTAAATAAAATTGAAATGCTATGGCTACAACAAAAAAAAATAAAATAACTAAAGAGTTAAAGGACTATACAAAAAAACTCATAAAAGCATCACTGGCAGAAGATGTTGGCACAGGCGACATCACCACCAGAGCAATAGTCCCGCCAAAACAAACCTCAGTAGCAATAATTAAAGCTAAGGAAGACATGGTACTGGCCGGCATTTTTATGGCAGAAGAGGCTTTCAGGGAAGTAGATAGAAAGATAAAGTTTAAAGCTTTATACAAAGACGGGGACAAGATTAAAAAAGGTTCTGTTATTGCCAAGATAAGCGGTAGTACTGCAAAGATATTAGAAGCAGAACGAGTTGCCCTTAACTTCCTGCAGCTCCTCTCCGGCGTTGCAACCTTAACAAGTAAGTTCGTAGGCAGTATCAAATCAACTAAGGCACTTGTGCTGGACACAAGAAAAACTACTCCTTGCCTTAGGTTTTTGGAAAAATATGCAGTGAGGTGCGGCGGGGGAGTGAACCACAGGCTTGGTTTGTTTGACGCGATTTTAATCAAAGACAACCACATAAAAAGTGCAGGAAACATTACAAAGGCAATCAAACTGGTTAGGGAAAAAATACCTGATATTGTTATAGAAGTAGAAGTAAAAAACCTTAAAGAAGTTAAAGAGGCACTCCGGTGCAACGCAGAAATAATACTCCTGGACAATATGACCACGACAAATTTAAAAAAAGCTGTAACTCTAATAAACCACAGGGCCCTGACAGAAGCCTCAGGGGGTGTAACATTAGACAATATACTTAAGATTGCAAAAACCGGCGTAGATTACATATCTGCAGGAGCCTTAACTCACTCAGCAAAGGCATCAGACATAAGTTTGCTAATTAAATAGTGACAAAAGCCGATAAATTAATTTAAAAGATGCAAAAACAAAACAAATATGAGGTTCAGATAATAAAACTGCTCAAAGCCGGCAGCGGAGGCAGTGAATTTTTATCAGGACAAAAAATAAGCGGCACTCTGGATATATCCAGAACAGCTGTATGGAAACACATTAAAAACCTAAGAGATGCAGGATACAAAATAAACAGCTCCTCAAAAAAAGGTTACCTCTTAGTTAAAGAAACAGATATATTTAATAATATAGAAATACTATCAGAATTAAAAACCGACTTTGTCGGTGACCATATACATTTTTTTGATGAAGTAGAATCTACAAACAAGTCGGCTTTTGAACTGGCAAGCAGCGGCGCAGAGGAAGGCACAATTGTAATAGCCAAGAGCCAGACGGTTGGTAAAGGCCGCCTGGGCAGAAAGTGGGAGTCGCCAAAGGGCAAGAGCATCTACACCTCCATTATACTTAGGCCAAAGGTCAGCCCAACTGAGGCTCAGTCTATTACCCTCCTCTCGGCAGTGGCAGCGGCGGAGACTATTAAGGAATTCACCAACAAGGCCCCCAATGTAAAATGGCCAAATGATATACTAATAGAAGGCAGGAAAACGGCAGGCATTCTAACGGAGATGAAAACAGATACGGACTCTGTTGATTTTATAGTCATAGGAATCGGTATAAATGTAAACCTGACACAATCAGATATGGCAGACATGAGTGATGAGGTAAAGCAGGTTGCTACTTCGATTTTAAACCATTCCCATAATCTGCAAAAAGGTATTGAAGTGCCCCTATCGGAAGTCGCCACCACTTTATACAGTAACATGGAAAAGTGGTACAAAGTTTTCTTGGACCGCGGCATAACCCCAATCCTCAAGGAGTGGGAAACATACTTCGACAGCGTCGGAAAAGTTGTAAATGTAACCAGTGCAAACAGTTTCTCGGGGATTTGTATGGGAATAGATTCCAGAGGCGCACTCCTTGTCAGGGAAAAGGACGGTAATATAAAAACAGTTGTTGCCGGCGATGTGGAACATGCTAAGGTGGGACAATAAGGAATAGAAGATGCTTTTCACAGTTGACATAGGGAATACAAATATAGTAATTGGTCTTTTTAAGGAGAACCTCCTCAAAAAACACTGGAGGTTTTCCACTTCTAAGAAAAAAACCTCTGACGAGTACGGCATAAAAATAATGTCTCTTCTCAAGACCTCCGACCTGGAAAAGGAAGACTTCACCGGAGCCATAATATCGTCAGTAGTCCCCTCGGTAACGGAGTCATTCTCCAGGGCAATAGAGGACTACTTAGAGTTAAAACCTATCATAGTAGGGCCGGGGATTAAAACCGGCATATCCATAAAAACAGACAACCCCAGGGAGGTTGGCTCGGACCGTATAGTTAATGCCGTAGGGGCTTACAAAAAACATAAAACTGCGCTAATTATTGTGGACTTTGGTACTGCCACTACATTTGACTTTGTTACTGAACTTGGGGAATATTCGGGAGGGGTCATAGCCCCGGGGATAGAGATATCAGCCGATGCACTATCTATGAAAACTGCAAAGCTCCCCAGGGTAGAGATAAAGAAACCTAAAAATGTAATAGGAAAAAATACGCTGGAAGCCATACAATCGGGACTTTTTTATGGCTTTATAGCCATGACAAACGGTATAATTGAAAGGATTAAGAAAGAATCGGGAACAAACCCTAAAGTTGTTGCTACAGGGGGACTCTCCAAAAAAGTCGCCGATGAAACAAACATCATCGATGAAGTTGACGAATTTTTAATACTAGAAGGATTGAAGATAATTTATGAAGAAAACAAACTATAGAAGACCTAAACATAAGGGCCGCACCGGTCATAAGGACTTAAAAAAACTTCTGACCCTTGGCAAGAAACAACTCAAACACAGAGACCATGACGGAGCTGCAAAAACCTTTGAGAAATGTTTCAGGGAAAACAAAAGAAATGCAGAATGTATGTCATACTTCGGCCTCCTCTCTGCCCTAAGGTGGGGAAAAGTTGGTTTAGGTATAGACCTATGCACCCAGGCAATAAAAACCAATACCCTTAACCCCGAGTTTTATCTGAACCTTGGTAAGGTTTATGTGGTTGCGAAAAACAAAAAAGCCGCCACAACGGTTTTCAGAAAAGGACTCGCAACATCGCCTTCAAACAAGAACCTGCAAGCCATGTTATACACCATAGGGGCAAGAAAAAGACCACTGATACCTATACTTAAGTGGTCTAACCCCCTTAACAGGAACTTAGCAATGTTTTTCAAAAATACTTTGCCGGGATTTTTTAAGAAAAAACTCCCTAAGGAAGTCAAACAAAGACTAGATGCAAAAGCCGCCACTTAAAGGCAATAAAGTAAAAAGTAAAAACCAGGACGACACAATATGATAACACCGGAACTTTTAAAATATGTAGACAAATCAACATCGCTGGAAGACAAGCTGGCGGCAGCCAAACTCCCTGAGGAACTTACCCCCTCCGACCAATTAACGGTGGCATATTACCTTTCTAAAGATGAAAACCCAATAGTCAGAAAAGCAGCTGACGACAGCCTTAGAAACTTTCCTATTGTGTCACTCGTCTCTGCCCTGACTGAACTTGTTGATCCTCTGGTTATTAAAGAAATTGCCGACCTCTATGAAGGAGACGATACTATTATTACCATGTGTGTACTTAACACAAAAGCCGACGAAGTTTTCATTGTAGAAACAGCCCTCAAAGCTTCCGAAGCTGTAATTACGGCTCTTGTTGAAGAAACTGACAGGGTAGTAAGAAACCCCGGGGTAGTTGATGCACTGAAGAAAAATCCCTACACCCCTCCCTCCGTACTAAAACAAGCACAAGATATGGCGGCAGGAACATTTGTAAAAGAGCCTAAAAAAGACTTTGACGACTTAACCTATGACACTGAAGAAGAAAAAAACGTCAATAAAATAATTCAAACTATGACAATAGGTGAGAAAATAAAGTTCGCAATGACAGGGAACAAAGAAGCCCGCGGAATTTTCTTAAAAGACGCCAATAAAATGATTCTTGCTGCCACACTTAAAAACCCCAGAATCACAGAAGGAGAAATCCTGCAACTGTCACAAACAAAAGGTACCTCAGAGGACACCTTAAGACTAATAGCAAGAAACAAAGAATGGCTGAAAAACTATAATATAAAATTAGGACTTGCAACCAATGCAAAAACTCCTATAACTGTAGCAATGGGGTTTGTCTCTCAGTTATATTCACATGACTTAAAAACATTAGCCAAGAGCAAAAATATACCGAGTATAATTGCAGCTACAGCAAAAAAAACGCTGTCAATGAAGAAAAACTAAAAGCCCCTTTATTTTGAGGGACTATAGATATAAAATATAATTATTAATTAACACTGGAGGTTACCTGTAATGCATGCCATCATCATAGGAGGCGGAGTAGTTGGTTATACAATAGCCAAAAAACTCTCAAGCGAAGGCCAAGAAGTTGTCCTAATCGAACAGGACGAGAAAAAGGTTAAAGAACTCCAAGAGAGTTTAGATGTCCGTATTATCCATGGCAGCGGATCCAGCCCCTCTGTGCTGACTGAAGCTGGGATAGAAAAAGCAGAAATGGTTATTGCCGTTACAACCAGCGATGAGATTAATATGATTGCCTGCCTTATAGCAGGAACCCAGTCCCGAGTACCAAAAAAGATTGCCCGCATAAGAAACCCGGAATATACAAACTACACAAAAATATTTGAAAAAGAATATCTCGACCTGGACCTCAATATAAAACCGGAAAAAGTAGCAGCAGAAAGAATTTTAAAAATAATAGAAGTACCCGGTGCAATTGATGTTGTTGACTTTGCTGAGGGAAAGTTAAAACTGGTTGGCTGCAGGCTATCCATAGACTCACCCTGCATAGGCAAGTCTCCCAAAGATATAGAAGAACTAAGATCAGAGAGAAACACTGTCATAGTGGCTGTATACAGGGGAAGCGAGACCATAATTCCAGATGGTTCAACACAACTTAAACTTGATGACATTGTCTTTGCCATGACCACACCGGACCACGCAGAAAAATATATACAAATCATAAGCGGCAAGGGAGAGAAATCCGGCAAAAAGGTTATGATAGTCGGCGGTGGTGAAGTGGGTTTCTACCTGGCCGGGGAACTGGAAAAAAAGAATTACAAAGTTAAAATCATCGAAAGAAATGTAGCCAGATGCGAATTTCTGGCGGAACATCTTTCAAAGTCAATTGTACTTCAAGGAGACGGGACAGACCAAGACCTGCTGCTGGAAGAAAATATTTCTGAAGTTGACACCTTCGTTGCTTCTACAAATGACGAGGAAGCAAACATATTAACAAGCCTGTTATCCAAAAGACTCAATAACGAAAGATGTATAACCTTAATAGATAAACCGGAATACCTGTCCATGGTATCTACCATAGGCATAGATGTTGTCGTTTCACCAAGGTTATCATCAGTTAGTGGAATACTCCAGTTTGTCAGAAAAGGCAAGGTCCTCTCTGTTACCACTTTAATGGAAGAGAGAGTTGAAGGAATCGAAACAATAGCCATGGAAACCTCAGACATTGTCGGTAAACCTCTTAGCACTATTAAGTTTCCAAAAGGTGTTATAGTGGGAGCCGTCGTAAAAGACGACCTGGCTCTCATACCATCGGGAGATACGGTCATAAACCCCGGGGATAAGATTGTTGTATTTACACTAAAAAATATGATTTCAAAATTAGAAAAACTACTGGCAGTAAAACCCGACTTCTTTTAAAATAGATTCTCTCTAACACCTAAAACTTAGCACTTACGAAGGCCGCCACAATGCGCATTACTAACATACTTCAAGTTGTAGGGATTATAAACATATTCCTATCTATCGCGATGCTCGCTCCCCTGGCCGTCTCCTACTACTACGCAGACGGAGACTCCATAGCATTCCTTAAATCTTTTATTATTACCCTCTCCGTTGGGATGCTTCTTTTTTTCTCCTGCAGACAACAAGACTTAGACATCTCCCACAAAGAAGGTTTTGCCATAGTTGCGGCATCTTGGGTTTCTGTTGCAGGTTTTTCATCACTGCCTTTTATACTATCAGGGGAGTTCCCATCTACATTAGATGCAATCTTTGAGGCAGTCTCAGGTATAACAACAACGGGGGCGTCTATACTTACTAATATCGAAACCCTTACCCACGGGGTAATCTTCTGGCGAAGCCTCATACACTGGCTCGGCGGAATGGGAATAGTCATAGTAGCTTTAGTCATACTCCCATTTCTAGGAATAGGCGGAATGCAGCTTTACAAAGCAGAAGTCTCCACCGTAACAGGAGATAAATTCGTACCTCGCGTAAGAGACATGGCAAAAATACTTGTAGCTGTCTATCTCTTAATGACTGCCATCATGATGGGGCTTCTTATGGTAGGAGGGCTGGGATTTTTTGATTCTTTCATACACACTGTAGGAAGCGTAGCAACGGCGGGTTTCTCTAACAAAAACCTGAGTATCGGTTACTTTGACAGTCTATATGTCGAAGCAGTTATTATTATGTTTATGATTCTGGGAGCAACAAGCTTCTCGCTCCATTATGGATTCTATAAAGAAGGTCTTAAAGTATATACCAAAAACGAAGAGTTTCGTTTCTACATATTAGTGATTTTCATATCTACTATTTTAGTCTCAATTAACCTCTACGGGTCACACTATGACAGTTTGTTTTCTTCAATAAGGTATGCACTGTTTCAAGTTACATCCATAACTACTACAACAGGGTTTAGCTCGCAAAATTATGGAACTTGGCCACCCTTCTCACAGACTCTAATACTTATATTAATGTTTGTAGGAGGCACGGCAGGAAGTACCACGGGATCCATAAAATGTATAAGACTCCTGATACTCTTAAAGGTAGGATACAAAGAAATGTACCAACTCATACACCCCCACGCCGTAACACCGGTGAAACTAAACGGCAAGGTCATACCACCGGAAGTAATAAAAGGAGTAATGGGGTTCTCATTCCTGTTCCTGGGGCTCTTTGCCCTCTCGGCATTAGCCCTATCCTGGGTTGGGTTAGACACTATGACAGCAGTAAGCTCCGCGGCAGCCTCCATAGGCAACATAGGCCCCGCACTTGGCTCCGCAGGCCCGGCATCAAACTACTTCCTATTCCCCGATAGCGGGAAATGCATACTAATCTTCAATATGCTCTTGGGCAGGCTGGAAATATACACACTACTCATCCTACTGGTCCCGGCATTCTGGCGCGACTAGTGACTGCGTCACTTTTCTAAGGGTAATTCTTTGGCATAAATACCTAACTCAACATTTAACCACTGTAGTAGCATTAAATAGCCTTCTGACATAATACCTGCACTCAATTTCAGGTACATCATCATTCAAGCAAGCTCAGTCATATATTTAGTTATATTTCATTCTTAATTTTTGCAAAAAACATCCCCTTTAGTATATAATAGAAAGCTATAAATAATTCCAAAAGGACACTAACAACATGCCCAATACAAATGATAATAAAGGCAATAATGGTATTTACGACCTTATAATAATAGGCGGAGGCCCGGGAGGCCTGACTGCCGGAATATACGCACAAAGAGCAAGGCTCAAAACCCTCTTAATAGAAAAAGAATTCCTCGGCGGACAAATCGCCCTAAGTGACATTATAGAAAACTACCCCGGGTTTCCCTCCATAAGCGGGGCAGCACTTATGGAGCAATTTGAAAAACATGCAAGAGACCTGGACCTGGAAATAAAATTCACTGCTGTTGAAAAAATAGACCACGGCGGAACGGTAAAAATAATCAAAACAACTGACGGGGAATTCAAAACAAGGTCGGTCATCATAGCCACAGGCGCCCATCCAAAACTCTTAGGAGTCCCGGGAGAGAAAGAAATGTTCGGTAAAGGCGTCTCGTCATGTGCAACATGCGATGGCCCCTTCTTTAAAAACCAAGAGGTACTGGTAGTTGGCGGAGGAGATACTGCCATTAAAGATTCTGCCTACCTGTCAAGAATAGTTGACAAGGTAACCATCGTCCACAGGAGAGATGAACTCCGCGCAGAAAAAATACTGCAAGAGAAAGTACTAAATGCAGATAATGTAGAAGTCCTCTGGAGCCATACACTTAAGGAAGTCAAAGGCGACAAAATGGGAGTTGAATCAGTAGTAGTAACAGACTTAAAAACCAAAGAAGATAAAGAAATTAATGTAAAAGGCGTATTCATCTTCATAGGAATTGTTCCAAACACAGCACTGATAGACGGAGTCGAAAAAGACCAGTGGGGATTTATAGTAACCAACTCAAAAATGGAAACCTCAGTAGAAGGAATATACGCCATAGGAGACTGCCGAGACACTCCTCTACTGCAAGTTGCAAGCTCCGTAGGAGACGGCTCCATAGCAGCATGTATGGCAACAGGGTACCTGGAAGGCCTGCCTTACATGTCCAGTGAAGAAGAAGCCAAAGGGGTCTGAGCCCCTTTCTTAAGAATGGCTAAGTATCTATTTACTTTGTAACTCTGCTAAAAATAATGGCTTACCGACAATAGAGTCCAGCAGTGACTCCTACGCATCACGCTGGGGGTCTGCGACCCTTTCCCACGGGAACTAACTTGGCATAAATTACAATAAAAGAACTTACCTATTTGCTTAACATTTAAACTTAACAATCAAGGATCATACCATCATAGGCCAGCTCTATACCCTCCGGCAATTGGGCATTTTCTTTTTCAAAATCTATATCGTGGCTTAGGTGAGTAAAAACTGTTCTCTTTGCGCCGATTTTTTTAGATATCTCAATAGCCTCTGTAACAGTGAAATGTGTCGGGTGAGGTTTGTGCCTAAGGGCGCCCAGTATTAAAACATCCAACCCCTTTAACTTCTCCATAGTAGGGCCTGGAATACCGCTGCAATCAGTGATATAAGCTCCCCTGCCTATCCTATAACCGAATATTTTGTCCCTCCCATGGTCAACCTCCAGAGGAGTAACATCAATCCCGTCAACAGTAAAATCATCTTCAACAACTGTTGTTGTTAAAGAGGGTTTCCATCCGTCACCATCACCCCTTTCAAAAATATAAGCAAAGAGCTGGTGTACCCTGTCAATAGTGGTTTCATTGCCAAAACAAGGGATAGGACCATCGTGAGTTAAGTTAAAGGCCCTAAGGTCGTCTATACCGTGAATATGGTCAGCATGTTTGTGGGTAAAGAGAACTCCGGAGATTGTTTGAATATTATTCTCGATTACCTGCATACGCATATCTGTGGAAGTATCTACCAGTAAATTTTTCTCACCATCATTTGTTTCGATAGTAAAAACAACCGACGCCCTCATCCGTTTGTTCTTTTTATTTTCTGACTTACAGACGACGCAGCAGCAGCCAATTAGCGGCACTCCGGTAGATGTCCCTGAGCCTAAAACCGTTATCTTCATAAAACCCTCTCTATAAAACAATAAAAAAGCCGGCAAGTGAAAAACTATCTCTTGCCGGCTTTCTATTGTTTTATGTTAAATACTCTAAGAACTATCAATCAGCCCTCAAAAGTGCCGACAACCTTAAATTCCTCAAGGACTTCATCGCCATGTGGCGACTCATCCATGAATTCCGTAAGGTCAGTACCGGAGTAATGTTCAAAGTGCATACCGTCTATAAAAAGAGGGCTTTCTGTAACATCGTATACTTTTCCTTTATATGCAAAATAAACGGGTTTGCCCGGCTCTGTGCCGTCAAATTCGCTTAATTCATCTTCTGTAAAAACTTTATCTGACATTTATATTAATCTCCATTCAGTTATGTTATCTTCTATTTGAACTACAAACCAATAATATAAAACGGAGTAGGTATTAAAGTCAATATAAATACAATTACAGACAGCAGGCAAACTATTTTTGAGTTTTTTGTAAGCTCTTCAGATTCATTCTCTACCGGCGGATGTCCCGTCCCTATAAAAAACACAATCACTCCCCACACTGCCCAGCCAAGCCATGTTACACTGCCCAAAACAATCAAAGACGCTGCAATAGCCATTGACACTTTTTTGTGGTACCTGCCCAGGAGTGCATAAAGCATGTGCCCCCCGTCCAGCTGACCAATAGGCATAAGGTTAAGAGCTGTTATAAAAAGGCCAATCCACCCTGCAAAGGCAATGGGATGAAGAGCTAAATCAAAACCTTCAGGAATAGTTCCTACAGTAAAATACTCAATTGCCTTAAGGAGCAGGGAGTTTCCCAGCCCCAAATGCTCAGCGCCATCGGGGTTGATTAGAACTACCGATGACAACATGAAACCCCCTATAGTAATAAACAGGGCTGCAACAAAACCTGCCAAAGGACCAGCCGCGCCAATATCAATTAAAGCTTTTTTTGTTCGTATAGGTGACTTTACTCTTATTACCGCCCCAAATGTCCCAATCATTGGAGGGAGCGGAGGCCCCGGAATGAAATGGGGATAAGTGGTTCTTACGCCATGTTTTTTAGCTGCAAAAAAATGGCCAAATTCATGAATTCCAAGAATAGACAAAAGGGCTAAAGAAAAGGGCAAACCTAAATGAAAGTTGCCAAAAAAAACGGTAAAATCACCGGACAAAACCCCATCAAAAAGGTTTACCCCTTCATAAAAGGCCCCTGCTATAATCGTAGTAAAGAGGGTTGTAATAAACAGAACTATCGGCAGAACAACCTTAGGCTCTTCCCTGTCTATATCATTATACAAGTCATGTTGATAAGAATCAGAGTCCCCTGGGGCTTCTGTCACCCCCAAACTGTCTATATTATCTATACTGTCAGGACTATCGGGTTTTTCATCATCAATATTAGGCATATATTTCCCAGTTAAAGTATTAAATATTTTGATTTTAAAGCCATTACAAAGTATAATAAATGTCTTAAAAATACAATACTAATATTAGCCTTTCAAAGCTAATTTAAGTCTTACGGAGGACTACAAAAACATGACTACTAAAGCAATAGGACTACTATCTGGCGGGTTGGATTCTACCCTAGCCGTTAAAATGTTGATAGACCAGGGAATACATGTAACTGCCCTTAATTTTGTATCGGCTTTTTGTACCTGCAACGCAACTAAAAAAACAGGACGCCACGATGCTGAGACTTGCAAGAGTGCAGCTCATAAAGTCTCTGAAGAATTTGGAGTGCCAATTAAAGTTATGGCAAAAGGGATGGATTATATTGATGTAGTGAGGAACCCAAAATACGGTTACGGGGCAGGAATGAATCCCTGCGTTGATTGCAGAATATATATGTTCACCAGAGCAAAAGAATATATGAAAGAAATAGGAGCTTCCTTTATCATGACAGGAGAAGTTCTTGGCCAAAGACCAATGAGCCAAAGACTGGATACTTTTGCCGCAATGGATAAAGACAGCGGTTTGGAAGGTTTAGTCTTGAGACCACTATGCGCTCAGCACCTGGAGCCAACTATACCGGAACTAACAGGTCTTGTAGACAGAGAAAAACTTTTAGCCATAGTCGGCAGGTCAAGAAAACCACAAATACAAATGGCAAAGGATATGGAAATAGAAGACTACCCTTGTCCATCAGGAGGATGCCTCTTAACAGAAAAGCAGTTCTCTCTAAAAGTGAAAGACCTCTTTGACAATAAGGAAGATATTACCAACACTGATATCCATGTACTAAAGTCCGGCCGTCACTTCAGATACAATGACACAAAGATTGTTGTAGGCAGGGATGAGGAAGATAACTTCAAGCTTGCAAGGCTAACGCAATCGGGCGACACACTTGTCGAACCTGTAGATTTTCCCGGCCCTACGGCTCTTGTTTCAGGTTCCCTCACCAACGGACTACACGAATTTGTGGGAGGCCTACTTGTCAGGTATGCATCTAAAAAATCCGGCGGCAGCGGAACTCTAAAGGCAACAGTGGATGGTGAGTCCCGGGAATTTACAGTTACAGCTCCCGTGGAAGAGAAGGTTCTAAGAGAAGCAATAATCTGTTAGTACTATATGAGTAAAAGATATGGTTA
>CBDUXU010000051.1:0-14279 GCA_965371285.1 uncultured bacterium | reverse complement strand
AAATACACACGCAAAAGAGTGGTTGTGTCTCCCTCTCAGGCAGGAAGCGGAGCAGGCAGGGACGCTCTGGCGGAACGATCCGGTCAGGTTACCGGGCTTTTTAACCTGAGTGGAGTAGAGACGAGAGTATTTTCAAAACAAATCGCTTTTAATGCTATTCCTCATATAGATGAGTTTATGGAGAACGACTACACCAAAGAAGAAATGAAAATGGTTAATGAAACAAAAAAAATCTTTGGTGATGAGTCTATTAAGGTTACTGCCACTTGCGTCAGGGTCAGTGTATTTAATTGTCACGGAGAGTCAGTGAATATTGAAACTGAAAAGCCTATTAAAGCTAAAGATGTTAAAAAACTCCTCAAGGACGCACCGGGAGTAGTTCTTTTAGACGACCCTAAAAAGCTTATTTATCCAACCCAAATAGAAGCCGCAGAGATGGATGATGTCTTTGTAGGAAGAGTTCGCCAAGACGACACTGTGGAAAACGGAATTAATATGTGGGTCGTCTCAGACAACTTAAGAAAAGGTGCCGCCCTTAACACTGTGCAAATTGCCGAGCTGTTAATCAAAGACTACCTGCGATAGAATTGTCTTAAATAATTTATTCCATGTCTAATCTCAAACTCACAATAGAATACGATGGCACTGACTATAGTGGCTGGCAAAGCCAGCGGGCTTATGCACATGACATGCACGCTCAGCGAACTCATGCCCACAGTGAATCTGCTGCTGGTGTGGTCACTATTGAAGGCACTTTGACTAAAGCCATAAATAAGGTGCTTAGCGGCGATGTTAAGTTAATTGGCGCATCCAGGACTGACGCAGGTGTTCACGCCCTTGGTCAGGTTGCAAATTTTCATATAAATTCTGATATAGACTCAGAGATAGATGTAACTCTTCTTCGCCGCAGTCTAAACAACATTATTCCCGATGACATTGTTATTAAAAATGCCGAGCTAGCCCATAAGGACTTTGATGCCAGAAGAGATGCACTGAGTAAGACCTACATTTATAGAATTTATAATGCAATTGAGGGAAGCCCCATGGAATTAAACCGTAGTTGGTTTATACATAGGGAGCTGGACTTAGGCGCTATGGAAGAGTCGCTTAAATATTTCATTGGCGAACATGACTTCTCGGCCTTTCGCGGCGGCAAGTCGGGAGATGGTCATTCTATTAAGGAAGTGTTGGATTTGAGTCTAAATGTAATGGAGAGCAGTTACTCAAAAGAGGGCAAAATCTTTGAGTTTACCATTAGGGGTACAGCTTTTCTCAGGTTTATGATAAGATTTATTATTGCTACTGTTGTAAGGGTGGGGAGGGGAACTCTCACTCCAAAAGAGATAGAAGACCTGCTGGAAAGTAGCAAACAAAGCAGAGCTTATGAAGCAGCCCCCGGGTGCGGGCTTTTTTTAAAAGAAATAGAATATTAGATATTGCATATCACATATTAAATTTTTGGAGGATGACATGAAAAATTACCTAGTAAAAATTATATTAATGCTTTCAGTGAGTATCTTGGTAGCTTCTTGTAATGACAGGATTGGTTGGAATGCAGGTGTAAGTTTTGGTGGTCCCGGTCACTATAGAGGCGGTCATTTGTCTCATTTCCATATGTCCATAGGTAATTATTATGGAGTTCCCCACAGCCATGTTTCTTTTCTTGTTGGCAGCGGCTGGCATGATGATGATATCTCTGTTGTTTTCTTCCTCTCCGGCAGGTCCGGGGTAGGGTATAGAACAATTGTCCAGTGGCGAAGCGGCGGTATGAGCTGGATGGATATAACATACAAACTAAAACTCAGTCCCGATGTGTTCTATTATAACGCAGGAGGCCCTCCATATGGTAAGGCTTATGGATATTATGGTAAGCCAAAGTCTAAGTGGAAGAAGATGAAGTTCAAAGACAGCCAGATTGTAGATATCGTTAATACTCGTTTTATATCCCAGTCCCAGGGCAGGTCCCCAAAGTCTGTTATGAAGATGAGAAAAGAAGGTAAGAGCTTTAAGTCTATGGGTTCTAGTGGTGGCAAAGGTGGTAAAAGCGGTAAAGCCTACAAAGAAGATAGAGGCGGCAAGGTATATAAAGGTGATAAAGGCGGTAAGGATTATAAAAAAGACAGAAAAGGCAGGCGAGATAAAGAAGAGGAAGAAAGAGGTAGGGGCAGGGGTAGAGGCAGATAACTTGCTTCCCTGCTGCCAAATCTATA
Source organism: uncultured bacterium (assembly GCA_965371285.1). GTDB lineage: Bacteria > Desulfobacterota > GWC2-55-46 > GWC2-55-46 > DRQE01 > CBDUXU01. The sequence goes on along the minus strand of CBDUXU010000051.1, from coordinate 12,069 downwards.
TGGCCCTATATTAATTAAGAATTTAAGAAGGAGTAATAACAGTAATGCCGATTTATGAGTATAAATGTAATCAGTGCAATAAAGAGTTTGAAGCAATCCAGAAGTTCTCTGATGAACCTCTCACAGAATGCCCTGACTGTAAGGGGTCAGTTGAGAAACAAATCAGCCAGTCTGCCTTCCACCTAAAAGGCGGCGGGTGGTATAGCGACGGGTATGGTAAAACCGGCGGCGGTTCTAAATCATCAGGAAGCGAGTCAGGGTCATCTGGCAGCTCTAAGCCATCAGGTGGATCTTCAGGCAGTGCCGGATCATCCGGTGGGTGCTCAAACTGCTAAGTTATTAAATATAAGCAATTGTTTTTAAAACCCCTTTTGGTATAAACTTACCACTAGGGGTTTTTTGCAAGCGTGACAGCATGATGCTGTACTCATTAGGAAGGGGACATGGTGTTTATGAGTAACAAGGATGTTAAAGAAACACTTATAAGAGCAGCAAAGAAAGCTGGAGAGAGGGCTTTGGAAGAGTTTGGAAAAACTCAAGATATTGAGTTTAAAGGTGTTATAGATATTGTAACTGCTATGGATAAAGAAGCAGAGGCTATTGTAATTTCTGAAATTAAAAAAGATTACCCAGACCATGGCATCATAACAGAAGAAAGTGACGAGCAAAAAACCACCTCCGGATGTCGTTGGATAATTGACCCGATAGACGGAACTACAAACTATGCCCACGGTTTTCCCTTTTTCTGCACCTCTATAGGGTTCGAGAGGGACGGAGTCATAGAAGCGGGGTGTGTTTACCTGCCCTATATGAACGAGCTGTTTTTTGCACAAAAGGGCAAAGGGGCATTTTTAAACGACAAACCTATAAAGGTATCTACTATAAAAGAAGTAGATAAGAGCCTCCTCGCAACAGGTTTTCCCTATGATATAAGAACCTCTAAAAACAATAATTTAGACAACTTCAATAGAGTAGTTAAGACTGCTCAAGCCATTCGCCGCCCGGGGGCAGCGGCAATAGATCTATGTTACGTGGCAGCAGGAAGGCTGGAAGGGTTCTGGGAAGTAAAACTAAAATCATGGGATATGGCAGCAGGTAAAATAATTTTAGAAGAAGCAGGGGGTAAACTAACTGGGTTCGATGGAGAAGAGTTTAGTATTTACAAAGAATACTGTTTGGCAACAAACGGTTTTATTCATGATGAGTTAGTAGAATTCCTGGAAGCTTAGTGACTCGCTGTTACGGGCAATTTAAGGCACACCATGTTTTAGTTGTCATTATCCAGTGTTTTTTACGAGGGAGTTTGGAACTTTAGAATTTATGAAAAATTTTATTATACGCATGATAATTATATTCGCAGGGGTTTTTATATCAGGAGCCATGCTGCCGGGCATAGAAGTGGACTCTGTTAACACAGCCTTTATGGCTACACTGCTTTTGGCATTTTTAAATGCTACCCTAAGACCTGTGCTTCTTCTCCTTACCTTCCCCGTAAACCTCCTGACCCTGGGCATATTCTCAATGTTCGTAAGCGGGTTTGTAGTCTGGGTCGTAGGTGTTATGATAGAAGGGGTAACAATAGACGGATATTTGTGGGCATTGGTAATGTCCCTTATGATAAGTTTTATGAGCGCAGTAGCAAACGAATTCGTAGATAACCAGGCGTGACCAGCGTGACGGCAGGGGTGACCCCTGCCGTCACGCAATTTCAGGGACACCATGCAGTTAATGATTGTATGTTTTATTGGGATTTGTTTGTCACTCAGAGAGAAATACCGATGTGATTTAAAGACTCGTTTTAGATTTGTAGGGTGGATAAAATCCACCAGTTGTATTTGAAAGGTTTTTATAATGTCTTTTTTTATAACATTTGAAGGTATTGAGGGAAGTGGAAAATCCTCACAGGTTAAACTTTTAAAAGACCATCTTACCAAAGAGGGCAGGGATGTTCTTTTAGTTAGAGAGCCCGGGGGTACGGTTATCGGCGAAGAGGTTCGTTCTATTCTTTTAAACAAAGAAAAGGGCGACGGCATGGACTCCCTTACCGAACTACTGCTTTATGAAGCCTGCCGGGTGGAGATAGTTAAAAATGTAATCAAACCTGCGCTTGAAAACGGTCAGGTAGTTATTTGCGACCGCTTTACTGATTCCACTGTCAGTTATCAGGGCTATGCCCGAGGACTTGACATTGAACTGATAAACAGTCTTAACGAAAAGGCAACAGATGGCATAAAACCTGACTTAACTCTTTTGATAGACCTTCCGGTGGAAGATGGTCTGAGGAGAGCCAATGCACGAATAGATGAAAAAGAGACTGGGAATAAAGAGGATAGATTTGAACAGGAAGGAACTTCCTTCCACGAGAAGGTTCGAGGTGGATTCCTCGAAATTGCTGAAAACGACCCAAAAAGGGTCAAAATCGTGGACGGAGGTAGGGAAATTTCTGCCATTCACAGGGATATTTGTGATATATTGGGAAAGATAAATTTTTAAGGTGAGTGTTACTGCCACTATTTAACAATAGGGGCTTATAAATATATAGATTTAAGAGAGTTAAGGAAATGTCCTTTTTTGAGGTACTTGGTCACAAGAGACAAATAGATATTCTGCAAAGAGCATACTTCTCCCAGAGGTTAGCTCATTCTTATATATTCTCCGGCCCTACGGGAGTTGGCAAAAAACTCCTAGCTAAGGCATTTACTAAAGCCCTAAATTGTGAAAATAATATTAAAGATGGCAAAGATGGTACTGCGAGCCCAGCGGGCGAGCCTAAGATGGAAAACCAATCAGGCGAGCCTGTAATTGAAATCCCAGCGGGCAAGCCCTTAAATGACAGTTGCGGCCATTGTCATAGCTGCGAGACAGTAGAAGCCGGCTCTCATGTTAACTTTATATCCATAGAACCTGAAAAGGGAATCATAAAGATTGAAAAAGTCAGGGAACTTTTAAAGTCCCTTAGTTACAAAGTGGACAAGGGTATGAGGGTGGTCTTGATAGACGACGCCGACTGTTTAAATGTTAATGCACAGAACGCCCTTCTTAAAACTCTTGAAGAACCACCGGCAAACACAATTATAATACTGGTGACATCAATGATGCAGAATTTTTTGACTACCATACTCTCCAGGTGTCAGAGAATATCTTTCGGAGCACTCGGCGAAGACCTTATAAAAAACTACCTCATAGAAGAAGAGGGGCTAACGCCGGATAAGGCGTCGAGTATTGCAAGGCTCTCTGATGGAAGTTTTGCATTAGCTTTTGACATATTAGACAACGGATTAGATAAAAAAAGAGAAGAGTACCTGTCCCAGATTATAGATATGCTGGGTAGAGGTTCCAGCGATGTGGAAGAAATTATAAAAGAGTCGGGGCTTTTATCTAAAGACGAACAGCTTAGTGATTTTTTTGAAGTACTAAAAAGTTATTTCCGCGACATAACAATTTTAAATGCAGGAGGAGAAGAGTTCCTCCATAACAAGGATTTCCTTCAGGAATTGGAAAGAGAAAAACCCTTTGGCCTTAGCAGGGGAGCCAGGGCTTTTTCCATGGTTGAGGAGTCTCTCTACAATGTAACTCCTCCCCGTTATGGAAACAAGCAGCTTACGCTGGAAGTGCTGCTTATGAGTTTGTCCGGTGCAATGGCAAGTGCCAGGGTATCGACCAGGCAGCAGTAAACTAACTTACACTAAACGCAGTGTTTATGTTTATTTTTAAGCATGCGATAAATATAGAGGATAATAAAAATGGAAAAGGTAACAGGAATAAAACTTACAAACGATACTAAAGCAGTTTATTTTTCTGCCGAAGATATAGAACTTAGAACCAGTGACATGGTGGTAGTAGAGTCCGACAATGGCGTGGGCATGGGTCATGTCATAACCCCTCCGACCGATAAATCCAATTCGCCTGTTAAAAGCATAGAGAAGTTAAAAAAAGTGATACGCAAGGCAGACACTGTTGATATTGAAAGATATGAATTTAACTGCCAGAGGGAAAAAGAAGCCTTTGATGTTTGTTTGGAGAGGATAACTTATTACAATCTTCCTATGAAACTTGTGAAGGTGGAGTATCTTTTTGACGCAAGCAAGGCGATTTTTTATTTTGTATCAGAGACAAGAGTAGATTTTCGCCGTTTGGTAAAAGACTTGGCCGCAAAGTTTTATACAAGAATTGAAATGAGACAAATTGGAGTAAGAGACCAATCAAAACTATTAGGCGGCATTGGCCCCTGTGGTAGGGAGCTTTGCTGTTCCAGCTTTCTCACAGACTTTGTACCTGTTACTGTGAGGATGGCAAAAGAGCAGAACCTTTCTATGAACCCTTCTAAAATCTCCGGTATGTGTGGCCGTTTGATGTGCTGCCTCAGTTACGAACATGAGGTTAAACCGGGAAAATCCAAAAAAGGCGGAGCAAACTCAAAAGGCGGCTCTTGTTGCTCCTCCGGCGGTGGGTGTTCCTCCGGTGGTTGTTCCTCTGGCGGGTGCGGCGCAAAAAATAATTTAACAACTTTGGATGGGGAGGGATTACTTTAATTAATGGTTAACAAAAAAGGGCAAGATACTTTCTATGTAACAACACCTATTTATTATGTAAACGACATCCCCCATATAGGTCATGCATACACTACAATAGCCTGTGATGTAATAGCTCGCTATAAAAGGCTTAAAGGTTTTGATGTATTCTTTTTAACCGGCACTGACGAACATGGTCAAAAGGTTGAGAAATCTGCCGCCTCTCAGGGGATAAAACCAATAGAGCTTGCCGATAAAGTTGTTAGTAGGTACAAAGACCTCTGGGAGGCCTTAAACATATCTAATGACGATTTTATTCGTACAACGGAAGATCGTCACAAAAAAGCAGCATCTCATATGTGGAAGCTTGTTCAAGATAAGGGCGACATCTATCTTGGCGAATACGAAGATTGGTACTGTACTCCTTGCGAGACTTTTTTGACAGAAGGTCAGCTTGCCGATGGCAAGTGTCCTGACTGCAAGAGAGATGTGGAAAAGATTAAAGAGAGCAGTTACTTTTTTAAACTCTCAAACTTTGGTGGAAAGCTTTTAAAACTTATTGAAGAAAACCCGGAATTTATTCAGCCCAAGGCAAAACGAAATGAGATAACTTCTTTTCTTAAAGAAGGGCTTAGGGATTTAAGCGTAAGCAGGACCAGTTTTTCTTGGGGAGTGCATGTTCCGGGGGATGATAAGCATGTGATGTATGTTTGGTTTGATGCCTTAACGAATTACCTTGCTGCCATTGGATATCCTGATTCAGAGTATGAAAAGTACTGGCCTGCCGATGTTCATATTATAGGTAAAGATATTTTGAGATTTCACAGCGTCTATTGGCCGTCATTTTTAATGTCTGCAGGAGTGGAACTGCCAAAAAAAGTTTTTGCCCATGGCTGGTGGACAGTAGACGGGGAGAAGATGAGCAAAAGTACCGGCAATGTAGTTGACCCTTTTAAGGTGATAGAAAGTTTTGGCACTGACCAGTTTAGGTATTTCCTCCTCCGCGAAGTGCCTTTTGGTAATGACGGAGATTTCTCCTTAGATGCCCTTAAAGGCAGGGTTAACTCGGAGCTTGCAAATGATTTAGGTAACCTTCTAAACCGCACCGTGTCTATGATAAGTAAATACAACGAGGGAGTAATTCCGGAGCACTTTGCAAGCAGTGACGGAGAGAACGAAAAATCATTATGGGATTTAATAAACAAACTTAAAGGTAGCGGTGGGGACTATGAATCTCACATTGATAAGCTGGATTTTTATAATGCCATAAATAATTTATGGGCAAGAGTTCGAGAGTTAAACGGTTATGTTGACAAAAGTGCTCCCTGGCAATTAGCTAAAGAGGAAGAAAATAAAGACAACCTACACAATGTTCTCTACACTCTTGCCGAGGGACTTCGCATTATGGCAATATATGTTTATCCCTTTATGCCGGATTCTGCTGAGAAGATTTGGAAGCAACTTGGTATAAAAGAAAATATTTCTGATGTTTGTGATTTTGATAATGCCGTAGAGATTGGCTCTGCTAATTTAAGCGGCGCTACAGTAGAAAAAGCAAACCCTATCTTCCCAAAGGTTGAGTAATGCCTAACATAGAAAACATAACTGCAAATTTAATAGACACCCACGCCCACCTTGATGATGTTAAGTACGACGACGACCGAAAAGAAATGGTTCAGAGGGCCTGGGACTCTGGGTTAGAGAGTATTGTAACCATAGGGTGCTGGAACGGTGAGAGCGGCTTTGGCCACGTCCCGGAGATTGTTGGCGCTAATGAAAATGTAGTTTGCGCATTAGGAGTTCATCCTCATGATGCAAAAGATGTTGTAGATAATAAACCTTTTGACGAGATAAGAACTCTTGTTAAAGACTTAGATAAAGTTGTTGCTATAGGCGAGCTTGGTCTTGATTATCACTACACAAACTCTCCAATAGAAAAACAAAAAGAAGTTTTCATCAAACAAATTGAGTTGGCAAAAGAGTTGAGTCTTCCTATAATCGTTCACACAAGAGACGCAGAAGATGACACAATTGAAATACTAAAAAAATATGAAGCACATGAAGTTTGCGGAGTTATTCATTGTTTCTCGGGAAGCGAAAGACTTGCCCTGGAGTGTCTTGAGATGGGCTTTTTTATTTCTTTCTCCGGAATTATTACCTTTCCGAAGGCAGGGGACTTAAGAGAGGTTGCCAAGAAAGTTCCCATAGAGAGGTCCCTTGTGGAAACAGATTGCCCGTACTTGGCTCCTGTACCTAACCGTGGAAAAAGAAACGAACCATCATTCGTGTTAGAGACTGCAAAAACTCTTGCAGACATAAAAGGACTTACCTTAGATGATGTCGCTCGCATAACTACCGTGAATGCAAAAAACTTATTTGGCCTTGGCTCAGAAGAGACGGAAGAAGTAAAGATTGCTTATCCAATCAGGGACTCTCTTTATCTCAACATTACAAACAGGTGCAGTATATTTTGCACCTTCTGCGGGAAGTTCTCCTCTTATACGGTAAAGGGGCATAACCTGAAACTTCGCAGGGAACCTGACTTTGACGAGATAGTTAAAGCCGCAGAAGAGATGGATTTAAGTAAATATAAAGAAATTGTTTTTTGCGGTTACGGAGAGCCGACTGTAAGATTAGATATAGTCAAAAAGGTCGGAAAGTTTTTTAAAGAGAAAGGTTTTAAGATTAGAATAAACACCGACGGTCTTGGTAATTTATATCACAAGAGAAACATTGTCCCTGAACTGGATTTTGTAGATGTGTTTTCAGTAAGTTTGAATGCGCAAGATAGTGAAACTTATCAAAAAATCATTAAGTCTTCTTACAAAGAGAAGGCTTTTCCTGCCATATTAGAATTCTTAAAATTAACCAAAGAGACAGGGGCAAAAGTTATTGCCACAGTAGTAGCTACGCCGGAGGTAGATGTAGATGCCTGCAAGGCTATAGCCGAGGATATAGGGGTAGATTTCCGCTCCAGAGAATACAATGTTCTTGGTTAGTCTTTACTAAAGTATAAAATCACTGCAAAATATTTGGGGCTTTTTTATGGAAGAGACAAACTTAGAAGAAAATAAAAACCTAAAGAAGAATTGGTTTAGCAGATCGAATTCAGAAAAAGCCTTTTTTGCTTTAGTGATACTGTTTTCTCTCTATGGATTTTATCCGCTTTTTGTAATGCAGGTGAAGTTTTTGTTTGTTCCTGATTATCCGGACAGAGAGGTTTTTTATGAAGACTCTCACGGTCAATATGATTTTATTTTCAAAAAAGCAAGCGCTATCATTGATGGTCCAGGTAAAGTTTGTTTTATAAATCCAGGTAAGGGCATTGCTTATGGAACATTTTCAGGTAAGGCGAATTATTATATTTATCCTAATAGAGTTCAAACTTTTTCCCCCCAGGGAGATATTAAAATATCAGATATTATGCAGTGTGATTATCTGATGGCTATAGCCTTAGAAGAGATAAGGGCAGAAGGTATATCAATTTTTGATAATATACAGTTTTTGCAAAATAAATATAAATATATCAGTGATGCATACAGTCTTTTAATTTACGAAAGAAGGTAACGCTCCGTTATGGTTGACATTGTTATGATTATTTTAGGATGCATTGTTTTCTGCCTTGCAGGACTCACTCTGCTTATAATTGTAGACAGAGAAGATGTTTTAGGTAAAAAAATGGTGTTGAGGCTTTCTCTGTCTTTTATCTTGGGAATGGGTCTAGTGTCGCTAGAAATGTTTTTTTATTCATTGTTGTCAATTGATTTTGGTTTTACCATTATTGCTCTACCTTGGGTTTTGTTGTTTTCCTTTCTTACTTATTATGATTTCAATGGTGCAGGGAAATACTTTACTTTCAATAAAGCTTCGTTAAAGAGTTTCACTTTCTTGGAAAAAATTATGTTTGCTTTTTTGTTATTCGAATTTATTTATTTATGCCGTTTTTCTTTGTTTGCAAATGTGTTGGCCTGGGATGCACAACATATTTGGTTTTTAAAGGCTAAAGCTTTTTTTGTTGATGGCGGAATAACAAAAGAATTCCTTCTGGACAGAATATATTTTGATTCACATGCTGACTACCCGTTAATGGTTCCTTTATCTATGGCGTGGCTTTATACAGCCCTAGGGTCTGTTGACGATAGAATAGTTAAATTAATATACCCGCTTCAGTATATGTCCCTGCTGGTAATATTCTTCTATACGGTGAAAAGTTTTATTTCTAGGCATTATGCTTTGATTTTTACAGTATTATTATCGTTGGTGCCTGTTTTGCAAGCCCATAGCGGCGGATTCCCTGGTAAGGTGGGGCATTTGTATGCCGGTGATTTTGTGGGATATGCAGACTTAACTTTGTCGGTATATTTTTTAGCTGCTTCCGGGTGTATGTACATGTATATGAAGAGAAATGATAATACTTTTTTCTTTTTATCTTTAATCTTTTTTGCTATGTCAGGCTGGATTAAAAATGAAGGTCTTGTTTTTATGGCTTCAGGGTTTTTAATTACATGTTTATATACATATATGTATGATAGGGTCAGGTTTAAGTATTTCTTGATGTCTTTAAGTTTCCCACTAGTTTTTATTTTGCCATGGATGATTTATAGAGGCGTTATAGGTGTAGATGATGAGAGTGTTTTTAAATTAAGGGGATTTGGTTTTAGAGAGATGTTTTTTCGTTTTTTAACTATTTTTTATAATTTCGGAAAACTCTTTTTGAATTTAAATTTGTTCACTACAGTGTGGTACATTTTCTTTGTTTTTTTATTGTTAAACTTACGGGATAATTTAAAGAAACCACTTATTTTTATGAACCTGTTATTATTTATGCAACTCGGTGCTTATGTAATGGCATATTTTTTTACTACAAAAGACTTAGGCCTTCATGTGTCAACCTCCCTTGATAGGGTTCTGCTGCATTTAACACCACTGGCCCTTTTAATTACCGCTATTAGTTCTTATGAGTTTTTTCATAAGAGCGAAAAAACTCCCTCCACAGAGTAGCTTTGATAGGGAAGTCTTGACGGGACAGCTTTGACAGGCCTGCCTATTTAGTGATATCCTAGCGGATTAACAAATGAGTCCGGCTCTTAGCCGGAGATAAGGTGAAAAATGAGTTTTAAATCAGGTTTTATATCAATAATAGGCAGACCTAATGCCGGCAAATCCACTTTCTTGAACTATGTTTTAGGTGAGAAGATTTCCATCATATCCCCGAAACCTCAGACAACAAGAAACATCATCAGAGGTATAAGGACAACTGATGCTTCTCAGATGATATTTATAGACACGCCGGGGATTCACGAACATTAGGGTATGTTAAATGAATATATGGTAAAAGAGGCTCTGCAATATATAAAAGATGTGGATACTATTTTATACTTGATAGATGGAATTCAGGGAATAACAAGGGAAGATAAGTTCATAATAGAATCACTTGGCAGCAAAAAGGATTCGGTAGTGCTTGTAATAAATAAGGTAGACAGCATTGAAAAGGAAAAACTTCTGCCTCTTACGGAGAAGTTCTCAAAAGAGTTTGGTTTTAAAGAAATAATTCCTATGTCTGCTCGCTCCGGCGAAGGTGTTGATAAACTCTTAACTCTTTTGGAGTCCCGTCTTCCTGAAGGTCCCAAGTATTTCCCGGAAGATAGTTTAACTGACGTGCCGGAGAGGTTTATAGTAGCGGAAATAGTCAGGGAGAAAATTTTTAACAACACAAGTGACGAGATACCCTATTCAGTGGCAGTAACAATTGACGAGTTTAAAGAAAATGAAAAGAAAAAAATTATAGCAATCAAAGCCAGCATTAATGTAGACAGGGATTCTCAAAAGGGAATCATAATCGGCAAAAAGGGTGTCAAACTTAAAAAAATCGGCACAGATGCCAGGGGTGACATAGAGAAACTTCTTGGCTCAAAGGTTTACCTGGAGCTCTTTGTCAGGGTCCAGAAAAACTGGACAAAAAATAAAAGAGCAATGAAAGATTTTGGTTACGAATAACTTTTAAGTAGGGTAATGAAATGTCATCAGTAGTAGCAATAGTAGGAAGACCGAATGTAGGCAAGAGTGTGCTCTTTAACAAGCTCATTGGCAGGCGAAAAGCCATAACCAAAAACGAGCCTGGGGTTACCCGCGACCTAAATTACGCCCTGGTGGAGGAGGGGGGCAAGAGTTTTACCCTTATAGACACAGGCGGTTTTGAGCCTTATACGACAAACTATATTATGGAGCAAGTTAGAACCCAAGCTCTTTTAGCTATAGAGGACGCAGACCAAATTGTATTTGTTATGGATGGCAGAGAGGGGCTCACTCACGAAGACAGAGAGCTTGCCTCTGTACTTAGAGAATCTGGTAAGAAGGTTTTTTATGTAGTTAATAAGTTAGACACTAAGGAAATGGAAATTCAGGTAAGTGAGTTTTATGCTATCGGGGTTGATAACATTATAGCTCTTTCTTCTGAACATGGGATTGGCATAAGCGACCTCCTTGACCTTCTTTTAGAAAATATAGAACCGGAGCCTGAAGGTGATGAAGACGATGATGTTGTAAAGGTCTCCATAGTCGGAAGGCCTAATGCCGGTAAGTCGTCGCTCCTTAACAAAATCTCAGGTAAAGAGCGTTCCATTGTAAGTGAAGTAAGCGGTACTACCAGAGACCCTATTGATACTACGGTTGAGATAGATGGCAGAAAATACCTTCTTGTAGATACTGCAGGAATAAGGAGAAAAAGTAAAGTCAGTCAGGTTTTAGAGACTTACTGCATAGTAGGAGCCTTAAAAAGTATTGATAGGTCGGATTTGTGCCTCCTTGTAATTGATGGTAAGGAGGGAGTATCCAGCCAGGATGAGAAGATTGCAGGTCTCATTGAAGACCGCAGCAGGAGCTGCATAGTTGTTATAAACAAATGGGACATTGTAGAAAAAGACACAAATACTCAAAAAGAATTTATAGCAGCTCTCCATTACAAGATACCTTTTCTTAGTTACGCCCCTACTGTATTTCTCTCTGCACTTACAGGAAAGAATATTGACAAACTTATGGATGCTATAAACTCGCTCCACGCAGAAGGCGAGACCAGGATATCTACATCTCAAATGAACAACCTGCTTGAGAAACTTTCCAGGAAACATAGTCCTCCGGTTTATAATGGAAGAGAAGTTAAGTTTTATTATATTACTCAAGTAGGAACCAACCCGCCAAGGTTTATGGTCTTTTGTAACTATCCGGAAGGGGTGCTGGCATCTTACAAACGCTATATGGTAAACAGTCTTCGCGAAGGGCTGGACTTAAAGAATGTTCCAATCAAATTAATACTCAGAAAAAGGAGCTAACTGTAGAGGCAGTTTATTAAGGGCGCTTGGCCTTAAATGGTTAGTTGGAGATAAATGCTTAATTAAAAGTCATTAATCTCCCCCAAATTCGCTTAAATCCCCTTGTTTTTGTGTCGTTTCTACCCTATATTATTGTAAAACTATTGTAATACTGCCGTTTTTATGATAAAATGTATTTTATAATTTTCTCAAATATCTGATTTTATTAAAAAAAGGAATAAATGAATACA
>CBDUXU010000050.1:0-14616 GCA_965371285.1 uncultured bacterium | reverse complement strand
TCCATACACACTATAACATTATCAGGAACTTTTTCCATAAAAGCATCAAAGTCATTGGCAGTAACTATAGTACCAGTAGGGTTGTTAGGGTTGGCAATAAAGATTAACTTAGTTTTTTCTGTAATAGCCTCTGCCATTGCCTCTAAGTCTATAGTGAGGTTTTTAAGCGGCACTTCTATAGATGTTCCATCTGCCCCTTGTACTACTATTGGATAGACTGCAAAACTGGGTTTTCCCATGACAGCCTCGTCCCCTTCTGCCATAAAAGTACGAACAAGAAGTTCTATTAACTCGTTGGAACCATTACCTATGACAAGCATATCGGGGGTTACACCTAAAAACTTGGACAACTTATCTTTTAAATAATAATAAGTACCGTCAGGGTAGCGATTAACTCCTGAGAGAACTTCAGTAGCTGCCTCAACTGCCTTAGGCGATGGACCCAGTGGGTTTTCGTTGCTTGCAAGCTTAACGGAACTTGTTATACCAAGCTCTCTCTCAAGTTCAGCCATAGGTTTGCCGGGCTTATAAGGAATAAGAGTTTCAATACCCTCGGATACCATTTTTTTTAAATTATCGTTAGTTGCCATAATATTTATTAATCACCATAAACTACCCTTAAAAAAGTGTCGCAGACACCGGCGTGACGCCGGACCCTATTACAGGTAAATCATATAATTTACAACCAAATTCAGATAATAACTACCAACTACCCTTAGAAAAAAGTGGCATCATGCCACCTAGTGGCGCCTTGCTACAGGGTATGAACCTAGTATTTTTATATAAGAGCAATTTTTTTCGAATTCTTTAATTGCTTCTTTAACGTTTTTATTAGAGCTATGACCGTCGACATCAAGGAAGAAAATATATTCCCAGGCTTTTTTCTTTGATGGACGAGACTCAATCTTTGTAAGGTTGATTTTTCTGGAAGCAAAAGGTTTGAGCATATTATAAAGCGCCCCGGGGTTGTCCTTAACAGCAAACATTAGAGATGTTTTGTCGTTGCCGGTTTTTCTTGCTTCTTTTTTACCTATTACCAGAAAGCGAGTGAAGTTATTACTATTGTCTTCAATCTTACTTTCAACTACTCTCAGGTCATAAAGGTTTGCTGCAGCAGTGCTTGCGATAGCAGCTATATCTTTGTCCATACTTGCACTTTGAGCCGCGCTTGCCGTGCTCTCTACATCTACTGCAGGTATTTTGGATAAATTTTTCCTAAGCCACGAACTTGACTGGGCAATAGCATGGGGATGTGAACATACTTTTTTAATGTCCTTCATCTTGCCGGTTTTATTCATGAGAGAGAGGGAAATGCCAAGGAGTATTTCTGCATTTATTTTTAATGTTGAATCTGTGAAGAGGTCAAGGGTGTGGTTCACGACACCTTCGGTGGAGTTCTCTATTGGCACAACACCAAGGTCAGCCCTGCCTCTTTCTACATCTTCAAATACATCGGCAATATCCTTTTTTGCTTCATACTCGCCCGATGATCCGAAGTGCTCCAAACAGGCCTGGTGAGTGAAGGTAGCCTTAGGGCCAAGAAAAGCAACCTTAAGAGGTTTTTCCATAGATAGTGAGGCGCTCATTATTTCACGATATACATTTTTAAGAGCTTTATTGGGGAATGGCCCCTTGTTCATAGTGGTAAGTTTTTTATAAACCTTAGCCTCGCGGTCAGGGGCGTAATACTCCCTTCCCTCTTTTGCCTTAAAGTCTCCCACCTTTAACACATAAGTTGCTCTTTTATTTAACAATTCGACTATTTTTTTGTCTGCATTGTCAATACTATCTCTTAATTTTTTCAATTTTATGTCGTCTTTAGCCATTTTATCCCACGGTCTTTACTCGAAAATAGGTTTACATTAATATTTCAGCATAGAGCATTTATTTAAAAAAATCAATAAAAATAGATGGATAGAGAGGATTTAGCTCCGACTAGTTCAGGTAATGCAGAACCACCAGGAGCTCCATTGATGCTATGAAATTAGAAAAGAAATGGAGAACAATCGGCACAACAAGAGATTTAGTTCTTACCTGAGCTGTGCCAAGAATAAGCCCTGCAACAAAAATATGGGCCATATAATAAATGTCATACTGAATGTGAAGAGAAGTCCAAAGAACTGACGACAGGACAATGGCAAAAACAGGACATCCCTCTTTTGATTTCATGCCCATAAGCATAAAACCCCTAAATAGTGTCTCCTCAAAAAGCGGCGCGAACACAAGAATTGAGAGGAAAAAAAGCACATTATACTTGGAGCTAAGATAGGTATCGATAGTCCCCTGCGGAACTATTTCTTTACCTAAGAAATAGGAAAGACCATCTGTAAAAACAACTAAAAGTACCAGAAGACCAAGCCAAGCAAAAAGTGTCTTAGTATCAGGAATATTTATACAAAGGTAGTCTTTGACAGGAAGGCCATTTTTCAGCTTTATAAATAGCAGGACAGTTAAGATTACTGCAGCTGCAGCAAAGGGAAATGTTACCTCAAGCATAAAACCTTCGTCGATTGTATCGACATTTTCAAAAGGTACACCGAGAGTTGCGCTTACTACTGCCATGGCAATAGTTTGTACTACCAACAGAACTACTAAAGCCAGTAGAGTTAGGCCGAAAGTTTGCCAAAAGCCCCATCTTGCCAATCCAGATGGTTCTTGAATTTTGTTATCGGATTCAAGAGATGTTAATTCTTCTGTCATGCAGCAGCTTTACTAAGCCCCTTCTTTAAAAACGCCAATCTTGCGAAACTTGTTATACCTTTGGTCAAGAAGGGTTGCCTCATCAAGGCTTGTAAGCTCTCCCAAACTCTCAAGCAGGATTTCTTTTAAGTTTATGGCACTCTGGTGCAGGCTCCTATGAGCTCCTCCTGGCGGCTCTTCAACGATTGAGTCAATAATACCCAGTTCCTTAAGAGAGGCTGTGTCAATCTTTAGGGCTTTAGCAGCAATCTCTGCCTTTGCCCCGTCTTTCCATAATATTGCAGCGCACCCTTCAGGAGAAATAACAGAATAAGTAGAATACTGCATCATAAGAATCCTATCAGTTACGCCCAAGGCAAGAGCCCCACCGCTGCCACCTTCTCCAATGATAATGCTAATTAAAGGGACTTTAAGAGTACTCATTACTAGCAGGTTTTTTGCAATAGCTTCGGACTGGCCTCTCTCCTCTGCCCCAAGCCCAGGATATGCTCCCGGCGTATCAATGAAAGTTATAACAGGTTTGGAGAACTGCTCTGCCATTTCCATAAGCCTTAGGGCTTTGCGATATCCCTCAGGATGTGGCATGGAAAAGTTTCTATAAATTTTTTCTTTTGTATTACGGCCCTTTTGCTGACCAATTACCATTACCGATTTGCCGTTAAGCGTAGCAAGGCCTCCTACTATGGCAGGGTCGTCTTTAAACGCCCTGTCTCCATGTAGCTCAACAAAGTCGTCAAATATTTCGTCTATATAATCTAGAGTGTAAGGTCTGCCAGGATGGCGGGCAACCCCGGTTATCTGCCAGGGATTTAACTTGCCGTAAATATCAGAAATGGTTTTTTTTGTTTTCTTTTCGAGTTTGACCAACTCATCACGGGTGCCTTGGTCTTCATCACCTTCGATGCTCCTGAGCTCGGCGATTTTTGTTTCCAGCTCTTCAATTGGTCTCTCAAAATCAAGATAGTGTTTTAACATGTTGATATAATACACTTTTTCGGGATTTTAGTCTATAGGTCTGTGAATTTATTAGTATTTAGGCAACTTTTATATCTACGCCTGCAAGGGAGTCTCTGATTTCTTTAAAGAGTACCTCGTCGGGAGCAATACGCAAGTCATCAGGAAGGCTTAAGGTTGTTACATTATTATCGGGACTAACAAGTTTAAGATAGACAGTAGATGACCCGGGATGCGACTTTAAAATATTTTTAAGTTCCATTATTTTTTCTTTTGGCATTCTTTCAGTAGGAGCTTCAATATGAACCCTGTAAGACCTTTTTGTCTTGGCCTCTTCTAACAAAACTATTTCTGTTACAAGTATTTTGCAATCCTCTGCCTCCAGTCCCCCTTCTTCAGGAGCGCCATTACTGTTTGGCTTCCCCCTGTTTGCCCTTGGCGCGTCTTTTTCCAGCTTGCCTGTTACAAGTATTGGGTGGTCGGACCTTAAATAATCCGCCGCGTCACTATAAACATCAGAGAAGATAACAAGCTCCACACTTCCCTGGAGGTCTTCCAAGGTGACAAAAGCCATCTTGGAGCCTCGTTTGGTTGTGGTTTCCTTGAGCTGGCCTACAACACCTCCAATAGTCACCTGAGTACCGGATTTCCTGTTTTTAAGAGATTCTGTGTTGGAATCGGCATATAACTCCAATTCTCTTTTATGTTCCATAAGAGGGTGAGAAGAAATATAAAATCCTAATGACTCTTTTTCAAAAACTAAGGCAACTTTTTTCTCCCAAGGCTCTGTTTTTACATATTCCATATCGTTTACGGGACTATCTCCATCTGCCCCGCCTAACATATCAAAGATAGACCCTTGCCCGGCTTGCCTGTCCTTTTGAGCACTTTGGGCAAACTCCAAGGCTCTTGGAATACTTTCAAATGTTTCCGCCCTATGTCGGTCAGTAAAGTCAAAAGCTCCGCACTTGACTAAATTCTCAACAACTTTTTTATTTACCTTACGGCTGTCAACCCTGCCAAGCATATCGGCTAAATGCAGGAATGGTTTTTGTTTTTCCCCGTCCCCGTCCGGATCATCTGAGACATCTGGGTCACGGCGAGCTTCCATTATACTTTCAATTGCTGCCTCGCCAACACCTTTAATAGCAGCGAGACCAAATAATATTGTAGAACCAGCTACAGTAAAATCAATATTCGACTCATTAATGTTAGGAGGCATAACTTTAATACCCATATCTTTACACTCGTTTATATATCGAATAACTTTATCTGTATCTCCCATATTCATAGATAAAAGTGCTGCCATAAATTCTACAGGGTAATGAGCTTTCAAGTATGCAGTTTGATAAGCAATCATTGCATAAGCCGCACTATGGCTTTTGTTAAAACCATAACCTGCGAAATGTGCCATTAAATCGAAAATCTTTTCAGATTTTTTTTGGTTGAAGTTTTTTGCCTTTGCTCCATCCATGAATTTATTTTTCTGCTCTACCATAACTTCGGCAACCTTCTTACCCATAGCTTTGCGAAGCACATCAGCGTCCCCAGGAGTGTAACCAGCCAGAACCTTTGCAATCTCCATAACCTGTTCCTGATAAACCATAACACCGTAGGTGTTATGTAGGATTGGCTCAAGCTCCGGGAGTTCATAAGGAATCTTTGACTTGTTATGTTTCCTGCTTATAAAGTCATCTACCATGCCGCTCTGCAAGGGCCCCGGACGGTAGAGAGCAACGGCAGCCATTAAATCTTCAAAGGTACTTGGTTTTAATTTTCTAAGCAGCTCTCTCATGCCGGAGCTCTCCAACTGGAATACTCCCTGGGTAGCTGCGGCGCTTAAGAGTTTATAAGTGTCCTTGTCATCTAACTCTAAGTTTAAGAGGTCAATTTCAATATCCTGACATCTTTTAATATTTTTAACTGCCCTGTCTATGATGGTTAAGGTTTTTATGCCAAGGAAATCAAATTTAACGAGCCCTATGTCCTCCACATCAACCATCTTAAACTGTGTAGTGACAACATTGTTTTTTTGTTCCATATATAAAGGCAGATACTCAACAAGGGGTTTGTTTGATATAACAACCCCTGCTGCGTGGGTTGAAGCGTGACGGGGAGTGCCCTCGAGGGCTTTGGACATTTCAATAAGTTCTGCAACTCTTTTATCGGAAGATATAAGCTGCTTTAATTTTGGCTCTTCTTTTATGGCCAGATCTATTGTGATATTAAGCTGGTTTGGTATGAGTTTGGCGATCTTATCTACTTCTGCGTAAGGCATATCCAACGCCCTGCCCACATCTCTTATGACAGCTTTTGCTTTCATAACACCAAAGGTAATAATCTGGGTTACATTTTCTTTTCCGTATTTCTCACTAACATATTTAATAACCTTGTCCCTGCCTTCATAACAGAAATCAATATCAATATCAGGAAGGCTTATACGGTCCGGGTTTAGGAACCTTTCAAAAAGCAGGTTATATTTTATAGGGTCAACATTTGTTATACCAAGACAGAAAGCAACCAAACTCCCTGCGGCGCTTCCCCTCCCCGGTCCTACCGGTATGTCATTGTCTTTTGCATAATCTATAAAGTCAGCAACAATTAAAAAATATCCCGGGAAACCCATGCGGTTGATAACTTTAAGTTCCTTGTCTAACCTTTCATAATAAGCAAGCTTTTGGATATCCAGGTCTTTACTGTCAGTTATATGGGCAAGTCTTTCTTCCAAACCTTCTTTTGATTTTTCTTCCAGGAATTTATCGAGAGTTACACCTTCGGGCAAAGGGAAGTTTGGCAGATAGTTCTCGCCAAAGGTGAGTTCCAAATTACATCTCTCGGCAATATCCACTGTGTTGGAGAGCGCTTCGGGAATGTGGGCGAAAAGAGCTTCCATCTCTTCGGCAGACTTAAAATAAAACTGGTCTCCGTAATACCTCATACGGTTTGGGTCATCCACTGTCTTGGCAGTTTGTATGCACAGAAGTACATCATGCATCTTATGGTCTTTTTGTTCAAGGTAGTGGCAGTCGTTTGTTGCTACAAGGGGAATATTGTGTTCCAGAGATATTTTTATCATCTCTTCATTAACTTTTTTCTGTAGGTCCATGCCGTGGTCTTGCAGTTCAAGGTAGAATCTTTTTTCGTCAAAAATTTCTTTTAACTCAAGGGCAGCCTCCACTGCCCTCTCGGTGCGACCTTCCGTTAGGGGAAATGCAACATAACCATGGAGGCATGCACTTAGTGCAATCAAACCTTCGTTATATTCTCTAAGTACTTTCATATCTACTCTTGGTTTATAATAGAAGCCGTCAAGGAATGCAGTGGTGAGAAGTTTGCAAAGGTTGCGGTAACCTTTTTCGTTTTTAACAAGTAAAACCAGGTGAGTTGTTGATTCGCCAATACCGTTTGGAGTTTTATCAGTCCTATCCCCGGGAGCTACATAAACCTCGCACCCTATGATGGGTTTAACTCCCTTTTTCATGGCTTCTTTATAAAAGTCTATGGCAGAGAAAATATTCCCGTGGTCCGTGACGGCTACGGCAGGCATTTTATATTCGTGTGCACGGTCGATTAAGTCCGGCACTCGGATAGTGCCGTCCAAAAGACTGAAGTTTGTATGTAGATGAAGGTGTACAAATTTAGAATGACGCATAAGATAAATTTAACACAAAAGTAAAATCTAATAAACGAGATAATAGAACATTAGTAAAAATACTTTTCCACAGTTTTTATTTTACTGTGGATAACTTTTTTAATTTTTTTTGGATGATTTTATTTAGGCGAGCAATCTTTGCAGTAACCGTAGAGTTCAAGCTTGTGATCAACAACGGTGAAGCCGTGTTCTTTGGCTACCTCAACCTGTAGGTCTTCGATTTGCTGGTTGTGGAACTCGGCAATCTTCTTACATTTCATACAAATGATGTGGTCATGGTGACCGTCTTTTGGCAGGTTCTCGAATCTGGTTTGACCGTCTCCAAACTGCCTCTCAAGGGCCAATCCTGTTTCTACGAGAAGTTTCATTGTTCTGTAAACAGTGGCATAGCCGACTTTGGAGTTTTTCTTTTTTACTTTTTGGAGCAGTTCATCGAGGCTTATGTGGGTGTTGGATTTAAAAAAGGCATCTGCCACATCGTATCTCTGACGAGTGGATTTGAGCCCCTTATTGTCCATATAGGCTTGCAGGATTTCGTGATTATCCACCGATGGCAGAGTTTTTTGTGATGATGAGGATTTTTCTTTATTTTTAGAAGCCATTTAATGACCCGAATTAGTAGGTTTGCCTGTAGTGTAAATATTGGAAATTTCCGCTTTTTATTGGAGCGGGAGACGGGATTCGAACCCGCGACCCCAACCTTGGCAAGGTTGTGCTCTACCACTGAGCTACTCCCGCGCATGAGCCCTATACCTAAATCATAGAGCACCAAGAAGCTTTGAATTTTATCACAATAACCGCAACTGTCAAGGGTTTAATGGCAAATATATATAATTCTTTTAAAGTGATAAACTGCCTAAATCCTAATAAACTTGCATTTTTTTGGTACACTGTATACAATAAAGGAATGGTAAAAGCTAAGATACTTCAGTACCCAACAGAGAAACTACCTACACTTAGGGAAAAAATCACCGAATTTGTAAAAGACTCCATAATCTCCGGCAGGCTTAAGCCGGGAGAAAGAGTGCCTGAGCAGGAAATTGCCGAAAACTTCGGTATTAGCCGCACCCCTATTCGAGAGGCTTTTCGCCAACTCGAAAGTGAAGGGTTTATAACAGTAACCCCTAGAAAAGGCGCCGTAGTAAGCTCCATTACAGCCAAAGATGTCAGTGAATTCTACATAATCAAAAGCATTTTAGAAGGTCATGCCGCCAGGGTTGCATGCAGAAAAATGTCCGATAGGGAGATAAAAAAGCTTGAGACTCTTAACGAACAAATGCTAAAATGCAGTGACAAAGAAGATGTAAAAGGTTTCTTTAGGTTAGACAACCAGTTTCATGCGCTGTTCCTGGAAGCTTCAGAAAACCACAAGCTTTGGGGAATGCTCAAACTGCTGGTTCAGCAGTTTGAAAGGTTTAGAATCACTGCCCTATCACTGCCGGGAAGAATGGCAAGCGCAGTCAAGCAGCATGAAGACATTATAGATGCATTTTACAATAGAGATGAAGAGCTGGTTGAAACACTTGTTAGGGGTAACGCAGAGATGAGTGCCGACTACCTGGTAAAAGAATTATCTAAAGACTTAAAGGAGTTATAATTTATGAGTATGGCAGTAACACATGAGGCGGCTGCAAGGCTGGCGAGAACAATAATTTCTGATATTGCATTATACAACAAACCTAAGATTGAAGAAGGTCTTAAAAACGACAGCCTCTTTGATGTTTTAGAAGATGAACTCGCACAGGGAGAAGAACTCTACATTGGCAGAGTTGACCCTGAAATTTTAAAAACCACTAATTACTATAATAAAGCACTTGTTGATATTCTTATAAAACGAAATGGCGATATAGAAAGTAAAATCTGGTAAGCTATTTATTATTCTTTTATAATTAAAAACCCACCTACTAAGAAGTCAAGCCTATGTCTAACTCTCAAAATGAAAATCACAGTTTTACCGTAAGCGCCGAAGAGACATCGCAGAGAATTGATGCCTTTATTTCAGGAAAAATACCTCACACCACCAGAGCAAGGGTTCAGAAATTAATAAAAGAATCACTTGTATTGGTAAATAACAAAAAAATTAAAGCCAGCCACAAAGTTCGCTTAAATGAAAAAATAACTGTAACTCTCCCTGCCCAGCCTCCATCAACGGTTGAAGCGGAAGATATTAAATTAGACATACTATTTGAAGACAAGTCAGTTATAGTAATAAATAAACCGCCGGGACTTGTAGTACACCCCGGGGCAGGTAACCGCACGGGAACCTTGGTGAGCGCCCTTCTAAACCACACAAGTCATTTATCGACAATTGGAGGGCCGCTTAGAGCCGGTATAGTACATCGCCTTGATAAAGACACCTCAGGAGTAATTGTCTGCGCCAAAACAGACTTGGCACATATTAACCTTGCAGAACAATTTAAAGAACACAGCACAAAAAGAATATACAACGCATTATGTTTTGGGGTGCCTGACGAGAAAAGCGGCACTATAAACCTGCCCCTGGGCAGAGACCCTAATGACAGGAAAAAAATATCAACAAGAGCACGCCACTCGAAACGGGCAATTACAAATTATAAAGTTTTAGAGAATTTTAAATATTTCTCTTTAATAGAAGCCCGCCCGGAAACAGGCAGGACTCACCAAATAAGAGTACACTTAAAAAGCATTAACCACCCTATCATAGGAGATCCCCTTTACTGCAAAAGAGTAGTACCTGTAAAAGTAGATAAAGAAGCTGCTGATTATATAAAACAAATAAAAAGACAACTTCTACATGCGAAATACCTTGGTTTTACTCACCCGGTTACTAAAGAGTTTTTGGAATTTGTTGCGCCTTCAACAGAAGATATGCTGCATCTCACAACCCTATTAAGAGAAAATAAAGGATAAAAACAATGCTTAAAGAAAATAAAGGAATTAAATACTACTCATCAGATGTTATATCTAACCTTAAACTGACATCAGGAAGCATTATTAACCATGGTTTCTTCACCCGCCTTGGAGGGGTGAGCAGCCCTCCCTTTGATAAGTTAAATATAGACCCTCTCGGCGGTGACGACCCAATGCACGTTAGCCAAAACCTGGAAAAAATTTCAGAAGTGGTAGGGTTTGGACTCTCAAGGTTCGTTAATATCAAACAAGTACATGGCGATACGGTATATAAGGTTGAATCAGGCATGAGTTCAAAAAATATGGAAGCTGACGCAGTCATAACAGACCAGCCAAACATAGCAATATCAATTAAAACTGCCGATTGCGTTCCAATATTAATAGTGGACCCCGTTAACAATGCAGTCGCTGCCGTACACGCAGGATGGCGCAGCACTCTTAAAAAAATTGCATCCAAAACAGTTTCCGCCATGGAGGAAAATTATGGAAGCTCTCCCGCTGACCTAATTGCCTCCATAGGGCCTCATATTAACTCCTGCTGCTTTGAAGTAAGTAATGCCGTAAAAGACGAGTTCAATATGGCTTTCCACGATAACGGTATAGGGATTATAGAAAATAATAATATAAATTTAGGTCAAGCTAATATTAGTCATTTGCTCGGCAGCGGACTATCTGAATCTAACATAACCACTGAGGGAGGTTGTACCTCCTGCAACAGAGAAGAATTTTTCTCATACAGAAGAGACGGGGCTGACTCCCCTACAGGCAGACAACTTAGCGTCATCATGATTAAAGGAGCTTAGATATTACATGCTTATTGGACTAACAGGAGGAGTTGCAACGGGAAAATCCTTAGTTGCAGAAATATTCAAGTCCCTTGGCGCAAGAATAATTGATGCCGATATAGTGGCTCGCAGCGTAGTAGAGCCGGGGATGGATGCCTATAAGGATATAATAAAAGAATTTGGTCAAGGCATTTTAAATACTGACAAAACTATAAACAGGAAGTCGCTGGGAAAGATTGTATTTTCTAATAAAGAAAAACTAAAAAAACTTAACTCAATAACTCACCCTAGAATAAGGGAAAGAGTTAAAGAAGAAATAACACAAATAAAGGAAGCTCAACCGGAACGCATTATAATATCCGTTGTGCCTCTTTTGATAGAAGAAGGTTCTTATAAAAAAGTTGACAAGATTATTCTTGTCACTGCCAGCAGGGAAAATCAAATTAAAAGGTATACAGACCGAGATGGTAGAACTGAGGAAGATGCAATAAATATTATAGAATCACAGATGCCAGAAGAAGAAAAAGCAAAGTATGCTGACTTTGTTTTGGACAACAACGGCACACTTAATGACATAAAAGAAAAAGCCAAAGAACTTTTCAGTTCCTTGGCTTTAATTGAAAAAGAAAGCTAACTTTTATTATAAGTGCAATCCTATAGTAAACATGGTCCTGCTTTCACTATAATCAAAAGTCTCATCAGGGAGAATCGGATCAGTACCGTCAGGGTCTGAAACATTAGACTCTCTCGTTTTGTATTTATGGTCGAGAGCAATAGTCAGCCAGTTACTCTTATACCTAATCCCTCCCATAATGCTGGTTGTTTCGTCTTCCCTGACAATTTTTTCTCCATCTATATAAAAATCAGAAAACTCTATATTATTATATGATACTCCTATGTTCATAGAGGTGTTTTTTGTAAAAAACAGCCTGTAACCAATACTCGCCTCATCTACTGTGATAAACCTCTGTTCCTGCACGTCAACACCCAAAGACTGGGCAAGGAGAGTAGGTGAAAGAGTCGGCTCATCTATATATCTCTCTACACTTAAATCAAACTCATGTTTACCGCCAATCCTCCTGAATACTGTAAACTCACCGATTGCATTTATTTCTTTTAAGAAGCCGTCAGCTTTATTCTTGTCATTCTCAATAGAGATACCATTTCCATAATGAGCAACAAAACCATCTACATCATTAAATGTTTTTTTAGTAACACCCAGTCTAAAAGTACCTTTATAGTTTGGCTCATACCATTTAAAACCCATATAAGCAGTATGTTCTCTGTTATCAAGGCTGAATGCACTTGCATTGAGGAAAGTATTTATAGCATTATAAGTTACATAATAATTAAAGTCCTTCATGTGATATTCAACAACAAAGTCGGAATATTTTCCATTTGCAGAGGTAATGGTGACATCCACACCGTCAATCTGTCTTTCCCTAAAATCATTATCTTCGTCATCGAATTCCCACTCTTCAAAAGAATAATCAGCATCTATCCTTAAAGACCTTCCGTAATTCAAACTTCCCCCGCCGGCAAGCTTTTTGTCAACATAATGATTTTGCCGCGAGTTTGGAAGAAGCAGTACATGGCTTGGCATTACCGCGTCAGTTCTTGATTCAAAACTATCTATAAATTTACCCTTAACATTAAACTCAAGTAATTGATCTTTCATGATTTGAACCCTAAGAGTGCCGAACTTTTCATGAGATTCTTCTTCTGTATACTCATTATAGGAAGTATTAATTGCCCTGCCGTCAATCTCTAAGGAGTGTCCCCACTTATCAAGATTAAGTCTCATACCTAAAGTGGTTACAGTTAAATGGTCTTCTTTTTCGTCATCAGCAAAATACTTTGCAAAAACATTATTTATAATTATTTGCTGGATATGGAGGGACGGCCTGATTTCCAAACCTCTATAAACCAAATTAGCTTCTTCTTTTTCCTCTGGCTCAGGTAGGGCTAGAGAGGAGTCGCTCTCTCCGTCCTGCTCCTTATCAGTAGTCTCGGTTGCCTTTTCCACGCCTTCTTCAGGAGATGTTTCAACAGCTACTTCTATTTTGTCTTCTGCAGATTCGTCAGCAGCATTTTCCTGGGCCGATGCTAAGGTGGGAAAATTTAGAATAAGAAAAAAACTGAAAATAATTAGAATTGTATTTTTTATCAAAGTCAGTCCTCCGATATTTAATTATAAGAGTATTTTTATTAATAAGTTTCTAAAGCTTTGGAAATCAAACCCCTAAGAGAGTCTAATTCTTTTTTAACTTTTTTTAATGTTTTTTTGTGTTTTTTTTCTTCAAAAGACATGGACATCTGAGAAACATCTGCCTTCATTACTTCTTTAATCTTTTTCTTGGCACCCTCTATGGTAAACTTGTCATTCTTTAGAAGTTCCTTAATGTGCAAGATTACTTCAACATCTCTTCTGGTGTAAACTCTTTGCTTGCCTTTTGATTTATTAGGAGATAGGAGCTTGAATTCAGACTCCCAGAAACGAAGCACATGGCTTTTCACATCTGCTATCTCAGATACTTCGCCTATTTTAAAATATGTTTTTTGAGGAATACTTGTCATAAGACCAATCGCAAGAATAATTTATTTAATCTTACCGTCAACAGTATCCTTTAAGATTTGGCTTGATTTAAAGGTTAGAACTTTTCTCTCAGAGATTGTAATCTCTTCGCCTGTCTGGGGGTTTCTCCCTCTTCTGGCTTTTTTGTGTCTAATGTTAAAATTGCCAAATCCCGATATCTTAACCTGCTCGCCGCTCTCTAATGTGACTTTTACGGTTTCAAGAATGTTATCAATGACATCAGCAACATCTTTTTTTGAATAACCTACTTTTTCGAATGTTCGTTCTACAAGATCAGCCTTTGTCATGCTGAACCTCCTAAATATTACCTGTTAAAAAAATATTAAAACTAACGAATTTCGGCTCTAAAGCTTTTTACTATATTTTCCAATACTTTACTGTGCAATCCATCTACTTCTTCGCTTTTCAAGGTACCCTCAGATGAGCGATATGTAACTCTAAGAGCCAAACTCTTTTTACCTTCTGGGATACCTTTTCCATAATATACATCAAATAGTTCTATAATATCAATAACTTTCGTGCTCTCCGATGATATTTGTTTCTCTATATCCGAATAATTCACGCCCTGGTCTAAGACCATTGCAATGTCTCTTGAGGTAGACGGATACTTAGGTAACCTCTTGTAATTTATAGAGTTTTTGTATATTTCAGCAAGACTGTTTAAATCTATTTCAAAGATATATGGGGCTTTTTTAAACCCATGGTAACTTGTAAGGGTTGGAGATAATTCACCGAAAAAACCTATATTTTCCTTACTGTTACCTCTTTTTGACAAAAAAGCTCCCCTTGTAGGATGGAGGAAATTCCTGCCGGTGGCAGGTCCAACTTCAATTTTTTGTTCAACTTTTAATCCATTTAGGAGTCTCGTTACGACTCCTTTTAAATCATAAAAGTCTAAATCCTCTCCCTTGCTGCTCCAATGTTTTTCAACTCTTGGGCCAAATAAAAGTCCCGAAACTTTCCAATTCTCTGTAACAACATTCTCATTATTTAAAAAAGCAGGTCCAATTTCAATAAACTTTAAAGAGTCAGCTTCTCTG
>CBDUXU010000049.1:0-14690 GCA_965371285.1 uncultured bacterium | reverse complement strand
TTGCTTTTGGAAATCTAGACGGCCTGCTTGAGTGGGGTGGGGCTGTGCCCCACCCAGGCCCGGCCGTGGGGCACGGCCCCCCCCCAACTGGACATTATGAGGTAAAAACATATTTTACAAATAAATTTATTTAAAAAAAACCTAACCTATATCTCTTTCAATTTTTATAAATTCTCCGCAGCCCTTACAAACAAAACTACCCATTATATCTGTAACAATAAGCTTGCCCTTCTTGCAAAGGGGACAGTTTATCTTTTTCAAACTTGCCAGAGGGTTAACTATAAACCCTATCAGCATAACATCAAAAACATAAGTACTTATTATAATCGGCACTCCTAAAATTGCTCCAACTAAAGTAAAAACCAAAAGTAGTCCTACAAGGTAAACGGTAAGGGATAACAAAAAAAGGGGGATAAGGCATATTGCCCTTAGAAAGAGAAAAGGCTTTGAGATTTTGCCGTAAAAAACTTTAAGGATATGTATTTCTTCCATTAAAGTCGCCTTTTATTGTTGTTAATCATTATTAGTCACTGAAATGAAATTTAAAAGAATCTAAAAACTTTATATCGTCTTCGGTAATATTTTTGTCGCCTATTTTTTCTACAACAACATAATAAACCTTACCTCTGGTGTAAAATATTTTACCCACAACTAACCGGGAGCCGCCCCTGGATTCCAGTTCTAACTCTATGCCTTTTATACCGTCAAAAAATATGTCTTTTTTAGATAAAACATTTATATTCTTGCCACTGAAATTTATAAAACTCCGGGCAGCCAGAGCGAGTATTTCTTCATTTGTCTTTGTTAAAATATTTTCAGCGAGATCATAATAATTAACTGCATAGGCTAACTGATTATCGCTGGTTGTATAACTGGAACTATTTACCGTAACAGGGCCGATTACCATATTTGCAAACTTTACTACCTCAATTGGAGCCTCCGGCGTGTCTATAGAAAACTGGCCGTTCATTGAATAATAATGAGCCCATTCTTTACCGCAGCCCAGAATCAATAGTGCTAAAACTAATAAACAACAGCTATTTTTGAATGTTATTATTGATTTTTTCATAGGCAATAAATTTACCATACAATACCTCAAATAACCATGTAAATTGCCGCAAACATTGACAAAACAACCCTCTTAGAGTAACTTATAGACTTGGTTAGGTACTTTTTTTATGGATAATAAATTTATGACTCTTGCCCTAAAGCAAGCAGAAATCGCTCTTAAAAAAGCGGAAGTTCCCGTAGGAGCTGTGCTTGTAAAAGACGGTTTGGTTATAGCTACGGGGCATAATACAAAAGAAACTCTATTTGACCCCACATCTCACGGAGAAATTAACGCCATAAGAGAAGCCTCAAAACAGTTAAAAAGCTGGAGACTCACCGGCACCACCCTCTATGTAACACTAGAACCCTGTATTATGTGTATGGGGGCAATCCTGCAAGCTCGAATAACCAGATTGGTTTTTGGTGCCACTGACCCAAAGGCAGGAGCCTGCGGCTCTGTTTATGATATCTCCAACGAACCAAAATTTAACCACTCCGTAGAAGTTACCGGCGGGATTTTAAAAGAAAAATCATCTGAGATGTTAAAAAAATTTTTTTCAGATTTAAGGCAACGTGACGCTGGCTGCAATTAACCACATGGTGAACCTAAAATTCGGTCAAGCGGGACGCTTGTCGCAGACCACAATTAAAATAAGGAGTTTTTTATATATATGGCAATAGAAATTAAAGATAATATTTTCAGGGAATATGACATAAGAGGTGTTTTTGGAGAAGACCTTACTTTTGAATTTGCAGAACTTCTTGCAAGAGGTTATGCAAAGTTTGTAAAAGAAAAATCCGGCAAGGAAAACCCAAAGGTAACTGTTGGCAGGGACATCAGGCTCAGCTCCCCCGAGCTTCGTAACGCAGTTATAAAAGGTTTAACAGCCTCCGCTGTTGACTGCGTAGATATTGGAGAAGTCCCTACCCCTCTCCAATACTTCTCCCTTTTTGAACTGGAAGCAGACGGGGGCATCATGATCACAGGCAGCCATAATCCCAGCGAGTATAACGGTTTTAAAATCAGCATAGGCATGGAAACTCTCCACGGGTCGGACATTCAGAGAATAAAAGAACTTATGATTGAAGTACAAAAAGAAGACCTGGCAATACTTGCCTCGGGAGAGTCTCACTGCGGAAAATCCGGTAACCTTAAATTTTTTAACATAAAAAAGAAATATTTAGAATGGGTTACAAAAGACATTAACATCGAAAAAAATGACAAACCTATTAAAGTAGTTATAGATTCCGGTAATGCTACAGGCGGATTAATTGCCCCCCAGCTGCTAAAAGACATTGGCTGCGAAGTTGTCAAGCTTTACTGCGACATAGACGGCACCTTCCCTAACCACCACCCTGACCCAACTGTGCCGGAGAACCTAAAAGATTTAATAGCCAAAGTAGCCGAAACCGGAGCGGACCTGGGGATTGGTTATGATGGAGACTCGGACAGAATCGGCGCAGTAGATGAAAACGGCACAATAATATACGGCGACCAATTAATGGTAATTTTTGCAACAGATATATTAGAAACAAAAAAAGGTGCCACCATTGTTGCCGATGTAAAATGCTCCAACACAATGTACGATGAAATCAAAAGACTTGGCGGCAAGGCTGTAATGTGGAAGACAGGTCACTCTCTTATAAAAAGCAAAATGAAGGAATTAGGTGCTTCACTGGCAGGAGAAATGAGCGGCCATATATTCTTTGCAGACAGGTTTTTTGGTTTTGATGACGCAATTTACTCATCATGCAGGCTTCTGGAAATTCTATCTAAAAAAAGAAAGTCAGACCCTCTCTTTACAACATCAATGCTCTTAAAAGATATTACAAACACAGTAAGCACGCCTGAGATTAGGGTTGATTGCCCGGACGATGAAAAGGTAGCCTTGGTGGAAAAACTCAAAAAAGAACTCTCAATGGTTACAGAAGGCCCGGGAGGCATAAAGGTTCTGGAAGTTATTGATATTGACGGAATCCGTATAGAATTCGAAGGCGGATGGGCCTTGGGCCGCTCCAGTAACACACAGCCTGTTATAGTCTTCAGGTTCGAGGCAGAAACAAAAGACCTTTTAAACTCATTAAAAAGTTTTGTTTTTGATAAAGTAAAAGCTATAAAACCTGACATAATATTGCAGGGGTGACCCCTGCACTCAGTTATAAGAAACAGTATTAAAAATAAACTCTAATATAATTACAGGAGCAAAATTGCCTGTAGAGAGCTGCCTCAGGCAGAGAAAAGGGCATCATGCCCACAAGGATATATTGATGACAAGTAAATCTCGAATCGGCACCCCTCTTACACAATTTCTGGGAGAAGAAGAAAAAAAATTCCCAAACTCTACCGGTCACTTCACTGGACTTCTAGGTAATATTGCAAGTGTCACGCAACAGATATCTACGGAAGTTAACAGGGCCGGGCTCATTGACATACTCGGCGCCACAGGAGAGGTAAATGTTCAAGGCGAAGAAGTTCAAAAGCTAGACGACCTTGCTAACAACATAATTGTAGGCACATTCAAGAAAACAGGTAACCTTGCAGGCATGGCATCAGAGGAAGAAGATAGTTTTATAAAAATTCCCGATGAATATGAAAAAGACAAGTACCTGTTGCTTTTTGACCCATTAGATGGCTCTTCAAACATTGATGTTAATGTAAGTGTGGGAACAATCTTCTCTGTACTTGAACATAATGGAAGCGGTGAAGTAACTGAAGCCGACTTCTTACAACCGGGCAATAAACAGGTTTGCGCCGGTTATGTAATATACGGGTCAAGTACAATACTTGTTTATACAACTGGAGCTGGCGTCCATGGATTTACTTTGGACAATGGTGAGTTCTTACTCTCCCACGAAGATATTAAAACCCCTTCAAAAGGAAAAATTTATAGCGTAAACGAATCTAACTCACATAAGTGGGAAGAAGTTGATGGAGGAGCTACGGAAAGGTTTGTAGATAAATTTAAAGCCGATGGTTACACTGGTCGCTATATTGGATCTTTTGTAGCAGACTTCCACCGCAACCTGATAAAGGGAGGAATCTTCAGCTACCCGGCAGACAGTAAAAACAAAGATGGCAAACTAAGAATCCTTTATGAAGCCAACCCGCTATCCTTCCTTGTAGAGCAGGCAGGAGGCCTGGCCACAACGGGAAAAGAAGACATAATGAACATCACACCAAAAGGCCTGCATGAAAGAGTGCCGGTTATAATAGGCAGCAAGGAAGATGTTGAACTAGCTAAAAGCTATTTTTAATCTATGTTTTGTCCTTACAATTTCTAGCAACCCAAACATCCTGCTCTGCTCCTTCAAGTTTTTCATGAGAGAGAATATCCCAACCATATAAAAGGACATTTGATACATAAGACTCAGGATGGTAGGCTAAGAACCACTTCTTTCCCTCTTCAACGCTACCCCTAACAACAATCTGTCCTGTTCCATACAAAAGAGCTTCATCTCTTGAAAGCCGGCTCAAAGAAGACAAGTCACCATGTGTTGTAATAATTATTATTCCACCTGGCTTAACAACCCGTTGCAATTCTTTTATCCATGCAGTATGCATAGGTTCAGATAAATGTGTAAAAACTGAGATAGCATATAAACAATCAAAAGAGTTAGAATTGTAAGATAAAGGCGGTTCTAAATTGTTTTCAATGAAATTAATATGTTTAAAGTTTTCCTGACACCACCGTACAGACTCAACATTATAGTCACATCCATAAAGAGTAACTACCTTATCTTCTAAAAAAGTTTCTATATATCGAATCACTCGCCCAGGGCCACATCCCCATTCACAAATTGCAACTTCTTCTTGTTCAATATTTTTGTTAATAATTTTTGCCATCGCTTTTGCATGAGTTCTACCTGAACTATAATAGTAACCTAAGTTAACATGACCATAGGCGTCAAAAGACAAATGAGAGCTCGGAGTGAAAAACTCTTTATGTTTTTCTTTAAATATTTTATTTTTCTTATAGTTTAAAAGAATTGACCTCGCAAAAAATAAGTAATTTGCAAATCCAAGTAAGTGAGTTTTTCTTAAAATATTTGCGACAAAATGAATCAAGTTTTTATTCATGCGTAAACCAAATTTAACCTTTCCATGCTGCAATAAAATGTTTCTCAGGTAACAAAAAGATTGCAATCACTTTAAAAAATTGCTTATTACATTTAACTTTTTTTCTAGGGTGCTGCCAAAATTACTTATTCCACCTACTTCTTTTTCAAGAGCACCTAACTCGGTTGCCATTTTATTTTCAAACCTGTCTGAAAGTTTGCTTTCTAGCTTCTTTTTGTTCTCCAACTTAACACCCTCTAAAACTTTTTTTACAATATTGTCTAAGTCAGAATGTATATATATATCATACTCATCAATAACACCAGAAATACTTCCTTTCACTTTAAAACGATGAACGCCCTGTAAAGCTTCAAATAGTAACTTGTTTGTTTTACTTGAATTCACTCCTAATGGTAATTCAAAATTTGTCTTGTTAAAGGTCATTTCAACATTGCTTGCAACCTCCACACCTCTTACAACAGTACTTGATGTAATATCTGCACTGCCACTTAACAAAAAGCCTCCCAAGGGAAGTTTTTTAAATTCATAACCCCTCATAGAAAACTCCAAACTATCTTTTGGCTTACCTATATTTGTTCTATCTACAAAACCTTTAATGGAAATAGAATCTACTCCTTTTAAGCTGGTTCCGCTAAATTCAAATTTAATGGGTTTGCCGTAGGTAGCTTGGTCTGTTGTTATATCTATTACAGAGCCGATAACCACGCCTTGCGGAATAGATACAGATAGGCCGGCATTTTTAATAAGAAAATTGGGTAGCGGGTTTTTCTCTTTAAAACGAACATCTCTTCCCTTTGCCCTAATAGGTTTTGAAGTTTTCCCCCCGCCACTACTGCCAGTTTTAACCTTTGAACTCCACATAAGAGCCTTATCAACATACTTACTTACAGAAGGAGAAAACATAGACCTTGTAATATTAGATAAAAGGCCGGTAGGTGAATACTTTGCCATTAGACGCTTAAGTTCTTTTTCTTTTAAGTCTTTAATCGCACCATTGTGTTTTTCTGCAGCGGCCTTAACTTCCCTGGACAGGTTTTTAATTTCTTTTATGTCTTTTTTTATGTCTTTATTTAGTTTTCTTAAATCCTTCGCAGCAGAGAGCATTTTCAGCGGGTCTCTTTTTGTATTTTTAATTTTATTTGCCCTTTTTTTGTACAAAGCAAATTCTTTGTCACCAACAAGGCTTTTTGTTTTTTCTTCTAACCTGTTTTTATCCGCCTCAATATCCCTACTTACCCTCTCCATAGATTTTTCTATGGCAGATTTTTCTTTTTCCAGTATTGAATCTACATTAGGGGATTTGGCCTCTTTCGGGACCGAGGCGGCTTTTGTTTTTTTAGCCGGTTTTTTCTTCCCTATTGCTCCGCTTCTAGCCCTTGGAGTTCCCAGTTTTATTCCATTTGCGCTAAGTTCGTTTATTATTACCTTTCTTCTTAAAAGGTTTCCTCCGTCCAGTGAAAACTTTAAGGAATCTGCGACAAAAGCATTTTTCATAGGCTCATCAGGGTCTGTAACCTGGAGGTTTGTGAGGTTTGCACTTGTTAGGGTTAAGGCAAGGTCAGCTCCCCCTAAATTAACCTCTGCTCCAACTGCCCTTGTTCCTGCAACTTCTATGATTTTTTCCATCGCAGAACTTGCAAAAAACACAACAAATACCATAATCGGCACGAAGACCGCTAATGTTATTACAAGGAATTTTTTTCTTATTATATTCATAATTTTTTATTTAGTTATGCTTGAAACGGAAGCGTAAATATTATAAATCTTACTTGCCTTTATGGCGCGAACCAAACCAAGCTGATTTAACTTTTCCATAATGACACTCCTGTATTTTTTTACTACAAATTGACCAAGGAAAAAAAGCGGCAGAGAAATAATCAGGCAAAAAACAAAACTGCCCATTATGGTGGAATTGTTAAAATAAATCAGCCGCCAAAAGGTTGAATTATACATGACAGTAAAAAGCCCCTCCAATGACTGGGAACTTAAAAAACTCAAACCTATACTATGAAAAAGCGGATCCATTGGAAAAGACAATAAACTAAACAAAAGAAAGGACAAAATAAAAATAGAAAAGTTTACATTAATTAGAAAAACCAGAAAGAGCATAAAAATATTGTGAAAACTAAAGGTAGGAGTAAGGCCTATAAAAGCGCCCAGGACAATAGCCATACTTATTTGCCAGGGGTGGTCATCGGAATTAAGTGCTTTAATAGCTGAGAAGATTTCTTGTATCATTTTTTACAAAACCCCTTTTTCTGCCTGAGGCAGTCCTCTACAGGTATTTTTATGCCTCTGGTTAGATTATAACTTAATTACTGCCTGGTGTCTGCGACACTTTCCTAAAAAACAGTTAATTCGTAAATATTAAACTACCAAGTTAACTGCATGATGTGCCCATAATTGCGTCCAGGGGTCACCCCTCAAGCGTCCCGCTTGACCGAATAATAGGTACAACATATTTCTCATGTTGCTATTGAACTGCATAATGTACCTAAAACTGTCCTCGGCGACTCGGTGTCTGCGACACTCTATTAAAAAACAGTTAATTCGTAAATATTAAACCAGCGAGTTAGCTGCATAATCTACCTGAAATTGAATGCAGGGCTCAGCCCTGCTATTTGCCTATGCAGAAGGTACTGAAGATTCTATTGAGTATGTCGTCTGTAGTAACCTCTCCTGTAATCTGACCCAGGGCGTCCAGCGCCCCCCTGAGCTCCGCTGCCGTAAACTCCCGACCGTCTGACCTACCTAGCGACTCTCTACCTGCCAGCAGAAAACTACCTGCCCTCTCGAGGCAATCCTTGTGCCTTAGGTTGGTTATTACCTCCCCTCCCGAGGCGCTGCTTATAACTTCTTTAGTTAGAACCTCATCTACCATTTTTTTCTCAAGAGCTTGTATACCCTCTTCTTTTAGGGCTGAGATGGTGCTGATATTATAGTCTTTAAATTTATCTCTCAAAGTGTCTCCCAGGTCTGTAACATCAGATTTATTCATGACGACAATAATCTTCTTGCCGCTATGGGTAGCGTAAATATCCTTAAGGTTTTCCAGGTCTTCTTCAAAATCCTTTTTGTCCTGAGACAGGTCAATAACATACAATATAAGCCCTGCCTCGCCTATCCTGTCCTTTGCCGCCTTCACCCCTATTGCCTCTACCTCGTCTGAAGTCTCGCGCAGCCCGGCCGTATCCATAAGCCTAATCGGCAGGCCTCCTATGTTTATAACATCTTCTATAACATCTCTGGTTGTTCCGGGCCTGCTTGTTACTATTGCCCTCTCTTCTTTAAGGAGTATGTTAAGCAAACTGGATTTTCCGCTGTTTGGCTTTCCCAGTATTAAAACCCTAAGCCCGTCTTTTATAATCCTTCCTTCGTTATAGGTAGAAAGGAGTTTTTTTATTTCACTCTCCGGCTTTTCAATGGCAGCGGTTATCTCATCAGCTGAACCCCTTTCCACCTCTTCTTCTTCTGAGAAATCGAGCTCTGCTTCTATTAAGGTAAGTATATTTGCGATGTCTTCTTTTATAGAGGTTACTTTTTTAGAAAGACCTCCCCGTCTTTGCGCTTTGGCAGAGGAGAGGGCCAGGTCTGTTTCGGCATTTATAATATCGGCAACAGATTCTGCCCTATCCAGGTCCATCGTGCCGTTTAAGAATGCTCTTTTTGTAAACTCCCCCGGGTCGGCGGGGCGAAGACCCAAGCTAAAAAGAAGGGAGAGAATTTTTTTTGTTATAAGGGTGCTTCCATGGCAGAAGATTTCCACCACATCTTCCCCTGTATAAGAAGCGGGGCCTTTCATTACAACAGCCATAGAGTCGTCTATTATGGACAGGCCTGAAGGTTCAATAGATTGGTCTGAGTTTTTTTTAGGGTCCCTGATGGTTCCATCCTTGATGGTTCCGTAATAAAGAGTTCTGTCTTTTAGTTTTTGATTTTTAGCGCCGGAGAAGATTTTCTCGAGAGTGTTAATTGATGAGGGGCCGCTCATTCTTATAATGCTTACTGCCCCCTGCCCAGGAGGCGTAATCAGAGCGGCAATTGTGTCAGTGAATTTTTCTGCCTTATTTACCATCTTTTAATTTGTCAGTCGGTTTTGTAAACATGATACATTTGAGCAATTGTAATAATGTTATTTACAAGCCAGTAGATAACAAGCCCTGAAGGAAAACTTAAGAATACGAAAGTAAACACGACAGGCATTGCTAACATTACTTTTTGCTGAATAGGGTCAAGTGTTGACGGGGTCATTCTCTGCTGCACGAACATAGAAGCGCCCATAATAAGAGGGGTTATATAATAGGGGTCTGCTGCAGACAAGTCGTGTATCCAAAAAACAAAGGGGGAATGCCTTAACTCTATTGCAACAGATAGGGCCTCATAAAGAGCAATAAAAATTGGGATTTGCAGAAGCATTGGCAAACACCCTCCAAGAGGGTTAATCTTATACCTTTTGTAGAGCTCCATTAACTCCATGTTCATCTTTTGCTTGTCGTTTTTATATTTTTCGCGAAGAGTTTTCATCTGGGGCTGAACCGACTGCATTTTCTTCATAGATTGAAAGCTATATCTTGTAAGAGGGTAGAAAATCGCTTTTATTACAATGGTAAGAAGTATGATTGCAAAACCATAATTACCAATATAACCATAAAAATAATTAAGAGAAGCTAAAACCGGCTTTGCAAGAGATGAGAAAAAACCAAACTCAATTGCTTCTTCCAGTGAGGCGCCTCTGCTTTTTAATACATCAAATTCTTTTGGCCCTACAAAAGTAGTAAGTGAGTAACTCGCCCTTCCCCCGACATTTATATCAAAAAGAGACGAGATGGTGACACTGGCAGTTTCTTCATCAGGAGACGAGAGTGTCCACTTTTCTACGAAACTCTCCTTTGTGGGAAGCATGGCAAGAAGGAAATATTTATCTTCTACCCCAATCCAATTAACAGATTTTTGTCCAGACTCTTCACCATCTCCCGGGTCTAGCCTTTCTATTTCTTCATCTTCAAAAACAAGAGCTCCTTTATGAAAGTACGGGTCAGTGTCCGGGTCAATGGATTTAACAAGGCTGGTTTCCAGTGTTCCACGAAGCCTGGTAGGACCGCTGTTTGTAAGTACCGTGTTGTTATCTATAAAATAACTGTCGCCGCTGAAAGTATAGTCTTTAGTAACAACCATACCGTTTTCCATCCCGGCTGTTAGGGTTATGGTTGCCACCCCGCCAGACGATACGGAAACTTTAGTTTTTTCTGTTTGAAACTGAACCCTGTCGGTGAAACCGCTCATTGAGAGGGTCATCTCTCCCGGGCTTTTTGTGGCGGCTTGAAAAATAACCGGTGATGTAATGTTTACAAACTCATCACCGTTGTCTTTTTCTTTTTTATATTTTTTAAGGTAAAAAGCTCTTATTCCTCCGCCGTCAGTTGTGATTTCCGCTTTATATAACGGTGTGTTAACGGTGATTATTTCTTCTACAAAAACCTTAGGTACAATGTTTTTAACTTCCCCGGGAACTACCTCTTTTGACGCAGTAGGGAGGTCTCTTGCGGCAGCAGGCTGACTTGTTTTAATTTCACCTGCAGTCTCTACCTTACCGGGAGTTTCTTTTTTTACCGCTTCCCTTAAAGTCTCGGACGGAGTCTCAAGCGGAGCCTCAACTGGAACCTCGGGGGCAGGCAGAAACTTTGACATAATGACAGGATATACCAAAAGCACAATAAAACTAAGGGCTACGGCTAGAAATAATCTTTTCTCTGTTGATAAGTCTGTTTTTTTCATTTACCTTTTTCTTCTTTAATAAATTCTTTTTAGTTTTCTGACAAAAACTAGCAGCACTTGGTTTCTTGTTTTTTGCCACCTGCCGGAGGTACAGGGTCAAAACCGCCTTTTGCAAAAGGCTGGCACCTCATAAGTCTCCATAAAGTTAAAAAACCGCCTTTTATAGCGCCATGCGATTCTATTGCTTCTTTTCCATAGTCTGAGCAGCAAGGATAAAAACGGCACGCTGGTGGAAGAAGCGGAGAAATAGCTATTTGATAAAATCTTATAAGTTTTAAAAAAATATTTTTTGCCATTTATAATAAAACCTCTTCAAAAAAACAAAATAACTTAATAATAAAATTTAATTTTCCTTTTTTAGAAGACTTGTCATTTCTTTTTTAATTTCAAGATAAGAAGAAAAAACATTTTTTCTAACATAGAAACTATAATCTCTATCTGTTTTAAAAAGGTTTTTGTTAAGCCTAAAAAACTCTCTAATAAGCCTTCTAGTCTTGTTCCTTTTTACAGCACTTTTTTCTACACGATTTGGAATTGTAATTCCGAGCCTTGGTTTCTGGGACTGCTTTTTTAGAATATTAACCGTAAGGTTTGCTGTAGAGTACTTCTTACCACCCCTGCCGGCGGACTTAAAATCTGCCGGTTTTTTCATCTTTTCGATTTTGGTAAGGTTGTTAGACAAAATCTTTATTCTTTTCTTTATTAATTACTTGTTTGTATTAATGGTAACTGTTAGGCGCTTTCTGCCTTTTGCCCTGCGGGCATTCAGGATTGAACGGCCGCTGCTTGTAGCCATTCTTTCCCTAAATCCGTGTTTTCTTGATCTTTTTAAGTTACTTGGTTGATATGTTCTTTTCATTTTTACTTCTCTTTCTTTTGTTTATTGTTTATTTTCTTTTACTAAATTCTATTTTAATAACTGCCTTTATGTTAACCCCTATTTTTATATAAAGGGGGTTAACAGGTCTTTCTTAATTGCCCCGGACTAGAGGCGCATTGGCATTATAATATATTTATAATCCTTATTTTCTGTTGGTTCTAAAATACCGGGGCTTAGTGAGTCCTTCAGCAAAAGAGTTACCTCCGTACCGTCTGTTGCTTCCAGCGCGTCTATAAAGTATTTTGCGTTAAAAGCAACTTCTATTTCTTCGCCGTTATATTCAACTGCTATGTCCTCATCTGCGTCGCCAATATCCGGGCTTGAAGATGAAAAATAAGCCCTGCCTTCTTTAATTAAAAACTTAACCCCTTTAATTCTGTCCGAGGAAAGAAGGGAAACCCTTTTTAGGGCGCTTAAAAAATCTTCTTTATTTGTTTTTATTCTTTTATCGTTATCTTTTGGTACAACTTGTTTATAGTCAGGAAACTCCCCGTCTATCAGGCGGATATTTATAACTGTGTTGCCGTTTTTAGCAGTGGCGCTTTTTTCTGTAATTGCCAATAAAAAATCTCCTTCTTTTTCATCAAGAAGTTTTTTTATTTCACTTACGCCTTTTCTTGGAAGTATAACTCCCCTGTCGCCTGCAGGAACATCGGCAGTTTTACTTTCTATAACAGCAAGCCTGTGTCCGTCTGTTGTTACCATTCTTATTACATCTTTATCTTTTTCTATATAAAAACCGTTTATATTATAACGGGTCTCGTCAGTAGATACGGCAAAAGAAGTTTTTTCTATCATTTTCCCCAGAACTTCACTATCTACTTTTTTAAGTTTATCTTCTTCTATTTCCGGAAAACTTGGAAATTCTTTTGCCGGCAGGCCTAATATATTAAAACGAGATTTCCCGCTTTTTATTGTTAGTTTTTCACCGGCTCCCAATTTAATATCTATTTCTTTCTCCGGCAGTTCTTTTACTATTTCATAGAGTTTTTTTGCATTAACTGTAACTGTTCCTTCTTCCGTTACTTCTGCCTCTACTGAATCTTTTATAAAAATCTCTAAGTCTGTTGCCAATATATTAATAGAGTTATCCTTGGCTTCTATTAAAACATTAGCTAAAACAGGCATTGTGTTTTTCTTTTCAACTATACCCTGGACTTTTTGAAGAGTTTTTATAAAATTATTTTTTTCTATTTTAAAATTCATTTTAATTAACTGCCTTGTTTAAAGTTAAAGATTTATAATACAATTTTATTAAAAAGTTTTTAACGTCATTAATTTTTCTTGTTTTCTAAACTGTCCCAACTTTTATTCAGCCCTCTTGTTTTTATTATTATATAAATAAAAATAGTAATAAGTAGTAAGGGCTGTTGATATGTTGATAAGTGCCTTAAGTTGTTTATTTATATAAGGTATTTCTGTTTATACAAGCTTAATAACATAACACTTTTTATCCACAAAATTCCAGTAAAAAAATAAACGGTGAAAAAAGGTCACTTTATCCACAGTTTGACACAAATAGAACAGGTTTTATACATTCGTTATTCACAGTTCATATTTTGTAAAAAATTATAAAAAACAAGTTTTCAGGCACTTCAATCCGCCCATTTTGTGGTTTTTTTGACACAAAATAAAACAGAAAAAACTATGTTTTTCCTGTTTTTTCTAAATGATGGTTGGGTTTTATATAAAAATACCCCTTTTTTTAATCTAAAGAAAGGGTTGTTTTTAAAATTTTTATGTTTCTTGTTGTGTCGGGATTTTCTTTTAAGTGCGTTTCTATCTTTTTAACTGCATGAATTGCCGTTGTATGGTCTTTTCCTCCGAAAGATGAGCCTATTTCGGGGTATGAGAACTTGCCGTAAGTTCTTGCCAGGTACATGGCAACCTGTCTAGGCAGGGCTATGGTCCTATGTCTCTTTTTGGAGCGAAGGTCCGATATTTTTACATTATAGTGGGTACAAACAGCTTTTTGTATCGCCTCAATGGAAAGAATAGCCTCTGAATCATCCCTGGTTATGTTTTTAAGGGCTTCTTTACACATAGGTAAAGTTATCTCCTGGTTTGTAAGGCTGGAGACTGCAAAAACTCTATTTAAGTAGCCCTCTAGCTCCCTGATGTTGGATTTGCTTACTGTAGCCAGCCATTCAAGTGCGTCGCCGGGGATTTCTATGTTATATTCTTTTGCCTTTTTCATTAATATGGCAATTTTTGTTTCTATGTCAGGCGGCTGTATGTCTGCAACAAGCCCCCATTCAAAACGGCTTCTTAATCTTTCTTCCAGCCCGTCTATGTCTTTTGGAAACTTATCGGAGGTAACAACAATTTGTTTGCGGCCTTCATAGAGGGTGTTAAAGGTGTGGAAGAACTCTTCCTGGGTTCTTTCTTTGCCGGACCAAAACTGTATGTCATCTATTAAAAGCAGGTCCACATTTCTAAACTTCTTTCTAAACTCGTTCATTTTATGGCGGCTTACGAAATTAATAAACTCGTTCATAAACCTTTCTGAGGTGTAGTAACAAACTTTTTGATCAGGGTGATTTTTTAGTACGCTAAGTCCAATAGAGTGGAGAAGGTGAGTTTTTCCAAGGCCAACTCCGCCGTAAATAAAGAGGGGGTTATATTTGCCTGCAGGGTTTTTTGCCGTTGCAAAACATGCAGCATGGGCAAACTCGTTTGCTTTTCCTACTACAAAGTTGTCGAATGTATATCTGGAACAAAGTCCGTGTTCTGATTGAAGTTGCGACTTTCTAAGAGGAGCGGCTTTTGTTGCCGGCTTTTTTCTGGGAGTTTTTCTCGGTTTGGCTTTGGCTTTTTTCGGCTTTTCAATTGTTGCTGTTGTGCCGTTGCCGCTGCTGCCAAAGATTCTGTCCCAACTGCTACCACTGATTTGAAAATGTGTCATTG
>CBDUXU010000048.1:0-14696 GCA_965371285.1 uncultured bacterium | reverse complement strand
AAGAAAAGGGAGAATTAAAATGTCTGTTAAGTGTTACTCTTGCGGTAAAGGCCCTAAATTTGGAAACAATGTTAGCCACGCAAACAACAAAACAAAAAGAAGATGGAACCCAAATCTTCAGAGTGCCAAAATTGTAGTTAAAGGCGGCAACAAAAAGGTATCTGTTTGCTCCAGATGTTTAAGGTCCGGACTAGTAACTAAAGCTGCTTAATCTATTTAAGCTCTTGCCTATTACGGTGGACAACAAGTCCGCCGTCTAAATGCCACCCCTTTTAACTTCTTACATACAAAACCACTACACCCTGGCAATAAGGTCTATCTCAATTAAAACATCCTTTGGAAGTTTTGACACCTCTACGGTTGCCCTTGCAGGGTAGGGCTCTGTAAAATATTCTGCGTAAACTTCATTCACCTTTGCAAAGTTAGATAAATCTGTCAAATAGATAGTTGTCTTCAGCACTCCATCAAAAACCGAATCACTTGCTCCGGCTTCCATAAGTATCATCTTTAAGTTTTCCATAATTCTTGTTACTTGCACATCAATCCCCCCTGCCACTACCTCGCCGCTTTGCGGGTCTAAGGGAATTTGCCCCGACACAAACAAAAGCCCCTCTGACAGGACTGCCTGCGAATAAGGCCCTATTGCACTTGGTGCATGCTGAGTTTCTACTGCTTTTTTCATAATATATTCCTTTATATAATTAAATAACCTATTAGTTTTATTTTTTATGGTAAATCTAAATGCCTAATGCCCCTGCCCCAACAACTCTCTCTACTTTTATAACATGTTTAATTTTCCTTAAGGAACCTATAACATTATCAAGGTGGCTTGCACTGTCTACATCTATATCAAAAGCGCAAATAGCCCTGTTGTCTTCTGTTGTTTTTATGCTGGCGGCACTTACGTTTGCATCGGCAAACTTAATGACATTACTCATGTCTGCAAGAAGCCCCTTCTCGTTTTTGCATATAATATTTATCCTAACGGATCGAGGTTCTCCCTTATTTTTGTCCCAGCGAACATCAACTTTTCTCTCTTCATCAATATGAAGGACATGGGGGCACTTGCTTACATGCACTGCTACTCCCTGGCCAAGCGTAATAAAACCGACTATACTGTCCCCGGGCAGAGGTGAACAGCACTTTGCAAACTTAACCATAACATTGCTGTCGCCCTGCACAACAACCCCGTCATTTCTTTTACTTTTTTTACTGCCCCTTAACTTGTCAAAAACTCTTCTAAACCTGGAAACCTTCTTAGACTGTTTTTCTTCCCTAATCCTTTCCGGGTCAACAAATTTTGCCACCAAACTTTGGACAGACACTTTACCATGGCCTATCCTCAACTTTAAGGTATCTACCCCCATAACAGCAAAAACTTCCATGGCTACCTTCTCAATTTCGCCTGACTCTACAAGAGAGTCAAAATCCAATCCATATTTTTTAAACTCCTTCTCGCACATCTCACCGCCCAGTAAGATACTCTGTTCGCGATCTTCACTTTTTATCCACTGCCTTATGCGGGCTTTTGCCCGAGAGCTGACAACCGAATCAAGCCATTCCCTGCGAGGTTTGTGTTTGGGAGAGGTAAGAATTTCCACCACATCTCCGCTTCGCAGCTTGGTCCTAAGGCTAACCCCCTTACCGTTTAT
This sequence comes from uncultured bacterium, assembly GCA_965371285.1. GTDB lineage: Bacteria > Desulfobacterota > GWC2-55-46 > GWC2-55-46 > DRQE01 > CBDUXU01. The sequence continues at coordinate 13,044 of CBDUXU010000048.1, read as the reverse complement.
CCTTGCCCCCGAACACCTATGGCCAATGTCCGTGTGTATGGCATAGGCAAAGTCCACAGGAGTTGCCCCTGAAGGAAGTTCTTTAGCATCTCCCTCAGGAGTGAAGACAAACACCTCTTCGGGAAACAAATCCACCTTAAAAGTATCCATAAACTCGCCTGGGTCTTTTAATTCCCTTTGCCACTCAAGAAGCTGACGAAGCCATGCGTAGTTTTTTTCCTCGCTACTGTCAATCCTGACTTCCGGACTATCTTGCACTTCGGCGCCCTTACCTGCCTTACCTTTAGTCACCTTACTCTTGGAAGTCTTGCCCTTGCCTTTAGTCCCTTTCTTTTGAACTTCTTTATATTTCCAGTGAGCTGCAATACCGTACTCGGCAACCCTGTGCATCTCTTCAGTTCTAATTTGAATCTCCACTCTCTCGCCGTAAGGGCCAAAGATAGTGGTATGTAATGACTGATACATGTTGGGTTTAGGTATGGCTATATAATCCTTAAACCTACCCGGTACGGGTTTCCAAATTGAGTGAATTATTCCCAGGGCAGAGTAACAATCCTTAATGGAATCAACTATAACCCTGAAAGCAATGATGTCGTAGACGCTGTCAAAGTCTATATCGTTCTCTTCCATTTTTTTGAAAATGCTAAAAGTATGTTTTAACCTTCCGCTAACCAGTCCCTTAACGCCGTGTTTTAAAAGTTCCTCATCTAAAGCTTTTTTGACTGCGTCGAGATGTTTTTGGCTTTCCACCTTCCCCTTATCAAGCTTACCCTTAAAGAGGGAATATTTATCGGGGTAGAGATACTTAAAAGACAAATCCTCCAACTCTGTCTTCATCCAACCAATACCAATCCTGTTAGCCAATGGGGCGTAAATATCAAGGGTTTCGCGGGCAATACTTTCCTGCCTATGCCTGGGCAGAGCTTCCAATGTACGCATATTATGAAGCCTGTCGGCAAGTTTTATCATTATGATTCTTATATCCTTTGCCATAGCAAGAATCATTTTCCTGAAGTTTTCCGCCTCATGTTCTTCTTTTTTTTCAAATGAAATTTTACTTAATTTTGTCAATCCATCTACAAGGTGTGAGATTTCGGTGCCAAAGAGCTCTTCAACCTTCTCAAGAGTTGTATGAGTATCCTCCACTGTGTCGTGGAGAAGCCCTGTGGCAATGGTGGAAGCATCCATCTTCAGGGAGGTAAGTATTGCTGCAACCTCTATGGGGTGGCTCATGTAAGGCTCGCCGGAGAGGCGGGTTTGCCCCTGATGTACAACTCCGGAGAAGACATAAGCCTTTTTAATAAGCTCAACATCGGGAGCTGTAGTATAAGACTCAATGGACTCTAATATGTCGTCAAATCTGGCCATAAGGTAAAGTTATCTCATAAGTTAAATATTTTCAATCTTTAAAATATAACATTCTCTATTAAAAAAAATTTTGCACTTTCCATAGGCACAAAAAAACCCGCTAGAAGCGGGTTTTTTTGTAACATCCAATAACCGGTATTACTAATAAAGTTTAATTAAATGAACCATCTTTATGAACAACACTTAATCTTATATCTTTAAGTGTGTTTTGCGCAGTGTTCATACCCATAGCAAATTTATTCTCTTTATGGGCAACCAGAACTCCTTCAACGGCCTTATAATCCGAGTACTCTGTAATAAACTCCATATTTTGCCCTCCCATTGCCATTGAACCTACAACTTTATCAATCAAGTTAGTTTCCGCGTTAACATAATAATTGGTTGTTATCTCACCCTCTTTTAAAGAAAGGATATTGTAACCCTCCTCTTTTGATAAGGTAAGGCTCTCTACCTTGTTTTTCAAAGTTAAAGGCGAGTACATCCTTGCTCTTTGAATCTTCATTGCGCTAAGCTGTGGCCCCTTAGCTTCATTTTGTGAGCCGCCCTGCAGTGAGTTATAACCCTTAGTGTTATTTATAATTCTCTGCTCTGCCGGGCCTTTAGAATAAAACAGCTCAACCCTGAGTTTGCCCGGCTGCTCTATATACCTGACATCATTGCCAGTATCCTGTTTTGCCAAGGCGTCCATTTCCCAAAGCTGACTATAGGAATTAATCTTTTTTAAATTCTCTTCTCCCCCATAAGCCTTAACCATAGCGCTTACAACCCCATCGGCGCTTCCGCTTCCGGAGCAGCCATAAAGTGCTGCCGATAAAACTAATAAAAAAACACTGCAAGTCAATAGTGATAGCGATTTCATAAATACCTCTTTTCTTTATAATATCTTTTTTTAATAATATAATTTAAGTAGCAGCCAAGTCTGACCCTCCCGGCCAAACTTACCTGCTAAAACTTAACCTCTTAGCCCCACTGATCGTCTTTGAACTCAAGCGCGGTAACAACCTCACCGCCTACTAGGTGCTTTTCTACAATCTCATCTACATCCCCTGTTTTAAGAGTCTTATACCATACATTGTCAGGGAATACTGCAACTACAGGACCGTCAAGACAAGGACCCAGGCAACCTGAATTTACTAAGGAAACTTTTCCAAAAAGTCCCTTCTCCTCTAACTGCTCAGCAAAGCGCATTAATATATCTCTTCCCCCCCTTTCAGTACACGAACTTCTAGGGTGTCCCGGTGGTCTCTGATTTGTACATACAAAAATAAACTTCTCTGGTTTTGCCATTATAAAACATTCTCCTTACTTAAGTATTAGTTATTAAAATATTACAGTTAACTGTAATAAGTATTTTTTTCAATCCCCACATGATATCTTATAAATGCTGTTATTTTCAAGTTTTTTCTATATTTTTTATATAAAAAATCCATATAACCCCACAATTTATAAGGTTTTTATCTTATAAAAGAGGAAAACAAACCCCTGAGAATTCCATAAAATTGAATTTTCTCTTTTATTTCAATAAGTTAGCCCTCTCCATTGTTGATTTGACCTTGCTTTTCTGTTATATTATAGGTCATGAAATTTAACTTTAAAGAGAAGTTTGCAGGCCTCACTGAAACTCAAAAAACCAGGCTATATCTATTTATTGCAGCATGTTTAATTGGACTTTTCATAGTGGTGGGATTCTTTCTCTACCTTATAAAAGACCTGCCAGACACAAAATCCCTTATTGAATACAGGCCAAAGACAATAACCCATGTATATTCAAAAGACGGAGACAAAATAGGCGAGTTCTACAGGGAAAGACGAACTGTTATAGCGCTTGACCAGGTTCCTGACCATGTGTTAAAAAGTTTCTTGTCTGCCGAGGATTCCAAGTTTTTTGAACATAGCGGTATAGACTATGTTGGTATTGTAAGAGCTGCCTTATACAATATTTTCAGGCCAGGTCTCCAGGGCGCCAGCACCATAACACAACAAGTTGCAAAAACATTCTTCCTCTCTTCAGAGAGAAAGTACACAAGAAAAATTAAAGAAGCGGTTCTTGCAAAAAGAATTGAAGACACTTTAACAAAAGAAGAAATCCTGCACCTCTATATTAATCAAATCTATTTCGGAAGCGGCGCTTATGGCCTCCAGTCTGCTGCCGAAAAATATTTTGGCAAAGATGTAGAAGACCTGACACTAGGAGAAGGTGCCCTTATTGCAGGACTTCCTAAAGCTCCCAGCAGATTTTCCCCGTACAAAAATTACCCTCGTGCAAAAATCAGGCAAGAGTGGATAATTCAAAGAATGATGGAGCTTGGCCACATCACAAGAGAAGTAGCAGAAGATGCATTAAATGAAAAACTAAACCTGCTAATGAAAGAAATGAAAACTCTTTGGTCCGGCAGGTACTTCACAGAACATATCCGCAGGTATGTAGAAGAAAAATATGGTGAGGAACTTCTCTATCAAGGTGGTCTTCATATATACACAACCATGGATGTATCCATGCAAAAAGCCGGAAACAGGGCAGTAGATAAAAACCTAAGAGCCCACGATAAAAGGCGCGGTTATAGAGGCCCCCTAGAAACCCTAAGTGATGAAGACGAGGTAAAAGACTTCCTAAACCAAATTGATAAAGAGCTTGAGAATAAACCCCTTGAAAAGGGGAAAATATACAAAGGGGTTATAGTAGAAGTTGACGAAAAAAACAAAAACCTCGTAGTTCATATAGGCCACAATGAAGGAGTTATTACTGCCTCTCATATGAAGTGGGCTAAAAGATACATCCCGGAAGGTACAACTCAAGAGGACATAGAAAAAGTAGAAAGAGACCAAAAACTTGTAGAGCCAATAACTGTATTCAGTGTGGGAGATGTTATTTATACAAAAATAAGGGTGCTCCCTGAGATAGATGACGAAACACCTATACTCTTAGCCCTTGACCAGGAGCCCCTTGCAGAGGCATCTCTACTTTCCATAGACTCAGCCACAGGAGAAGTAAGGGCAATGGTTGGCGGCTCCAGCTTTGCAAAAACCCAGTTTAACCGCCCCGTCCAAGCTCTAAGACAGCCGGGGTCAGCCTTTAAACCTATTGTCTATTCCACTGCGCTCGATAACGGCTTTACAACTGCTTCTATTATTATTGACTCACCAATAGTTTTTGAACATACTACAGAAGGTTTAGACAAAGACAAACCGACAGAACCAAAGCTTGACGAAAACGGTAACGTTATTGCCAAAGAAGTTCTTCTTGATAAAGACGGTAATGTTATTACTGAAGAAGAAATAAAAGAATTCTTCTGGGCGCCTAAAAATGACGGGGGCAGGTTCTACGGCCCTACTACCCTCAGGACTGGTCTTACAAAATCAAGAAACATTGTAACCATAAAAATAGCCAATGAAGTGGGAGTCAAAAAAATAACTGCCAATGCCCGCGCACTGGGTATTACCTCCCCCCTCAACGATGACCTGTCAATGGCAATCGGCTCTTCTGCTGTAACACCTTTGGAGATGACAGTTGCATTTGCTGCTATATCAAACCTGGGGGTCAGGACAGAACCACTTTTTATAACAAAGATTGTAGACAGGTACGGAAATATACTGGAAGAAAATGAACCTCTGTTTAGCCAGGCCCTATCACCTCAAACTGCTTACATAATGACAAGCCTCCTTCAAGGCGTCGTGCAAAGCGGTACAGGTTGGAGAGCAAAAGCACTGGGCAGGCCGACAGGAGGCAAAACCGGAACTACCAACGGATTAAACGACGCGTGGTTTATTGGTTTCATACCCGGCCTGACTACAAGTGCCTGGATGGGTTACGACGAAGAAAAAACTTTAGGTTTCAGGGAATATGGAGGAAGAGCAGCGGGACCTATTTGGGTTGACTACATGAAGGAAGTAATAAAAGGCATGCCTATAGAGAACTTCCCTATTCCCGAAGATATAGAGTTTGTAAAAATTGATAAAGACACAGGGCTCCTGCCTGACGATGAAACTTATAGAAAAATTGATGAAAATGACAGGTTAGAACCAAAGGACCGTAAGAAAATTATAATTTTTGAAGTTTTCAAAAAAGGTACAGCGCCAACTTCATCAAAAGACCTATCCGATGACGATGGAGAAGTACAAGACCTCTTTATGCTCGAAGGCGGCATGGACAAAGAATCTGGTATAAACTCAGGGTTAGATGCAGACGCACCACTTCCCGATGAAAGTGAAGACCTGCCTCCCGGAACACTTCTCCCCCTCCTCGATGATGACCAGCAAATGTTGGACCAACTGTAAAAACACCAAACTTATGTTTTGAATTTTATAACAGATAAGCAGAAAAAACTTCTAAAAAAGACTCTTAGTGGACCGTTCCCTTTACTACCTGAGAGTCAAACATATCGGGAGCCACGCAGAAGGGGTCTGTAGTGAACCTGTTTTTACAATCTTTACAAAGAATATAAATCAGCTCCTGATAAACATCTTCTTCCATGCTTGTTGTATCAATATTCTCCATAGCATCAAGAAGGTCGTTTAAACCCTCTTCCATCTCACCGGGATAGTCCTCCAGATAGCCATCGAAATCAGCGAAGCTTTTTATTTCGATAATATATTTCAGCCCACCTTTTGGTAAGTCCTTGCCACAGCAATTACATTTAATGCCACTAATCATTGAAGAATATTCCTTTCTAAATACCTCTATAACTCATTTAAAACCTGTTTCTAGCTACTTCTTAATGATATCATAATGTAATATCTTGTCAAAGGAATTGGGGATATGTTAAATTAATTTAATTTTTCGCTCATTTCCCGCAGTATAATTAAACTCATGAAAATAACAGACCTTATAAAACATATAAAAAACTCAAAAGATATCGGTAGTATAACCCACCAGGAGGTTATAAGCAAAAAGAGTGCTACCTTTGGCAAAACTAAAAAACCACTTAAAAAACAAACACTTAAAGCACTTAAATCCATTGGAATAGAGAATTTATATAGCCACCAGGCCCTCGGTATAAACCTTATAAAAAAAGGCAATAATGTTGTCATTATGACCCCCACTGCCAGCGGTAAAAGCCTAATTTACAATATTCCGGTCATAGAGCAGGTCATGGAAGACCCCAAAATCCGAGCCCTATACATATTCCCCCTCAAAAGCCTTGCGCAAGACCAGATGAAAGCTTTTAACGAGCTCACAGCAGACATGGATGAAGGGACTTTTAACTATCCATGCGATATATATGACGGCGATACAAGCCAATATAAAAGAAAAAAAATCAGGGAAAACCCACCGTCAGTTGTCTTCACTAATCCCGATATGCTGCATTTTGGAATTAACCCATTTCACGCTAAGTGGGAGAAGTTTTTTAAAAACCTCAAGTTCGTAATCATTGACGAAATTCATTCTTACAGAGGAGTATTAGGTTCTAATGTTAATCATGTTATTAGAAGGCTTAGGCGTATTGCTAATCATTATGGAAGCAATCCACAATTTATAACCTCAAGCGCTACAATCGCAAATCCCATAGACCGTGCCTCTGTGATGACAGGTTTGGACTTTGAATTAGTAGATGAGAGCGGCGGCGGTGAAAGTAAAAAACATTTCCTATTTATAAACCCTATCCCCGATGTAAGTCCCTACACATCAGCAACAAAAATATTTACTGAAGCAGTGATGAATGACTTTAAAACAATTGCCTTCACAAAGTCCAGAAAAGTCACAGACCTTATGCACAAGTGGGTGACCGATACCAGGCCGGAGCTTGAGGACCATATAAGCTCCTACAGAAGCGGTTTCCTGCCTGAAGAAAGACGACAAATAGAACAGTCACTTTTTGCAGGAGAACTTACGGGAGTGATATCTACAAGCGCACTGGAGCTTGGAATTGACATTGGAGGCTTGGATGTTTGTATTCTTGTTGGTTATCCCGGGACAATAAGTTCCACCTGGCAGAGGGCAGGCAGGGTTGGCCGCGGCTCCAAAGACTCACTTGTTATAATGATTGCTATGGAAGATGCACTGGATCAATATTTCATGCGCTACCCAAAAGAATTCTTCTCTGCCTCAGTAGAGGCAGCAGTAACAGACCCGCTAAACGAGCCTATACTAAAAGCTCATCTTCCCTGCGCAGTTAGGGAACTCCCCCTAAGAGAAGATGAATCGGTCTATAACATGGAAGAGATAAAAGAAACCTTAACAGAGCTTGATAGGGAAAGAAAAATCCGCTATTGGGAAAAAGGTAACATGTACTACCCCACAAAAGGCACTCCTCACAGGGAGGTGAACCTCCGCGGAGCCGGTGAGCCTTATAACATTCTTGCAGGTGGGCAAATAATTGCCACAACAAACTCCGGCAGGGTTTTAAAAGAACTCTACCCAGGGGCAGTTTATATGCACCGCGGGTCATCATATAAGGTGGTAGAACTCCATATGGGTGAGAAGATAGTCCGATGTGTTCAAAAAAGCGACTTAAATTATTACACCACCCCTATAACGGAGGAAGAAAGTGAAATACTGGAAGTACTGGAAACCAAAATGGTTGGTAATGTCGAACTAAGTTACGGAAAACTTAAGATAACAGAAACTGTACTTGGATACAGGAAAAAAGAACTCTACTCCAAAAAAGAACTGGGAGAAGTCTTACTTGACCTCCCCCCTGTTACATTCAATTCAACTGGTATTTGGATGGCTGTTGATGATGAGATACTGGAAGATGTTGACGGTCAAAACTTTAGTATTGCAGGAGGTTTGCACGCACTGGAGCACTCTTTAATTGCCACACTCCCGCTGTTTGCCCTCTGCGACAGAAACGACCTTGGCGGGAGAAGTTACACTATGTACCCGGACTTTGGCTCATCTGCCATATTCGTTTATGACGGACACGAAGGCGGTATTGGTTTATCTCGCAGGGGTTTTGATGTAGCAAGTGATTGGTTTAAAAAGACTGGCAAACTTATGAGTGAATGCAGTTGCGATGTAAGCTGCCCCTCATGCACTCAGGACCCACACTGCGGAAACAACAACGACCCTCTTGATAAGAGGGGTGCTCTGGTAATACTAACCAGCATGACAGCGTGACGCTGACACCGGACTCAATTTTAAAAACATCTTAGTTCTTACAGAAACCTATGCTTGCAGCTCTTTCATTACAGCTTCGCCCATCTCACTGGTAGAAGCTTTTGTCATACCATCAGTGTAGATATCAGCGGTGCGTATGCCTTTATCAAGTACTGCTTCTACTGCCTTTTCGATATCTGCAGCAGCGTCCAGCATCTCAAAGGAATATTTAAGCATCATGGCAACACTTAGAATTGTAGCAATCGGGTTAGCCAATCCCTTGCCCGAAATATCCGGGGCGCTTCCATGTATGGGTTCATACATGGCGTGCATTTTATCCCCTACCTTGTCGCTTAAACTGGCTGAAGGTAACATTCCAATAGACCCTGTAAGCATTGCCGCCTCATCAGATAAGATATCTCCAAAGGTGTTCTCAGTAACTATTACATCAAACTGCTTGGGATTCCTAACTAGCTGCATAGCGCAGTTATCAACATACATATGCTCTAACTCTACTTCCGGGTAATCCTTACCTACCTCTATAACCACCCTGCGCCAAAGCTCTGTAGTCTCCAAGACATTAGCCTTATCAACACTCATAAGCCTCTTGCCCCTCTTCATAGCAACATCAAAAGCAACTTTGGCAATCCTCTCAATCTCAGGGGTTGTATAAACAAGAGTATTAACTCCTCTTTCGGTGCCATCGGCAAGTGTTTCCACTCCCTTTGGCTCTCCAAAGTAAAGCCCCCCTGTCAGTTCGCGAATGACCATAATGTCAACACCTTCAATGATTTCTCTTTTCAAAGTAGATGCGTCAATAAGAGGTTCATAGATCCTGGCAGGCCTCAGGTTTGCAAAAAGATTCAAATCCTTACGCACCTGTAGAAGCGCCCTCTCAGGGCGAATGGAATAATCCATAGCCTCCCACTTAGGCCCTCCCACTGCGCCAAGAAGTATTGCATCTGCTTGAAGCGCTGCATTCAGGGTATCGTCAGTTAGGGGCTTTCCATGGGCATCAATAGATGCACCACCGATTAGACCGTCGTTTAAGGTAAACCCTACGCTGTATTTATCTCCTATAAACTTTAAAACCTTTAATGCTTCCGTAACAATTTCCGGCCCTATACCGTCTCCCGGCAGAACCAATACATTATAATTAGCCAATCTCAGTTGTTTCTCCTACCACTTTATTTAGTGAAGCCAGAAAATCTCCCATACCGCTAAAGGGAATAACCACTGTGCTTCTTCTATCGTTTGAAAGTTCGGCAATTTGTAAGAACTTGCCTCCTTCGTTTTCTTTTAAATCTACAAATAATGTTTTATTCTCTATGTGTAGTTTTTCAGTTGAAATAACTGTGCTTTTTGCTCCTTCTTTTTTCATGTCTGACAACTCCAATATGTTTGACTAAAAAAGAAACTGCCAAATGATTTTCAAGTGCAGAAACTGGTACTATATTTTTTAATAGTACAGAACCTTTCTCAGAACTTTTCCCAAAACTTTTCATAGGTAGCCCCCCTTTCAGTTAAATTTTTATTTTATATATTTGCTTTTATAATAAAGACAGACTGAAAGAGTGAAATGAAACAATGTCTCACAACACTCCCCCGCCCATCTGTATATCTAGGTAAATCAAACTACTCTTTCGCTTTTACTCTTCTTCTTATACTCAAGCCTGTTTAGGGCGTTAAGATAAGCACCGGCACTTGCAATGATTATGTCAGTGTGTGAACCCTGACCAAGTACAATATGGTCATCTTCTTCTACCCTGACACTTACCTCACCCTGGGCATCAGTACCGCCTGTTATGGCGTTTACCAAGTAACGAAGGAGCTTACTCTTGGTACCTGTAATGGCAGCGATAGTATTATATACTGCATCTACCGGACCATCACCTGTCCCGTCTTTACTTATAACCTCGCCGTCAACTTCAACTTCAACATGGGCACTGGGTGTAACATCAGTTCCGCTTTCAACATGAACCTTGACGAGTTTGTACTTCTCACTAACTTCCAGCCTTAATACTTCATCCTGAACAATTGCTTCTAAGTCTTCATCAAAGACTTCTTTCTTTTTATCAGCTAGAACCTTAAAACTCTCAAAAGCCTTGTTTAACTTATCATCTTCTAACTTAAAACCAAGGTCTTCCAGGCGTTTTTTAAAAGCATGGCGGCCAGAGTGTTTGCCTAGTACGAGTTCTGTCTCCCCCCTGCCAACTGAGGCGGGGCTGATTATCTCGTATGTACACTTCTGTTTCAAGAGGCCGTCTTGATGAATGCCCGACTCGTGGGCAAAGGCGTTGTCGCCGACTATTGCTTTGTTTGCCTGCACAACCATTCCTGTAATACTGGAGACAAGCCTGCTTGCTGCCATTATGTTCTCTGAGACTACGCCGGTGTGAAGGCCAAGTAAATCATTGCGGGTCTTCACAATCATAACAATCTCTTCTAAGGAAGCGTTGCCCGCCCTCTCTCCTATACCGTTTATGGTACACTCCACCTGACGAGCGCCATTTTCAATTGCAGCAAGGGAGTTTGCAACAGCCAAACCCAAATCGTTGTGACAATGGACGGAAATTATTGCCTTATCAATATTAGAGACATTATCCTTAATGCCTTTAATAAGAGCGCCAAACTCCCCCGGTAAAGCATAACCCACCGTATCAGGAATATTCACGGTAGTGGCGCCGGCATTAATAACACTCTCAATCATTTCAAAGAGATAATCAGGCTCTGTGCGGGATGCGTCCATTGCAGAAAACTCTACGTCAGTGGCATAACCCTTAGCCCTCTCCACCATCTCCACGGCGCGAGTCACCGCCTCTTCTCTAGTCATCTTAAACTGGTGTTTTAAATGTATGTCCGAGGTGGATATAAAAGTATGGATTCTTGGCTTATGGGCGTGTTTTAAAGCCTCCCAGGCACAATCAACATCCTCTGCAATCGCTCTTGCAAGAGAGCAAACAGTAACCCCTTCTATCTCCTTGCTAACCCTATCTACTGCCTCAAAATCCCCGGGAGAACTTACGGCAAAACCTGCTTCTATTATATCCACTCCAAGGTTTGCCAATTGGCGGGCAACCATAACCTTCTCTTCTACATTCATAGAAGCCCCCGGTGATTGCTCTCCGTCTCTTAATGTTGTATCGAATATGTAAACTTTGTCATCTTTATTTTTGTTAATTTTAGTTATTATATCAGTCATTTCTTTCTTCCCTTCAATATAAAATATTATTTATGATGTTCTGTTCCTCTTAAACCTCTTAGAGACTTCCATACCAGTCGCCTTCTTTTAGGAGACAGTATGATTCCAAGAGGTCCTGACACTGTGTAAATAATAGCTATCAGGAACAGCATCTTTTCAGGTTCTGCCGCAATCATAAGCAGCAGCAGGATTACACCTACGAGGAACATAAAAGGCCTTCTCTCAGAGAGACCAAGCTCCTTGAACCCGTAATATTTTATATTGCTAACCATTAAAAAAGATAATGAGTAAACCAATACAAGTGTTGTAACATGTTTTGTTATCTCACCATGTCCTATATGATAAAGGAACATGATTGTAGTACCTACAACTGCCGCAGCAATTGTTATAGGCAAGCCGTTAAAATTCTTTGATACTTCCAATGATGTCTGAACATTATACCTTGCAAGCCTTAATGCGCCGCATACTACAAAAACAAATGCAGCCAAAAGACCATACCTGCCAAAAGGCAAGAGGGCCCATGTGTACATTAAAACCGCAGGAGCCAAACCAAAGGACACAATATCAGCTAAAGAGTCGTACTCCATGCCGAACTTACTCGTAGTGCCTGTCATGCGCGCAACCCTGCCGTCAAGCCCGTCCAAACAAGCACAGAGCACTATAATAATGGCAGCCCACTCAAAGTTGCCATTAATGGAAGCTATAATTGCATAAAAACCTCCGAAAAGACTGGCAGAAGTAAGAAGGTTAGGAAGTATGTAAATACCCTTCCTTAAATTACTTCTCTCCTTACTAGCACTCTTTTCTATTTGAGTATCCTCTATCACAAGCGTCCCGCTTGACCGAATTTTAGGAATATCCTAAAATTAAGTCACCCCTTTATTTATTTGAACTTCTAATATTTCTGTAACTTATTTCAGAGTAGTGCCGAAGCCAATTAAAAAACGCTTCTGACACTTAACCTCATTTATATCTATTTGTAACACTCTATGCGTCCTGCGTAGCACTCAGTGCTTTACCTAATTTCAGGAATATCCCAAAATCAAACCATTCCTATAGTTATTTATACTTCTAATCTTTTTGTAATTTACTTTAGAGGCTATACCGAAGCCAATTAAAAAATGACTTCCGGCACTAAATCTCCTTATTAATAATTTTCTAATTCCTACGGGCTGCTACTTTAAAGTACCAATAATATTAAGCCCGGCTTTTACTTTCTGTCCCACCTTAACGACAACTTCTGTGTTTGGCGGCATATACAAGTCAACTCTTGATCCGAAGCGGATCATACCAAACCTCTCGCCTTTGCCCAGACTATCCCCTTCTTTAACATAGGGGACAATTCTACGAGCAACGAGGCCTGCTATCTGGTTAGCTACTATTGTAACAGACTTTCTATCCTCTGTTCCAATGGTTTCAATAAAGACAGCATTCTGTT
>CBDUXU010000047.1:0-14737 GCA_965371285.1 uncultured bacterium | reverse complement strand
TAATGATACAGGATATCCAAAAGGCGGAGTGAATATAATTAACACCACCAACGAGGACGTTGTTAAAATTTTAGAAGATCATAGGGTTAAAAAGCTCTCCTTCACCGGAAGCGGCGAGGTGGGGTGGATGTTAAAGAGTAAGGCTAACAAAAAGAAAGTAACACTTGAGCTTGGCGGCAATGCAGGGGTGGTGATAGATAATAGTATAACGGAGGCAGACATAAACTTCGCCGCTACAAGATGCTCAGTTGGCGCCTTTTCAAATGCAGGTCAGGTTTGTATTTCTGTTCAGAGAATTTTTGTCCACAAAGATATTTTCAGCGAGTTTAAAGATAAGTTTTTAGAAAAGGTTAAAGCTCTCAAACTTGGCGACCCTCTAAAAGATGATACTAATATAGGGCCAATGATAGAGCTAGGAGCAGTTAAGAGAACCGAAGAATGGGTTATAGAAGCTACTCTTGAAGGGGCAGAGGTGCTTTGCGGAGGCAAGCGTGGCGGTGGAGGTAAGAATGGTGATAGGTTTTTTGAGCCAACAGTGTTAACCAATGTAAAATCCTCTATGAAAGTTTGCTCAGAGGAAATATTTGGCCCTGTATGCGTGTTAAGTTCCTTTGATGATTTTGAAGATGCAGTTCGCCAGCTCGACGACAGCCGGTTTGGCCTCCAGGCCGGAATATTCACTAATGACATAAAAAAAGCTCATTATGCATTTAGAAACATTGAAGCAGGTGGTGTAATAATTAACGACATACCAACCTTCCGCGTAGATTCCATGCCTTACGGGGGAGTCAAAGAGAGCGGTTTTGGTCGTGAAGGCATTAAAAACGCAATCCATGAGATGACAGAAGAAAGAGTAATGGTAATAAATTTAAATATTTAGTAACGAAATAATATTGAGATAAAAAAAAGAGCAACATAATTAGACTGTTGCTCTTTTTTGTTTATGATTTAAAATTTTTGTAGCTAGTTACTTGTTTTGTAGCAGTCTCCTTCTACTTTGTAACCCATTTCACCAAAGAAAAGTACCACCCAGTAATAAGAGTAAACTCTTGCATTTTGCAGGAAGTCTCCTCCGCAGTCGCTTAGTGTTTCTGCTACTGCCTGGTCAACTTTAGGGTAGCCGCCTATTGGTACAAATAACAATGTTGATTTGCTGCCGCCTTTGACATTTTTCTTTACTAAATGTTTGTTGTTTATATTTTTCGCATTAAAATTTGACGAAGATAACGCTGTAAAGTTGCCCAGGTGCTGTGTACATCCTGTTGTTGTTAACAAAAAAGCTAACATTGCAAAATAAGAAAAAAGTTTTTTCATTTGAAGTATGTCTCCTATTAGTTTATTTTTTCTTTATAAAATATAACAAATAAAGTTTCTTATTACAATATGAAACGACTGGTTATGTTTGTTATATTTATTTAGTTTTATATATTCCTTAGCCTGTTTCAATTAGGGAGTAAAATTTGCCGAATTTTTAACTTTTGAAGGCATTTTTTGCCCAAAAATCACCTATAGCCATAAAATAACTTGAAAAAAAGCCCTATTTCATTTATCATTATCCTTCTGTACACTGTATACAATGCATTATAGAGTGTTTTTTAGTAAGGTGTGGGCTTCAGATTAAGACCGTGTGTAAGTCTCCATGAGAAAACCTTAAGAAACCAAAAACCTGCATTTAAAAATAGAATTTATAGGCTTCGTCATTTAAGTTATAGCTGTTTATATAGCCGGGTAATTAATTATGAGTAATATAAAAAATAAAAAACATTTTGGTATTCCTGCCAAACAGGGACTATATGACCCTCGCTTTGAAAAAGACAACTGCGGAGTTGGTTTTATTGCCAACATCAAGGGGGTTAAGTCCCACTCTGTAGTTACCCGCGGCATCGATATACTTAACAACCTTGAGCACCGAGGGGCAGTTGGCGCAGACCCGTTAACAGGCGACGGGGCTGGGATACTTACCCAAATTCCCCATGAGTTCTTTGTAAGAGTTTGTCGCGACTTAGATGGTGGGGGTTTTGAACTGCCTGACCCCGGCAAGTACGGTGTAGGTATGATGTTTCTGCCTACAGAGAAGAGCGAGAGAGAGATTTGTGAGTCCATTATTGAAGGTGAGATTAAAGAGGCTGGGCAGGAGTTAATAGGTTGGAGGGATGTTCCGGTAAACCCAGGTGAAGTGGGTACTACGGCCAGGGAAGAAATGCCGGTTATTAGGCAGGTGTTTATTAAAGCCACTGTGGGAGATGACTGTGCCAGCGGCACAGCTACAGACGATAGTCTTGCCTTTGAGAGAAAACTTTATGTTATCAGGCGACAGATGGGTTTTAAAATTCGCGACCTAAAACTTCACCAAGACCGACTTTTTCATGTTCCAAGTCTTTCCAGCACTACAATAGTTTATAAAGGTCAGTTAATGACCCACCAGGTTAACGCATTCTTTGACGACCTTTCGGCAGAAGATTTCACAAGCGCCCTGGCTCTCGTTCACTCCCGTTACAGTACAAACACTTTTCCTTCATGGGACCTGGCTCATCCATTTCGTTATATGGCCCACAACGGAGAGATTAACACTCTAAGCGGAAACACAAACTGGATGTTCTCCCGCGAGTCTATGTTTGCCTCAGGCCTTTTTGGTGATGACATTGAAAAAATTAAACCAATCATAAGGCCCTATTCAAGTGATTCATTTTCTTTTGATAACGCGCTGGAGCTTTTATACCTTGCAGGAAGAAGCCTTCCTCATTCGGCTATGATGTTAATTCCCGAGGCTTGGGATAAAAACCCCGAGATGGGTGAAGACAAAAAAGCATTTTACAGGTTCCACGCAACCAAGATGGAACCCTGGGACGGCCCGGCGGCAGTTGCCTTCACTGACGGTAAGGTTATAGGAGCTACTTTAGACCGCAACGGACTTCGTCCTGCCCGTTATACGGTAACAAAAGACGGGTTTATTATAATGGGCTCTGAGGCTGGGGTCCTGGCAACTGACCCTGCTAATGTAGAGAAACATTGGCGCCTTCAGCCCGGCAAGATGCTGGTAGTTGACCTAACGGAAGGTCGCATAATAGATGACGAAGAAGTTAAAAACGATATTATAAACAGGCAGCCTTATAAAGAGTGGATAGATAAAAACAGGGTTACCCTTTCAGACCTGCCAAGCTCCCCTGCCATACACCAGCCTGACCACAAAACGCTGCTTGTGCGCCAAAAGGCCTTTGGTTTTACGACGGAAGATGTTACAGACATTATTGCACCTATGGCGCTGCGAGGTGTGGAACCGACTGGCGCAATGGGTAACGACGCTCCTGTTGCAGTCCTGTCCGAAAAACCTCAGCTTGTTTATAGTTATTTCAAACAGCTTTTTGCCCAGGTCACTAACCCTCCTGTTGACCCTATAAGGGAAGAACTTGTCATGAGTTTGCAGAGTTATATTGGCGCAGAAGGGAACCTCCTTGAGGAAGCTGCCCAGGATTGCCACCGTCTGGAGCTTACCCAGCCGATTTTAACTAATTTAGAGATGGCAAAACTTCATAATATTGATACAGGTGATTTTAAGACGGTTTCCATATCAACACTCTTTAAACCATTAGGAAAAGACCCTTCATATAATGGGAAGGGGTTACTTTCTGATGATGAGGGTAGTTTAAATAACGCAATAGAAAGAATTTGCCAAGAGGCGGACGAGGCAATCGCCTCCGGCGCTAACATAATAGTTTTAAGCGACCTTGGTGTTGATAAAGATAATGCTCCAATCCCCGCTCTTTTGGCAACAGGAGCTGTGCATCACCATCTTATTAGGAGCGGCAGCCGCGGGAGAGTAGGAATAGTTGTAGAGAGCGGAGAGCCAAGAGAGACCCACCACTTTGCCCTTCTTATTGGTTACGGGGCAGGGGCAGTAAATCCTTATCTTGTTTTTGAGACCATTACAGATTTATATACCGATGGGGTTATACCTCATGACGAGGAAGGTGAGTGTTGTGATGATGAACACCACGCAGAAGAGAATTATGTTAAAGCTATTGGCAAGGGTTTAATGAAAATATTTTCAAAGATGGGCATTTCAACACTTCAGAGTTATAATGGTGCGCAAATTTTTGAAGCAGTCGGGCTTTCCAGTGAAGTTATAAATAAATTTTTCAAAGGCACACCATCCAGGATAGAAGGTGCAAGTGTTAAAGACCTGGTAGAAGAATCTACCCGCCGCCACAAGTTAGCCTATCCGTCAAGAGTCCTTAGCGACTCGCTTCCCGTGATGCTGGACCACGGGGGAAGTTATAAATGGAGAAGAGACGGGGAACTCCACACCCTTAACCCCGAGGTTATCACTAAACTTCAGCACTCTGTAAGGAGTAATGATTATGGACTCTTTAAAAAATATTCTAAATTAATCGACGACCAAACAAAAAACCATTATACAATCCGTGGCTTGTTTGAATTTAAAAAGCCCAGCGGGGCTACGAGCAGCGACTATACAGGGGGCTTGAAGCCCGTTCCTATAGAAGAAGTAGAACCTGTAGAAGATATAATGGAGCGTTTTGCCTCCGGCGCCATGAGTTACGGGTCTATCAGCAGGGAAGCCCACGAAACTCTAGCTATTGCCATGAACCGTATCGGCGGAAGAAGTAACTCCGGCGAGGGAGGGGAGGAGGAGTCAAGGTTTATCCCCGATGATAACGGAGACCTTAGAAGAAGCGCCATCAAACAGGTTGCCTCAGGCAGGTTTGGCGTAACCAGCCATTACCTCGTCAATGCCGATGAACTTCAGATTAAAATGGCCCAAGGTGCTAAACCCGGCGAAGGAGGCCAGCTCCCGGGACATAAGGTGAATGATATTATTGCAAAGGTTCGCCATTCAACCCCCGGGGTAGGGCTTATTTCACCTCCACCTCACCACGACATATATTCTATTGAAGATTTAGCTCAGCTTATCCACGACCTCAAAAATTCTAACAATAAGGCAGATATTTCCGTAAAGCTGGTCAGTGAAGTAGGGGTTGGGACAATTGCTGCCGGAGTATCTAAAGGTAAGGCAGAGAAGGTTCTAATCAGCGGTTATGACGGGGGCACAGGCGCATCTCCTATGAGTTCCATAAAACACGCGGGGCTGCCTTGGGAGCTGGGACTCTCCGAGACTCAGCAGACATTGGTTCTTAACGGATTAAGAGGCAGGATTAGAGTTCAAGTTGACGGTCAGCTTCGTACCGGCCGGGATGTCGTGATAGGAGCTATGCTTGGCGCCGATGAATTTGGTTTTGCCACCATCGCTCTCGTTGCAATGGGATGTATTATGCTTAGGAAATGTCATCTTAATACTTGCTCTGTTGGAATAGCTACCCAGGACGAGGAACTCCGTAAGAAATTTAAGGGTACCCCCGACCATGTTGTAAATTATTTTAAGTTCGTAGCAGAAGAGGTCAGGGAGATCATGGCAGAACTTGGTTTCAAGAAGTTTGAGGATATGATTGGCCACGCAGAATTTTTAGACACAAACGAGGAAGCTAAAAATTATAACGGTAAAGCTACGGGACTGGATTTGTCTCCAATCTTTGAAAGAGTTAATGTTCCAAGCTCAATTGCCATACGCAATACTGGAGGGCAGGACCACGGTTTAGAAGGAGCTTTAGACAATGAAATTATAAAAGAGGCAGGGGCTGCCCTTAAGGATAAAAAACCTGTAACTATAAATATGGAAGTCAGGAACACTAACAGGACTGTAGGTACAATGTTGGGGGCTGAAATATCCCGCCTTTACGGGGCAGAAGGTTTGCCTGACGACACTATCACGATAAACTTTACAGGTACTGCAGGGCAGAGTTTTGGCGCTTTTGTGCCAAAAGGCGTTACTATGATTTTAGACGGTGATGCTAACGATTATTTCTGTAAAGGCCTCTCCGGCGGTAAGGTAGTTGTAAAAAAACCGGATACTTCAACATTTAATGCCAGCGATAACATCATTGCAGGGAATGTAATACTCTACGGGGCAACCAGTGGCGAGGTGTTTATTAACGGAGTTGTAGGAGAGAGGTTTTGCGTAAGAAACAGCGGGGCTAATGCAGTGGTAGAAGGTGTCGGCGACCACGGTTGTGAATACATGACCGGTGGCAGGATAGTTGTACTGGGAGGCACCGGCAGGAACTTTGCCGCAGGCATGAGCGGAGGCATTGCCTATGTTTATGATGAAGACAAAACTTTCGAAGTAAATTGTAATAAAGCAATGGTAGCCTTAGAGGACATTGGCAGTGGTGAGAGGGAATGCTGCGAAGAGGCAGACTTTGTAAAATCTCTCATAGAAAAACATTTTAAATATACGGTTAGCGAGAAGGCAAAAGCTATTTTGGATAATTGGAATGACAGTGTAAAACATTTCGTAAAAGTAATGCCTGTTGAGTACAGGCGTGTGCTGGATGAATTGGCAAAACAAAAAGACAAGAAAGCAGTTTAAGCATCATGGGAAAAGACACAGGATTTATGGAGTTCGACAGGGAAGTCAGAAAAAGACAACCTGTAGAAGACCGTGTAAAAAATTATAAAGAGTTCGAGCTTTCGCCTAGCGTAGAGCACATCAAACAACAGGGAGCAAGATGTATGGACTGCGGCGTGCCTTTTTGTCATTCGGGCTGTCCTATTGGTAACAATATTCCCGAGTGGAACGACCATGTTTATAATGGCCGTTGGAGAGAGGCAATTGATGAACTCCACGCCACAAATAACTTCCCTGAGTTTACCGGAAGGGTTTGCCCCGCGCCTTGCGAGTCTTCCTGCACTCTCGGCATTAACATTGACCCTGTTTCAATTAAGTTTAACGAAGTATCTATTATAGATAAGGCCTTTGATGAAGGGTGGGTTACCCCCGACGAGCCAAAGGAGAGAACCGGTAAAAGTGTTGCTGTTATTGGCTCCGGCCCTGCCGGCTTGGCAGCAGCAGAGCAATTAAACAGAGCCGGACATAGCGTAACTCTCTTTGAGAGAGCAGACCGTTTTGGCGGGCTTTTGATGTACGGCATACCTGATTTTAAATTAGAAAAAACAAAAGTACAAAGAAGAATTGATTTAATGGAAGCCAGCGGTGTAATTTTAAAACCTAACACCCATGTCGGAGTTAATTACCCTACAGAGGATTTAAAAAAGAACTTTGACGCAGTTTGTTTGGCAGGAGGTTCTACCAAACCAAGAGACCTGCCCGTAGAAGGGCGCGATTTGGACGGAGTCCACTTTGCTATGGAGTTCCTTCCCCAGCAGAACAAAAGAAACTGGGGCGACTCTCTTCCAAAAGAAGAGGATATACTTGCAACAGGTAAGAAAGTCATAATCCTTGGCGGCGGAGACACAGGGTCAGATTGCGTTGGAACTTCCATCAGGCAAGGTGCCGGCAGCATAAAACAGTTTGAACTACTTCCAAAACCCTCAGAAACCAGGGCTGATGATAACCCGTGGCCTCAGTGGCCGCTAATCTTTAGAACTTCTTCATCTCACGAAGAAGGTTGCGAGAGGGATTTTAATGTTCTAACTAAGTCCTTATCCGGCAGTAATGGAAAAGTCGAGAAGCTTCACGCTGTTCGTGTGGAGTGGACAAAAGACGACAGTGGCAATTGGAAGATGGCGGAAGTTCAGGGAAGTGAGTTCACCGAAGACGTTGACTTAGTATTACTTGCTATGGGTTTTGTTCATCCTGAAAAGGACGGAATGTTAGCCGAGCTTGGCGTAGAGTTAAATAACCGTGGTAACGTCCAAGTTGATGACAAAAAGCAAACAACTGTAGAAGGGGTATTTGCCGCAGGCGACATGGAACGAGGCCAATCTCTGGTTGTTTGGGCAATTGCCGCCGGCAGGATCGCCGCAAGAGAAATAGACCGCTACCTAATGGGCGATACAGTCCTGCCTTAAGTAATATCCTGTTTTGTTTAATATTAACATTCATTGCATCATAGCTGCCTAATTGTTAGAATAGCCTTATATATTTGTTTATTTAAGGGTGTTCTAATGAAATCCATATATCTAAAACCTTACATATTTTTTATCCTTTTTGTTTTCCTTAGTTCTCTTTCTGCTATAGATAGGAATAAGTATTGGCAGGGGGATGTAACCCTTTGGGGCGATGCGGTTGATAAAAGTTCATATAAGGGTCGGCCTAACTATAATCTGGGACTTGCTTGGTTTGAAGAAAAAAAATTTAGTTTGGCTTTAACGAGTTACCAAAAGTATTCAGAGTTAGTACCCCTAAGTTCCCAAGGTAAGAATAATTTAGGTTTTACATATTACAAATTAGGTAATATGGGATTAGCACTTAAGAATATTATAGAAGCTACTGAGTTAGACAATGCAAACTTTGAAGCTCTAAACAATTTGGGGCTTTTATACCACGAATTTGGAAACCTCAATCAGGCACTTATTTATTATAACAAGTCTATTGAAGTAGTTACGGCATTAAAAAAGAATTATTCTGTTGTCTATAATAATAGAGGGCAACTTTATGGAGATAAGGGGCTAAAAGATAAGTCTAAGAGTGATTTCATTAAGTCCATAAAAATGAATTATTCGGTAGGGGAGTCTCACAACAATCTTGCAATTGTTCTTGCTAGTGATGGTGACCTTGATGGTGCTGTTAGGGAGTTTACTATTGCAAAAACTTTTTCCCCGGATAATCACTCCATTTATTTTAATCTTGCTCTTATTTACAACCTCCAAAATCTAAATGAAAAAGCCAAGTTAGAGCTTTTGGAGGTTTTAAAGCTAAATCCAAACGATGAAGATGCAAAAGAACTCCTTTTAGAGTTAAGCAGTCCTTGAGGTTGAGTTTTAGCACTATTGACTTTAACTGCTTAGGAGAGTATTATTAAAGTTGATAGAAAGTTTTAATAAGAAAGAGGTCTTTTAGTGGGTAAAAGCTTATTTGAAGTGCAAATACTTGGCCGCAAGCTCAAGTTAAAGAGCGACAGAGATGAAGGCCATGTAAGAGAAATAGAAAAGTTTTTAAACTCCCGAATAGCTGATATTAGAGATAAGGCAAGCGGGGCATCAACTTTGGATATTGCCATATTAGCCGCCCTTAATATCACGGAAGACCACTTAAAGACAAAGGCTGCTCTGCTTAAACTCGAAGAGAGTTTTGAAGAGATTTCAGGGCTCGTAGATGAGAGTCTGGCCAGCTAAGAGGGGTCACCCTATTTAGAGTAAAGACTGATAAGATGTGACTTGGTTGCTTGTAAACTTTGTAAGAATTAAAAAGTACCCTTTATAAAGGGGCGTTACGCCCCCTCCTGCGGTGTTTGTGATTGTAGGCTATTTTTAGAACCAATATTTTTTGAACCAGGCACTGGCTCTGATTTTTTAAAGTCAGGCCCTAGCTGTGCTAGGGAAGACTGAGATTAATTACCCGGACGCCACCTGTAAGGAAGGTTCAAAAATGCCAGCAACACGGCACTTGCGGGAGCTTTTTTTCTTTGTCATTGCGAGCGTAAGTGCAATATAAATGTGATTTAAAGACTAGTTTTGTAGTATTTTAGTAGAAACACATAAGAAACATAATTAGGCGGATAATAAAAAGAAGTAAAGCTTAGTTTGTGGAAGGTGTGATTATATATATAGAATAGTAAGTATGCTTGGCGTACGGGTAGGGCGATAACTTATCTGTGGCGTCCGGAGACTTTATTGTTCATCCTTTTTGAGGCTGAGCTGTTTATATTTTTGTATAGGCAGATAAGTGTCATATATATTCCGCATTTTTCTATCCATTCTATTCTTTTTTAATTCCATTTGTGTTTTCTAATTTAAATTTATGTCAACAGTAAAAGAACTTTTACGACAAGAAACTCTTAATAAAAGAGACAGTTTGCGTGCATATGATGTTAGTATGTTCAGCGAAAAAATTGCGGAGACCTTTCTCTCTCTTGATGAGTATAAAAGTGCAGTGAGTATTGCATTTTATTCAAGTGTAAGGAGCGAGGTTTCTACAAAGTCGGTAATTGAAAAAGCCCTGGCAGGGGGTAAGGAAGTCTATTTGCCAAGAGTCAGAGAGGACTCTTTTGGTGTTGACTTTGTAAGGGTGACAGGTCTTGCAGGATTCAAAGAAGGTAGTTACGGGATACTGGAGCCGGTGGGAGATAATGTCATAGACTTAAGTGAGTTGGATTTAATAGTTTTGCCGGGAGTTGCCTTTGATAAAGAAGGGGCAAGGATAGGTTATGGCAAAGGTCATTATGACATGACATTAGAAAAGGCAAGTTGTACAAAAATTGGTTTTGCCTTTGAACTTCAAGTAGTAGAAAAAATAGAGGTAGAGCCACATGATGTAAATATGGATATTATCATCACTGAGAAACAGGTTTATAAAAAGTAATAGTATTAAAACAAATAAGGGGCGGGTTTTCTTTAAGGCTGGCCATAAACGGGGGAATAAAAAATGGAAGATTCAACAACAATTATATATATGCTCTTTGCAATTGCAATGGGGTGTGTGGGAGTTTTTGCAGGAGTGTTTTTAAAAAAGAAACTGGACGCAGGGGCAATAAAAGGCGCCGAGAGCAAGGCAGAATCAGTCATTAACGATGCAAAAAAAGATGCTGAATCCGTAGCAAGAGAAGCCCAGATGAAGTCCAAGGACCTTGTTTTTCAGGCAAGGCAAGAAGCAGATAAAGACTCTGTAGAGAGAAAAAAAGAATTTCAAGCTCTGGAGAACAGGCTTCATCAAAAAGAAGAATCAATTGACAGGAAGTTTGAGTCTATTGACAAAAGAACAGAGGACTTAAATAAAAGAGAACATTCTCTTAATCACTTAAAAACTGAAGTAGAAAATAAGTCTCTTGCCTTTGACGACATAATAGCCGAAGAAAAAAATAAACTTGAATCAATCTCCGGCATAAGCAGGGAAGATGCAAAAAAACAGCTCCTCGATGTTATGGAGAGCGAGGCAAGACTCGAGGCTGGTAAGACTCTAAAGCGCATTGAAGACGAAATTAAAAACGATGCCGACGAAAAGGCAAAACATATTATATGTACTGCTATACAAAGGTATGCAGGAAGTTATGTAGTAGAGAGAACAGTCTCTGTTGTTAACCTCCCCAGCGATGACATGAAAGGCCGCATAATAGGAAGGGAAGGGAGAAACATCCGCGCCTTAGAGGCAATAACAGGTATAGATGTTATTATTGATGACACTCCGGAGGCAGTAATCCTTTCCGGTCATAATGCCATCAGGCGTGAGATTGCAAAAATATCTTTAGAAAGACTCTTAGAAGACGGAAGAATTCATCCGGCTCGCATAGAAGAGGTAGTTGCTAAGGTAGAAACAGAAGTTATGCAGGGGATTATGGATGCAGGAGAGAAGGCAATGTTTGATTGCGGCCTCCACGGTGTCCATAAAGAAATTCAAAAACTTGTCGGTAAACTTAAATACAGGCATTCTTATACTCAAAATGTTTATGCTCACTCAATGGAAGTTGGTTTTATATGTGGGGCTATGGCAGCGGAGCTTGGAATTAACACAATGGACGCCCGAAGGGCAGGGCTCCTCCATGACATAGGCAAGGCAGTTGACCACGAAGTGGAAGGGGCTCATGCTGTTATCGGCGGAGAGCTTGCAAGAAAATATGGCGAAAGTAAATTGATTGTAGATGCCATTGGTCAGCACCATGACAGCGAGCCAGCATCATACCTGGGGGTTTTGGTCCAGGCGGCAGATGCCATTTCGGCGGCAAGGCCCGGTGCCAGGAGTGAGATGGTAGAGAACTATGTCAAACGAATTGACGAGTTAGAAAAAATTGCCACAAGTTTTGACGGGGTGAGCAGGTCCTATGCCCTTCAAGCCGGCCGCGAGGTCAGGGTAATGGTGGAGAGCGGTTCAATGACCGATGAAAACGCGCTCCTTTTATCAAAGGACATTGCAAAGAAAATCGAGACGGACCTTTCCTACCCGGGGCAAATCAAAATCACAGTTATTAGAGAGTCCAGGGCAGTGGAGTACGCAAGGTAGCCAGCTTTAATGAAAGTTTTTTAAATTATTACTTAAGCCGCTCTTGTCCGTTTTTGTTCTCGGGCAAGGGCGGTTTCTTTTTAAATAAAAAAATATGTTTAATCTCTTAATAGTTTGGTATAACTATTAAGAGATATTTTACCTGATATATCAGGTAATTAGATAAGGCGATAAGAAATAATGGATAGTACAAGAATAGTATTTATTGGCGATATATTCGGCAAACCGGGTCGTCAGGCAGTTAAAAAACTCCTGCCTTTAATTAGAGAAAAACATGACCCCCACATGGTCATTATCAACGGAGAAAACTCAGCTGCCGGTTTTGGCATTACCCCCGACATTCATAGAGAATTTTTAAAAATGGATGTAGATATGGTTACAACGGGAAATCATATCTGGGATAAAAAAGAAATTTACGAATACTTAGAAGAAAGCGAGAGGCTTATTCGTCCTGCCAACTTCCCCCACGACAGCCCCGGGCGAGGTTATGTGGTAGTAGAGGCCTCAAACGGAGTTAAGGTTGGAGTTGTAAACCTCATAGGCAGGGTCTTCATGAATACGGCGGACTGCCCTTTTAAGGTCGGCGAGTCTATAGTAGAAGAAATAAAGTCCCAGTGCGATGTTATATTCATAGACTTCCACGGTGAAGCTACGAGCGAGAAAAATGCCATGGGAGTTTATTTTGACGGTAAGGTCGGAGCAGTGGTTGGCACTCACTCGCATGTACAGACTGCTGACGAAAGAATACTTCCAGGGGGGACTGCGTACCTTACAGACGCTGGCATGACTGGGGCGCGGGATTCAGTAATAGGAGTGCAAAAAGAAATCATCGTAGATAAATTCCTAACCGGCATGCCACGCCGCTACGAAGTATCATCAAGTGATGTTTATGTCCATGGCGTATGCATTGAGGTAGATAACAAAACAGGGTTGGGAATTAACATAGAAAGAATACAGATGCCAGCCGGCTAGCAGCCAGCGTGACGCTGGACCCAATTACAGAGGATTAGCAATTCTTTTTTATTTAATTAGTTAATAATAAATAATTATTTTAGGAAAGGGTCTCAGACCCCATGAAATTCAAAGAGCAACTTGAAATAATTCTTCGCAGAACTGTGGATGTTATCAGCGAAGATGACTTAACGGCAAAGTTAAAGGAGTCCGAAAAGACAGGCAAACCCCTTAACATTAAGGCAGGTTTTGACCCTACCGCTCCGGACCTCCACCTGGGCCATACTGTTTTAATAAACAAAATTAAAGACTTCCAGGACTGCGGTCATCATGTGCAGCTCGTCATTGGCGACTTCACTGCCATGATAGGCGACCCTACGGGGCGTAATGAAATGCGCAAACCTATCAGCGAAGAAGATATAAAAGAAAATTCCAAAACCTACACTGACCAGGTTTTTAAGATATTAGACGAGAGCAAAACGGAAGTTGTTTATAACAGCCAGTGGATGGCGAAGATGGACGCTACGGACTTAATTGCCCTTGCATCAAAATATACTGTAGCAAGGATGATGGAGAGGGACGACTTCACCAAGAGATATAAAGAGGGCCGCGCCATTGCCATACACGAATTTCTCTATCCATTGGTGCAGGGTTACGACTCTGTAATGCTTCGCAGTGATGTTGAGCTTGGCGGCACGGACCAGCTTTTTAATCTTCTCGTCGGCCGCACTCTGCAGAAGGAGTGGGGGCAGGTTCCTCAGTCCGTTCTTACCACAACTCTTTTAGAAGGCACTGAGGGTGTGGCTAAGATGAGTAAAAGTTTGGGTAATTATATTGGCATTATGGAATCGCCAAAGGAAATTTTCGGCAAGGTCATGAGTATTAGCGACGACCTTATGGTGAAGTATTATGCGCTTCTTAGCGAGGTGAATTTAAAAATAATTGAAGATATAAAAAATGATAAGGTCCACCCAATGGAAGCAAAAAAAGATTTAGCCCAGGAAATAGTCACCCGCTTTCATAACGCCTATGAAGGTGTAAAGGCTCGCGATGGATTTGAGTCTCAGTTTAAGAAAAAAGAAATTCCCGATGATATAGAGTCCGTTACTGTTGACAATGCCAGGCTGCCTAATGCATTAGTTGGTGCAGGACTTACCGGTTCTACATCTGATGCTCGCAGACTTATAGAAGGCGGGGGATTGAAGTTAGATGGCGAAGTAGTTAAAGATGTAAAACACGAACTCCCTGCTGGAGTGGAAGTTTTAATTCAGGCCGGCAAAAGAAAATTTGCCAAGGTGACTGTTAAACCAGCGTGACGCTGGACTCAATTTAAGGGAATATTTAGTTTTGATTTAGTTTAGCATAAATAATTACCCTTAGGAAAGGGTCTCAGACCCATGGGAAAAGCTAACCGAAAGAAAAGTCAGCACAAAAATAAACAAACCTCTGGTACAAACACCCTATCTTTAAAAACTTCTTTTATTTCATCTCCCTTTTTTGTTGTTGGTCTTATTTCCGTTCTTGTTTTTATTGCCTATTCAAATATTTTTTCCTATCCATTTTATTTTGATGATATCCGCACCATACGCGACAACCCCGCCCTAAGGGACCTATCCAACTACCTGCCTTTCGGCGTTTGGGGTAACCGCTACCTGGGGGACTTAAGTTTTGCCCTTAACTTTCATTTTGGTTTTATAAATACTTTTGGTTACCACCTTGTTAATGTTCTTTTGCATATCACAAACGCAATCTTGGTTTGGTTTTTGGTTGGGCTGCTTTTTAAAACTCCTACACTTCAAAATATTCAAGGGTCAGATA
>CBDUXU010000046.1:0-14911 GCA_965371285.1 uncultured bacterium | reverse complement strand
CATTCCATTTATGCTTGCAAACCTTAAAAGCTCTATTGATTGATCGTAATCTGCAATAGGCCTTACTCTTTTATAAAGTCTTGGCACAGTCTCTAAATTATGATTTAAAATATCGGGCCTTGCATCTATCACAATCTTTATAGCATCTTTGTCACCGCCAAAATCCGGCACGAGGACTTCTATACTTGTTTCCGGACTTAACTCCCTTACTTCACTTATGCAGCGGGCAAAATGTCCTGCTCCGCCAAGAGCCAAGTCGTCCCTTGTAACAGATGTTATAACAACATGTTTCAAACCCATCTCTCTTGCGCTTAGGGCAAGGTTTCTAGGTTCCGATTCATCTACATGTTTTGGAGTGCCAAGTTTCTCCACCGAACAAAACCCGCA
This sequence comes from uncultured bacterium, assembly GCA_965371285.1. GTDB lineage: Bacteria > Desulfobacterota > GWC2-55-46 > GWC2-55-46 > DRQE01 > CBDUXU01. Next base: position 14,524 of record CBDUXU010000046.1, on the reverse strand, counting down.
AGGCCTTGTACAAACATCCCCTAATATCATAAATGTTGCAGTAGGCTTGCTAAAACACTCACCAATATTGGGACAATTAGCTGACTCGCACACTGTATGCAGAGAGCTTCGTCTTAAAATAGATTTAACATCATGTAAACTGCCAAGAGGAACTGCAGGTTTTTTAAGCCATGAGGGAAGCCTTTTCATATATTCTTTTGACCATCTCCAATTAGAGCTCTAATAAAAAAATTAAGCTCCTAACATACCATTTTTTAAGGTAAAAAACAATAAGTGAGGGCAAATTCCACTGTTTTTCAGGAGATTTTATATATTTGTCTATATTTTTCTACTTTGAGAGGTTTTTCAAGAAATTTGAGCTTTCAGGTGTTTCTTCGTTATTTTTGAGCAGTTCCAGATCTTCTTCCTCGTCTATATCGTACCACTCTTCAAGGAGGTCATAATTTATACCTGATTTTTTCAAATTAGAGATAGTTTTTTCAAAAACACTGTCGGTGCCCCAGTTTATATTCTCAAAAATCTCATGTTTAGATACATTAGACCCAATTAGATAATATCCTCCATCTCTGGAAGGTCCAATTACAACTGAGTTCTGGCTCCCTTCTAACTTTAAAAATGACTGTTCTATAGACTCTAAAGGAATATCAGGATTATCACTGCCTATAACAGTGACTGCTTCATAGCCTTCATCTAATAGACTAGTCATAGCACCGAACATCCTCTCTCCCAGGTCGCTGCCCTCTTGAGGGATGAGTTTGAAGTTAGACGCAGTAATAGCGAGAAGTTCTTCTGTAACAATACCTGGAGTATGGAATATAAAAATATCTGTCCCATTAAGAAGGCTTATTCTGGAGAACAGGTCTTTTAATAAACATTTATATAACTCGTAAGCCCCTCTCTCGCCTAAAGCCGGAATAAGTCTCGTCTTCACCACTCCAACCTCAGGCACCCTCACCATCACAACCAGTGCATGTTTATTCGTTTTTATATTTTTTTTCATTTCTATAATAATATTCTATTACAGGAGGTATAGCAAGGGAGTATGGATAATGAAGCAGTGAAAGGGCATGATGCCCTAAGGACATGATGCCCGCTAATTATAAGATATTGTTGTCGTAAAACCACTGTAAGGCAATCCATTGGACTCGCCGTAGGGGTAAGGTCCGAAGAAATTAAGGGGCTTGCCCTTTTGAGGCGGATTTAAGGTAATGTCCCTGCCCATAGAAAAATAAAACCTATCATGGTCCAGTGATTTGAAATAAAAATCTTTTTTGGAAGGGTTTTTATCAGCTTCAGAGATATCAACGGGATACCAAAAACCATTATCTGAGAGGAATTCTGCCCAGCAGTGATATCCCTTCTCTATATTTCCACCGTCCGGATGGAGGGGTATGCCCATAAAAAGTCTTGCAGGTATATCTCTGGTCTGGAGAAGGGATGTAAAGATGGAATGATAATCTGTACAATTTCCGTGGCCGTCCTTCCCCCCTTCTATAGAAATACACAAACTTTCCACATCACCGCGTTTTGTTGCCTCTTTATTGTACTGCATATTTTCTAATATAAAATCATATTTCACTCTGGCAAGAACATCGGCATCTTTATAGTCCTTAGCTAAACTTTTTGATATACGCCTGACCCTATCGGAGTGGAGGGCAAGAGTGGAAGGTTTTAAAAATTTCTCTCTAAGGTTTTCATTATTGTTTTTTTCTCTTTCGCCTCTATGTTCTCTTATTTTTGCTTTATATCTTACAAAAATCTCGCCTGGCAGGTCGTCCACTGAAGATGTAAAATAAATCATACTATTACCCCAAACGACATCTTCAGTAATCTCAAAATTATCAATTCCTTCAATCTTTAATTCGTATATTTCCTGAGTCCCGCCGCTAGCGGCAAGAGGTATCCATATATCTACCTTATCTGAGCTCCATAATTTCCCGCTGCCATCAAAAGTTACTTTATAAGTCATATCAATATTTCTTACAGGATGATGTGCATCGGAAGAGGCAAAAGCAAGTAATATGAAAGTTAGAAGTGTGTAAAAGACTGTATACCTGGTACTTTTAGAATTAATCATCAGAGGATAGTAACACTACCTATTAGAAATGTCAATATAAGGTATATAAAATACTTATAGGTAATTTACTGAAAGGTTTTAAGAAAAGAGATAAAAGCCTTATTTATAGGGGAAACTGTCCTCATATTGTTTAAAACTGTGTAAATCTGCCTTTTTATAGGCAGTCCGCTCAGTGCAATTTCATTTATAACGCCTGATGATAACAGGTCTTTAACGGCCCTTTTAGAGATAAAAGCCAGTCCCATGGAGCTTTTAAGCGCCTCTATCATTGACTGAGTAGAGCCGAATTCTGCGCAAATATTCAAATCATCCAGTGAAATGTCAAAGTCAGCTAAAGCTGCCACTATGGTTGAGCGGGAGCCTGATCCGGCTCCTCTAATTATAAAAGGCAGGGTTTTTAAATCATCCTGACTGAGAGATTCTTTTTTAAAATCCCCGGGGGCCACAAGAATAATTTCATCATCTATAAATGGAGTTGTAGTGGTGCCGCTATCAACTATATACTCTCCCATTACTCCAATATCAGCCCTGCCCTCAACAACCATATCAAAAACATTTTTACTGTCACTGATTTTTAGAATAGGCACGATACTGGAAAACTCCTGCCTAAAACTGCTAAGTATTGGTGGAAGGATATACTCACCCGGTATTGTACTTGCGGCAATAATCAGGTTACCTTTAATATTCCCGGTGTAATCATTTAGGGCAGCAAGGGCGTCTCTCTTCATACGGACAATCTCTCTTGCGTATTTATACAAAAGAGTGCCTGCTTCGGTGGCTTGAATTTTCCTTCCCATGCGATCTATAAGTCTTGCCGAGAGGTCTTTCTCCAGAGCTTTGATGTGGATACTAACTGTTGGTTGGGTAAGGCGGAGCGCCTCGGCAGCTTTTGAAAAACTGCCTTCTTCTAAAACTGTACAGAATATTTCCAAGTGTCTTAGATCCATAATAACTAGCCTTTTTTGTTTGTACTTCTTTCTTTCTCTTTTGCCCTGCTGCACTCGGGACAGGCATACTTCTTCTGGTGTTTCACAGTCAACCTGTCATAGTTTTTATCCAGCGCTACCCTCTCCAGCCTGTCACTCTCTTTGCCGCAAAAATCACACTTCAATGTATTCATCCTCTTCTACCCCGTCAAAGGTAACCTTGTTACCTGTTTCTTTGTAAACACTCACCGGGGGCAAGTTTTTATTCGTTAACTCATCTACCACTCCATCTAAGAGTGAGTCGTCAATAGTAATAATTAAAGAACATCTTGGTTTAACTCTTTTTATAAACTTAGGCGCCGGGTTAAGCCTAAACTTAACATCGAGCTCTTTTAAAATCTTCTCTGCCTTTAAAACCTTATGAGTAGACCCGAAGGTCATTTGACATTTCATTTTATAACTTAGTCAATTCATTTAACAAATTTTACAAAGGATATAGTGGGAACTTTATGCAAAGCTCTTTCACTTCACCTTTTATCTTTGTAAGCTCTGACTCATCACCTCTTTTAACAATAGCCCTGTCAATAAAACCTGCAACTTCTTTTATCTCTCCCTCTTTAAGTCCCTTTGTAGTAACTGCAGGAACGCCGATTCTAATTCCACTTGTCACAAAAGGGCTTCGAGTTTCAAAAGGTACAGTGTTTTTGTTTACTGTAATCCCCGCCTTACCTAATGCGTCTTCTGCCTCTTTTCCGGTAATGTCTTTTGCAGTTAAGTCGAGCAATATTAAGTGATTATCCGTCCCTCCCGAGACCAGGTCATACCCCTTCTCCAGAAGCTCCTCGCCTAAAGTTCTTGCATTAACTAATACTTGCGACTGGTAGTCTTTAAAAGACGGATCCAATGCTTCTTTAAAAGCCACTGCCTTTGCAGCAATTGTGTGCATTAATGGCCCCCCTTGTATGCCGGGGAAAATTTCTTTATTTACTTCTTTAGCAAACTCTTCCTTGCACATAATCATACCGCCCCTTGGCCCTCTTAAAGTTTTGTGAGTTGTTGTAGTTACATACTCTGCAAGAGGTACGGGATTTGGGTGAAGCCCTGTTGCAACAAATCCTGCAATATGAGCTATATCAACCATTATACGAGCACCTACTTCATCGGCAATTTCTCTAAATGGTTCAAACTCTATAGTTCTTGGATAAGCACTTGCGCCAACAACAATCAGTTTTGGTTTTTCCTTCTTAGCTACATCGCGCACCTGGTCCATATCTATTCTTTGGTTGTCCTTACGAACGCCATAAAAGTGCTGCCCGTAAAGCTGGCCCGAGAAGTTAACAGGACTGCCATGGGTTAGGTGGCCACCGTGAGATAGATCCATACCTAGTATGGAATCCCCCGGTTTAATGTATGACATATAAACAGCCATATTTGCCTGGGACCCTGAATGGGGCTGGACATTTACATGATCTGCGCCAAAGATTTTTTTTGCCCTTTCAATTGCCAACTCTTCTGCAACATCTACAAACTCGCAGCCACCATAATACCTCTTGCCGGGGTAACCTTCGGCATACTTGTTTGTCATAACAGACCCTACTGCTTCCATTACCGAAACGCTGGCAAAGTTCTCCGATGCAATAAGTTCTAACTTATGCTCTTGCCTCTCGGTCTCCTTTTGTATGGCATCATAAATCTCAGGGTCAGCTGTTTTTAACTGCTCCAAGTGTTTTAAGTTTGACATTTAATAAACTCCTTAACTATTCTATATTATTTTTCTAAGTCGGTAATCTTGTCAAGCCGTCTTTGGTGACGACCTCCTTCAAAATTTGTTGTAAGCCAAATTTCTACTATTTTTTTAGCTTCCCCTGATGATAACACCCTGGCTCCAAGAACTAAGATATTGGAATCATTATGTTCGCGGCTCATCTTTGCAGTATCACTGTCGTGAACCAAGGTAGCCCTAACACCACTAAACTTATTAGCAGTAATGCTCATACCTATTCCTGTTCCGCAAATAAGTATGCCTCGGCCTACCTCATCCTTAGAAACAGATTCTGCCACTTTAGAGGCGTAATCCGGATAATCTACAGAATCACCGTTATGAGGCCCCATATCAAGTACTTCAAACTTACCTGAGTAGTTTGACTTAAGAAAAGAAATTACTTCTTTTTTTAAATCAACACCTGCATGGTCACTTGCTATGGCTATTTTTTTCATATAATTATTTTAATCCGGTATAAAATTTAAGAAAGGCGTTATCAAGTTGTTATATTTTTTTAAACACAAGCACTGCGTTTGTGCCGCCAAAACCAAACGAGTTTGATGCCACAGCATTAACTGTCATCTCTTTTGCCGTGTTAGGAGTATAAGTTAAATCGCAAACTTCATCAGGAGTAGTATAGTTAATGGTAGGAGGTATAATTCCATCCTCCATTGCCTTAAGCCCGAACACTGCCTCCAGACTTCCTGATGCACCGAGAAGGTGCCCTGTCATACTCTTTGTAGAACTAATGGCAACCTTCTTTGCATGGTCGCCAAAAACTGTTTTAATTGCCATTGTTTCATAATAGTCATTATAGTAGGTAGATGTGCCGTGAGCGTTAATGTAATCTATCTCATCGGCATTGACCCCAGCGTCATCTAGTGCCAGCTGCATACACCTTGCTGCGCCTTCTCCGCCGGGAGATGGCGTGGTCATATGATGGGCATCTCCTGTAGCTCCGTAACCGCAAACTTCTCCGTAAATCTTTGCGCCCCTCTTTTTTGCAGACTCTAATTCTTCCAGTATTACAATACCCGCACCTTCTCCAACAACAAACCCGTCCCTGTCCTTATCAAAAGGCCTGCTAGCCTGCTCCGGGTTGTCATTATTTTTTGATAGTGCCTTCATTGCATTAAAACCGGCAACAGCAGTAGCGCAAACGGTACTCTCACTGCTACCGGCAATCATAACATCTGCGTCTCCTCTTTCGATTACTCTTGCGGCGTCACCGATGGAATGAGTTCCTGTTGCACAGGCTGTAACAGTACAGTTATTAGGCCCCTTTGCTCCAACTCGAATGGACACATTACCTGATGCCATGTTTACTAAAACAGAGGGGAGAAAAAACGGTGAAACCCTTCCGGCACCCTTCTCTTTTATTACATCATACCATTTTTCAATATCAGATAGGCCGCCGATTCCACAGCCAATATAAACTCCAACTCTCTCGGCATTAGTTTCGGTAATTTCAAGACCGGAATCTTCGAGAGCCTCCAGGGAAGCTGCCATGGCAAAATGCACAAACTTACTCATCTTTTTCTGGTCTTTTTTAGGTATAAAGTCATCACAATTAAAGTCCGGCACTTCACCGGCAATCTGAACAGGAAAGTCTGTTATATCAAAACTTTCTATTCTTCTTATGCCCGACTTTCCGGCAATCGCATTTGCCCATGTTTTTTTAACACCTGTACCTAATGGACTAACAGCCCCGAGGCCTGTAACAACAACTCTTCTCATATTTCCGCCTTTATAAGTTTATAATACTAACAACTTCCACTGATGTTTTAGATCTGTCTCATTGTTTTAAAAATGCCCTAGGCCCTATCTTGTTTTCTAAACCGCCCAAGGTGCATACCTTAAAGCCCCTAATCCAACAATTAGGAAAAGAGGCTCAAAGTCTATTAATGTCGATTATGGTTTAGACTTTAAAACAAATCTAAACCATAATAAAGAGGTAATTATTTGGCCTTCTTACCTATATAATCGTAGGCATTTTGTACTGTTTTAATTTTCTCTGCATCTTCGTCAGGAATCTCAATTGAGAACTCTTCTTCAAATGCCATTACCATTTCAACAGTGTCAAGGGAGTCTGCACCAAGGTCATCTACAAAAGATGCCTCGTTTTTAACTTCGTCCTCTGATACTCCAAGTTGGTCTATGATTATCTTTTTTACTTGACTGTCTACTGCCATTTTTTACTACCTCCTGTTTGCCTGTTTTATATGACAAAATTTTTTTTATTATATAACATCTATCAAGCTGTTCTGTCAACAACCTTAATTACTGCCTAAAACAAAACTACATATACATGCCGCCGTTTACGCTTATAACATGGCCTGTAATATATGATGCACTCTCTGATGCTAAAAACAAAACACTCTCTGCAATATCATCGGGAGAGCCAAGCTTGCCCATAGGAATTTGGTCGGTGAGAGCTTTTTTAACATCATCGCTTAAAACCTCTGTCATTGCTGTATCAATAAAACCCGGTGCAACTGCGTTACAAGTAACACCTCGTGAGGCAACCTCTCTTGCAGTTGTCTTTGTAAGGGCAATGAGGCCGCCCTTACTGGCTGAATAGTTAGCCTGACCTGCGTTACCCATAAGTCCGACTATTGAAGCAATATTTATAATTCTGCCTGAGCGCTGCTTGCTCATAGTCTTAACAGCAGCTTTTGAACAATTAAACGGGCCCTTAAGGTTAACTTTCATCACCAAGTCCCAATCTTCTTCTTTCATTCTCATAAGTAGTGCGTCTCTTGTAATTCCAGCATTGTTTACTAAAATATCAAGTGAGCCAAGTTTTTCTACAGTAGTTTTTACCATCTCTTCTGCTTCGGTACTGTTAGAAACATCAACTTTCAGTGCCAGGGTTTTTCTACCCATAGCTTCAATTTCTTTTGCAGTCTCTTCGGCTTTTTCTAAATTAACATCAACTATTACCAGATTTGCACCCTCAAAGGCCAGGGCCAGGGCAATTGACTTTCCAATCCCCTGGGCACCGCCTGTAACTATAGCAACTTTATTTTCAAGTTTCATCTCTAAGTAAGTCCTCCTAAAAGTAGCGTTCCTGAAAGTATTTTTCAATAATACAATATTTAAATATAATACATAATCGCTAATATGGGTAGCAGTTTTTTGACCTCTAGCGCACCTATAGCCAACCTCTGCCGCCAAATTTAAACCTTAATTTTTTAAAAATTCTTCCACTTTTGAAAGGTCCTCTGACTCACTGAAATTAGCACCTTTTATTTCTTTATTAATTCTCCTTGTAAGGCCGGTTAGAACTTTCCCTGGACCTATTTCAATAAGCCCTTCTACACCTTCATCTGCCATTTTGGTTATCACATCTACCCACCTAACAGGCATCTCAAGCTGAGCCTTAAGCAGAGGTATGATTTTACCACTGTCGGTTAGAGGCTCTGCCTCTACATTAGTAATAATTGGAGTGCCAATAGCTGCAAAATGGGTGTTATTTAACTCGGCCTCAAGCTGCTCAGCTGCCTTTTTCATGAGAGGAGAATGGGACGGGACACTTACGGGAAGCATTATAGTCCTTTTTGCGCCCTTCTCCTTGGCAGTTAGAGCTGCCTTTTCAACTGCAATAGTGCTCCCTGAGATAACAATCTGCTCCGGGCTGTTTATATTTGCCGCTACAACAACATTATCGCCGTTTGAACACTTAGTACATATTTCCCTAACGGTTTCAGCATTAAGCCCTAATACAGCGCACATCTTACCCATACCTTCAGGGACGCTGGATTGCATAAACTGGCCTCTTAGGTTAACCAGCTTAACTGCCACGCTAAAATCAAGCGACCCGGAAGCTACAAGAGCCGTAAATTCCCCTAAACTGTGACCCGCAAGGTGGGATGGAGTAACATCTAGTTCACTCTCCAATACCCTTAAAGCGGCAGTACTTGCTGTAAGAATTGCCGGCTGTGTGTTTTCTGTCTTATTAAGACTTTCCTCAGGTCCTTCTTGGCATAGCTTTTTAAGGTTAAAGCCGATAGCGTCAGAAGCTTCCTCAAAAACCTCTTTTGCCACGCTGTGAGAAGAGATTAAGGACTTACCCATTCCTATAAATTGTGACCCTTGACCAGGAAATATAAAAGCTATATTTTTCATGTAGTTACCCTTAATAGTTAATAATTTGAATTAATTTAAAATTACCACTTTAAAATGCTGGAAGCCCAAGTAAGGCCGCCACCAAATGATAAAAAGAGTATGATATCACCTTTTTTAATCAATCCGCTTCTGTGAGCCTCATCCAAGGCAATAGGAATAGAAGCAGCTGAGGTGTTACCATAGTCGGCAATATTTGAGAATACCTGATTATCTTCCAAGCCCAACCTGCTGGCTATAGCAGATATAATACGGCTGTTTGCCTGATGGGGAATGACAAGAGAAATATCAGATGTTGTCAAGCCTGTCATTTCAAGAGCCTCTCTTGCAGCCTCTTCCATGGTCCTCACAGCCACTTTAAAGGTCTCATTACCCTTCATCTGCACATAAGGGGATTCATTAAGATCTGGCTTAGAACAAGCCTCATTTAGACCACACTTCGGGTCTTCTCCCCTAGCGTATAACATATCCCACATAGAACCGTCTGCATTAATCTTAGAGCAAAGAAGTCCACCGTCTGTCTCATCACTATCAGAAGCGCTAAGAACAGCTGCCCCTGAACCATCACCAAAAAGCACACATGTTGTCCTGTCTTTCCAGTCAATTATGCGAGAGAAAGTTTCTGCCCCTATAACTAAAATATTTTTATACTCACCGGATTTAATATACTTATCTGCAATATCCAGAGCATATAAAAAACCTGAGCAGGCTGCCGATACATCAAAAGACGGGGTTGTTGAAGAAACTCCTATTTCGATTAATTCTTTCTGAACAAAACAGGCTACTGATGGGAAAAGTTTATCCGGTGTTACTGTGCCAACAATAATAAGGTCTATGTCTTCCGGCCTGACTCCTGAATTTTCAATTGCTTTCTTTGCAGCACCGACTCCAAGAGAAGCAGTAGTTTCTCCTTCTGTGGCAACATACCTCTGTTTTATACCTGTTCTTGTCGTTATCCACTCGTCAGAAGTGTCAATAAATTTTTCTAAATCTTTGTTTGTGAGTTTTTTTGATGGTACTGAAGAACCAGTACCAGTGATGATAGAAATAATTTTAGACATTAAGCTTTAGCCTCACTGTCTTTACCACCATTGACATAACCTGCGATGTTTTCCAGGTCCCTGTTCTCAAAAAGTTCTTCGATAATGTGGTCATTAACCCTGCCTTCCACATACTCGGAAGCCCGAAGAATTGCGTTTTTTATTGCCTTGGCAGTAGAACCACCGTGGCTTATGACACCGCTGCCGCCAATACCAAGTAGCGGTGCTCCACCATGTTCTGCGTAATCCATTTTCTTTTTGAATTTTTTAAATGCTATGCGGGCAAACAAATAACCTATGGTAGCCAGCCAACTGGACTTAATCTCCGCCTTTAACATTTTGCTTGTTGCCTCTACAACGCCTTCTGTGAGTTTTAAGACAACGTTACCAACAAATCCGTCTGTTACAACTACATCTACCGATCCCTTAAAAATATCTTTTCCCTCAACATAACCAATATAATTGAGAGAACTGTTTTTTAAAATAGCATTTACTGACCTTGTTAGTTCATTACCCTTGCCCTCTTCTTCACCGTTGGAGAGTAGCCCTATGCGGGGGTTGTCGGTTTTCAAAACATACTTGGCATAAACATCACCCATAATAGCAAACTGGACGAGGTGCAATGGCTTGCAATCCACATTACCCCCTACATCAAGAATAACTACAGGGTCTTTCATGGTAGGAACTGACACAGCAATTGCAGGCCTGTCTATGCCTTTAATCTTTTTGAGTATAAGAATCCCTGCAGCCATCGCAGCGCCTGAGTTCCCGGCACTTACAAATGCCTCTGCTTCCCCGTCGCGGACAAGTTCAAAACATACGCGTAGCGACGAGTCTCGCTTGCCTCTGATTGCCTGCACGGCGCTCTCATCCATACCAACAACTTCGCTTGCATGTTTTATTGACAGGGGCAAGCCTTTGGTGTCGTATTTGGCCAGTTCAAACTCAATTCTCTCTCTATCACCAACGAGTATGACCGGAATGTCTAATTCGCGAGCAGCTTGTACACTACCTTCTACAACCACAGAAGGTGCGTAATCGCCGCCCATTGCGTCAACTGCAATTTTCATTTTTAACCTTATTTTTGTTGTAAATTACAAGAAATATAAATCTATTTGTATGGTTTTAAAAGTAAAAATAGAAAAAGCTAAAGGAAAGAATAGAAAAAACTAAAAAATTTTTCTATTACTCTTCTTCAGCCATTTTTATTACTTCTTTGCCTCTATATGTACCGCAATTGGCACATACAAAATGCGGTCTTTTTACTTCTCCGCATTCAGGGCAAATAGATTTTGCAGGTGTCGCAAGTGAGTCGTGACTCCTTCTCATTCCTCTTTTACTTCTTGTTTGTTTTCTTCTAGGGGTTGGCATCTTGTTTCCTCTTTAGTTTATTTATTGTTTTTTTATTAATGGTGCTATTTATATAATTTATTTTACCTTAAAATCCTTAAGACCTGCAAATCTTGGGTCAACTCTATCCTCTTTTTTGCACCCGCAATCTTCTTTATTTAAATTTACTCCGCAACTAGGGCAAAGCCCCTTGCACTCATCCTTGCAGAGAGGTCTTTGCGGAATACGAAGAGCTACCTGCTCTATGAAAAAATCATTTGTATCTATGTTTCCTGAAGCTATATAATCAGAGCCAATTTCCCTGCCGGTAATCTCTAACTCTTCGCCTTCTGACGCCACTTCAAACTCTTTTATAAGAAAAACGTCTTTAAAATCCGAATCTATAGTCTCTTCCAGGTCTATTAAACATCTTGAACATAAAAAAGAAACCGAGGTCTTTATATGACCTTCCACTGTTAAAACATCTTTAGATTTATCTAAACTTAAAGTGCCTTTTAAATCCTTGCCAACTTTAATATTAATATCTAAAAGAGACTCTCTTAAAGCAAGCTCCTCTTTTTTTGACCTCTTATCAGATAAGTCACTACTACTATCAATGGATAATCTAAAGCCCTCATCGTCCAAATCTGCTATTTTTATAAACATTTCTACAGTTAACCTATCATAAAATAAAGACAAAGCATTATTCCAAGACTTAAGTGCCTTAAATACCTCTAATGCCTTAAACCATAAATTATACAGGAGAAAAACGCCTTTTGTCAACTAATTTACTTGACTAAATGGCTATTTTCCCTTAGATTTAATGGGTCGAGGTTTATTTTAAAGGCTAAAAAGACCTCAAATGTGGACTCAGACACTATTGGGAGATCGTCTAGTGGTAGGACAACAGGCTCTGACCCTGTCAACCCAGGTTCGAATCCTGGTCTCCCAACCAATTTTAATACAAAAAGGGGGTTCTCATTAAATACCTGCATTAGCAGATAGCAGAGAACCCCCTTTTTTAATGTAATATATAACTGCAAAATAAGACCTAAAAGTGCCTATATGCCCCCTTAGAGGCTTAAAATGGGTACAAATTGGCCTCTACCACCTAATCAGTCAATATGCCTTCCAACCTCTCTAAATCGTTTATCACCTTAAAACTGCCTCCGCCTTCCTCTACTCTGGCTCTCCAGTTCTCCATTCTATCCATATACCTGCGGGGGTCAATATTATCGCTGCGAAGTTTGGTGACATTCAATGCTACTACTTTAAATTTTTCTAACTGAAGGGGAATACCCTCCCTCTTATAACCTTTTTTAATCTCTTCCTGCATATCCGAATAAACTAGTATATATTTATTCCCCGCACCTGTTTCGTTCAGGTACTCAATTGCCTGGAGCATTCCTCCAGTTATGTCAGTATAACCGCTGCCCTCGGCTGTCTTAACAAAGTTTTCTATTATCTCTGCAAATTTTCTCTTCTGTGTGTTGGCAACGGATGGACGGGAATCAAAGGTAACCTTAGCGACAATATCCTTTTCACTAAAACTACCTGTGTCTATCCTTCCTACTGCCAAAGAATCGCCAGGCTGGAGAGTACCGAGCAGGTAATTTACAATTGACCTTGCCTTATCCAACTCCTTTGTATAAGTACCTGAGGTATCCAGTAACATATAAACGCCTTTTGTGTGACTCACAGTATCTGCGCATGAGACTATAGTAAGTGTAATAAGAAACACAAGCACCGGTTTTATTTTATTTATAATTTCCATAACAAGCTCCTTCTTTTCCTTTATTTTGAAAAGAATCCAATTTATTTTGCTTTAGCTGTTTTTACTGCTCTTTCAATCCATAAAGGCAGGAACACAACTAAATCATAGAAGGTAATCAGCATCTTACTAAGTTGTGCAAAGAACAAACCTACAACTCTAAGAACATAAGATAAAGTTCTAAGAGCAAACTGGACTACTAGTCCCATGATTGTTCTAGAAGAAGCAATAAAACTCTCCAGTGGTATAGCTACAAAGGTTAAAGCAAAGGGCAGTATAAAACCCATTACCATCTGCCCTACTGTTGGTATCCATGACTGCTCTGTAGTTACAGCTTTCACCTCTGAGAGAGATTGCCTGAGAGCCTGCATGTCTGCTGCAATAATGTCTCTCATAAAGGCAAGTGACGATTCAATAAGAGCAAGTATGGTAAGTATAGTGAGACTTATAAACATCATCCTTCTTCTCATCTTATCATCCATTTGTCTTATTATAGGAAAGAGCCTTGTTATACCCAGCGACTCGACCAAAAATAGTCCCATACTAACTTCAACAAGGATAATAACAAGAGCAGCAACATCGGAGGTTTTATAGTTACCTATATAACTGCCCCCTCCAACCATTTCACTCATAGGAAGTGCAATCAAATTAAAATTAATGACAGCACCGCCAAAGGCAATAAGCAGAACAATACCGGAGATTATAAACTGAGTCAGGGAAGATGAATGCAATATCCTGACGGCCTTGTCAGAACCTTTTTCTATTTCTTCGAATTCAGCCATGCTTTTATCTATATCTGTAGCTCTCTCCTGAATCCCTACTATTGTTTTATCAACTTTAGTAAGGGTCTTGTCCATGTTACGCCAAAAAGGCATCATCTTTTTTAAGAGACCGTGCCTTGTTCCCGTACTTTTTCTATAATCACCCATTGCTTCTTTATGGTGAGTTATAATCGTATTATTTATCTGTTTCAAAATAGCACCTGTCATAGAATCAGATGACGGTATCTTTGCTACAGCCTCAACTGCTTCAACCCATTTGGGCGGGTCTGGAGGCACCTCAGTGCTTTCTCTATAATCCTCATCAACCTTGGTTACAAGGTCGCTAAGGGTTCTATTTAGAGCAGGATAGCCGCTTAAATCCCTCTTAACGACAATCTCCACCCTCTGGAACTCTCTGGCTATGTGTCTTTCCTCATTTTCTAAACCCGAGGCTAAAAGCACTTCTTTATTTCTATTATCCAAACGCCTCTCAGCTTCGTTAATAGACTTAGAAGTTATCCTGAGGCTGTTATGAATAACCCTGCAGAAAGACTTAATAACCTCATGGGCAAAAGGCCTGGCCATATAAAGAAATACAATTGATACTGCTAAAAAAATTATTAAGGATAAATTAGGATTACCTGGTATGATTTCTAGTATGAAAGTTGACATGATGCCTCCTTCCTAAAGAAAATTTTATGTTCTTTTGAGAAATTTTCTGGATTGTTAGTTA
>CBDUXU010000045.1:0-15078 GCA_965371285.1 uncultured bacterium | reverse complement strand
AATAAAAAATTCTTTTAATGAACATGATGGTGATGATATCTGGTCCGACTTAAGGGAATTGGAAGACCTTCTTAGAGATTGGTTTATTAATCACATAATGACAATAGATAAAAAACTAGGGGAATTTGTAAACAGCAAAGTTGCCTAGCCGGCGTGACGCCGGCAGGTGTGACACCTGCACTCAATTCCAAGTATCCTGCGTAGCAGTGGTTTAAATTGTCACCGGCGACTCGCCGGTAAAGTTAATGGTACTATAATCATATAACTTTCGGTCAAACACAGAGTGTCAAACGGGACGCTTGAGTCTTACTGCAAAAAATCCATCCATACCGCTTAGATGTGGCGTTGACCTGAAATATCCTTCTTTAGTAATTAAACTTTCGCATTCCGGTGGAAGTATGTCACCAATGTTTTCTACAACAAACTCGTCATGGTCAGTCAAAAATTTATTTATCACTTCATAAGTTTCTTCCGGTTCAAAACTACAGGTAGAATAAACAATACGACCGCCTTTTTTTACATAGGTAGATAGGTTGTCTAATAATTGACTTTGATACTTAGCCCTAACCGCTAAGTCCTCGGGTTTTCGTCTTAGTTTAATGTCAGGGGTTCGCCTGATTACTCCAAGGCCGGAGCATGGTGCGTCAATTAATATGGCATCAAACCCGTTTTTTGATACTGAGTTGTATGACTCATCTCCGCCATGAAATAGTGATGGTTGAAAATTAAGAGGAGTAGTAACATCCCAGGCTTCTATATCTGTATTGGTAATGTTAAATCTTTTTAGCAGCTCAGAGAGTGTTGAAAGGCGAGCTTTATATTTATCCATGGCAACAATTGTGCCACTATTGTGCATGAGCTCTGCCATGTGTGTTGTTTTACCGCCGGGAGCAGCGCAGGCATCAAGAATGTTTTCACCATCCTTTGGCGCGACTATGTGAGTTATAAGTTGTGACGCCTCTTCTTGTATGTAGAACCTCTTATCCTTGCTGTCAAGTGTGACATGTTTGGCTTGTATGGTTATTGCCTCCGGCGCAAATTTGCAAGGCACTGCGGCTACCCCTTCTTCCCTAAGGGCTGCCATTAAATCTGCTCTGTTATTTATAAGAGTGTTGGTTCGAAGAGTTTTTGGAGGGGTCTCTAATGTGGACTGGCATATTTTTTTGGCTTCCTGTATGCCGTTTCTTTCTATCCACCTTTTGGCAATCCACTTTGGAGTAGCGCAGGTTATGGAAACAAAGTTTACTGCGTCCCTCCCGGGGTCCGGGTATTCAAGTTTCATCTTGTTTGCATTAACCACGCGAAGCACTGCATTAACAAAGCCGGCGCTCCTGTCTCCGGAGTGAGTGCCTTTTTTAACCAAATTTACAGATTCGTTTATTGCTGCACTGGCAGGTATCCTGCTGAGAAACAGGAGTTGATATACACCCAGCCTCAGGGCAATTAAAACATTGTGTTCAAGTTTGTTGACTTTTATTTTTGAATATAAGTTAATAATCCAGTCAATTTTTATCTGCCACCTGAGCACCCCGTAAACAAGTTCTGTTATAAGTCCCTTATCTTCCCGTTTATGCCCTTCAAGTTCTTTGTGGAGGAGCATGTCCGGGTAGGCATCTCCTACCTCTACCCTAAGGAGTATGGAGTGGGCAGTTTTTCGCGGGTTTTTTGTTTGTGGTGTTTTGTTTGTTTTTTCTGTCATCAATTAAATTTCGGGGCAGGCTGTTTGAATTTCTCACCTTTTGAATATTCGATTTTTATAATTTTTGTAAACCCTGCAAGGTAGATGGCGCCGTCCGGCCCCACCGCAATGTCTGCAAAAGTAATCTCAGGGGCTGCTTCTTTTATTTCATCTTTCAGCCATATTTCAAAATCTTTTTCTTTAATTCTGTCCAAGTTTTTTCCTGATAGTTTAATGCGATATACCCTGCCTTTATTATAGTCTGTGACAAACATATTACCTTTGTATTTTTTTGGAAAGTTGCCGGAGGTTGGGTAGAAAGTAATCCCCGTAGGCGCAACAGAGAGGAGTCCAAAATCCCAAAGGGGCTGGCTGTGTATGTTGTCTTTGTCGAAACCTACTTCAATGGGCCAGCCGTAATTTGAACCTTCGGTCAACCTGTTAATCTCGTCCCTGCCTATAGGGCCGTTCTCGGTTCCATAGAGTGTATTATTTTCCTTGTTCCATGTAATGCCAAAAGAATTACGAAGCCCCTTTGCATAAAAAAGTTGGGCTGGTGAGTTGTATGTAATAGGCAGGAGGCCGCGCACATTGATTTTTAAAACCTTACCTAAAAGGTTTGTATCTTCTTGGCTTCTTCCCGGCCTTCCTCCCCCGTCGCCCACAGAGACATAGAGATAGGTTTTTCCAAACCCGCTGTGGTTTGGCGGTTCAAAAGCAATACCTCCGCCATTGTGGTTAGTGGCGCTAATATGGTCCGGTATTTCAAGAACTGTTACCATCTCTTTGCCTCTTATGCCGGACTCTTTTAGTCTTACAACCCGGTTGTTCCGGGAGTTTTTTACAGAGTGGTAAAAATATATATAACCGTTAGTTTTGAAATAGGGGTCAAAGGCAATATCTAATAATCCTCTCTCTCCCTCCGGGTCAACTTCTATAGTTGCCCAGGGCACCGGGTCAAGCTTGCCATCTGTTATTACCCTCACATTGCCGGTGTTTTTTTCTAAATAAAAAAGCCTCCAATCAGGGGCAAAGGCAATAGATACAGCTATATCTACATTATCTGCAACTGTAGAAACCTTAAATTCACCGCCAGACTGAGAAGATTTTCCATAAGAATTGGAGACAGGAAAAGATAACCATACAATAAGTACGGTTATAAAAATCGTCCATACAGAAGTCCCCCTTGATAAGTGAGTGGTCATTCTGTTATTATAACACTATGGTAGAAGAACATGGAACAATAATTGAGTCCCGAGACGGACTTGCGATAATAGAGACTGTTTTGCAAGATGGCTGTGAATCCTGCACCTCAAAACCTCTTTGCCACGGTGAGGAGGGTTCGGACCTTAAGATCGTAGAGGCCTATAACCCGCTTGATGCACAGGTGGGAGACAAGGTGCTCTTTCAGGTGCCTGGGGCTACAATGCTTAAGGCAGGTGCCTCGGCGTACCTATATCCCCTTATAGCCCTTATTGTGGGGGTATTTTTTGGCCAGGCAGTTGGCGAGAAATTCTTTCCTCTTATGGATAAAGAGCTCATAGGTTTTGCAGTAGGAATATTCTTTGTTGTAGGAGCATATGGGGCCACTAAGGCGCTTAGCGGTGAGGGAGTAGGCACAGCCTATCGCCCCACTGTTGTTAAGGTCTTGCACTAGCTGGTTGCCCGCGACTCTGTGGTCGTGACTGTAAGCTCGTTGGCTGTAAGTTCGTTGGCTGTATGCCCGCTGGCTTCTGGTAATAGGGTGGTTTTTGTGTTAAAAATAACTCTATTATGTCAACTAAGAAAAAAACAACCTCTAAAAAGTCTGGTAAGTCTAAGGATTCTTCTGGAAAAGTTATAAAGGGTAAATCCAATGATAGAGTAGTTTGTCAAAACAAAAAGGCTTATCACAACTATTTTATTAGCGATGTAATGGAAGCAGGAATCGTACTTAAAGGCTCGGAAGTCAAAAGTCTTCGTGCCGGTCGTGCGCACCTGTTGAACAGCTACGCCCGCATTATTAAGGGAGAGCTCTTCCTCCTTAACGCGCATATCACACCCTTAGAAGAAGCAGACAAATTCTCCACCCTTGCTCCCGACCGCACAAGAAAACTCCTGCTCCATAAAAGAGAAATAGAAAAACTGGAGAGTAAGGTTCAGGAACAGGGCATGTCTTTAATTCCCACAAAAATCTACCTGACAAGAGGTAAGGTGAAGGTAGCCATCGGCATTGCCAAACCTAAAAAACTCTACGACAAGCGCGAAGCACTAAAAGAAAGAGCAGTAAAGAAAGACATAGACAGAGCCAAAAAAGGAGCGTGACGCTCCAGTGGCTAGCAGCCACGGGCAATTTTGGCCAGCGTGACGCGTAGCAATCATTGCTGGACCCATTTTCAAGGGAAACCGCGCATTTAATAGGTTTCTGCTTCCTCTCCCCTCGCGGGAGGTATCTGAGATACGCGGGTTGGGGTGAGGGGGTGGAGCTTTTTCTCCCACTTCACTTTATTAGCCATTTTATGGTATAATAACTGAGTTAAAGGCACTAATATATTCTGATAAGTGCAGTTAGCCCATCTTTGGTTTACCAGACATGGGGGCGACTGGCTTCGACGGGACGATTGGATGCTGAGGGAAGCATATCGAGGACTACTGCCTCGTCAAAACGGTGGAAAACAAATAGTCGCAGATAATAACGACTACGCACTAGCAGCTTAAAACTGCTAGCGTTCTATGGGCCCTTTCCTGCAGGTCTCAATAGAACGACAATCAGCAGGATAGCCTCAGGGGCTCCGCTTAAAGGACCTGGAGGCGAAATTCAACTAAGCTGGCTTATATGTAGCCTGTCTGTGGGCAGCATGTAAGTGAGACTTAATTACAGACTAAGTATGTAGATGCCCCAGTTGACACGATTTCGGACGTGGGTTCGATTCCCACCGCCTCCACCAAATAATAAAAGGAGCAACCGTAAGGTTAGCTCCTTTTTATTATTTAGTAGTGTTGGTCGAACCCATTGTGCAACGCAGAACGGGTTCGGTTAGAGATTTCATCTCTCACGGTTAGTGAGAGGTGAAACATTAAAATAGCTATTTTTACCTTTCTAATCGGCGACGAGCTACTGCGAGTCGTAAATCCCACCGCCTCCACCAAGCTTGCAGCTTGACCCAAAGATAGGGCTATCGCCAGATTTTAAATAGTTTGGTGATAGTTTTGTAGATTATTAAGTTTTACAGATTTTTAAAGAGGGTGGAGCGTCACGCTCCCCGGCTTAACCGAATTTTCCCAAGACCATCATGGTCTTGGTTTTTTTGTGCCTTTATGAAAAATTACTGTTATAATTATGTCTAACATCATGTTAGTTAAGTGGCAGGGATTATCCCTGCTTTAAAGTACGCACACAACGACCTATATAGTCAGAGGGTGGTATTTGAAAAACAACATGGCAAAGTAATTGATTTGGGGTCTTTGAATAATGGTAAATAAATTGAAAAAATCAAATGGCTGGAAAAGGTTGTTGATAGCGATATCGTTAATTTATTTCATTCCAGCTTTTCTAATAGTAAAAGGTGAAATGAAAGAAGCGAGAGAGGCTACGTATTATTTGTGGAAAGAGCAAATATTAGATGTAGCAAATCGCAGTGGTTTTATGACATATGAGTGTTATATCTCAGGTAAAAAAACTTTATGCAATCGTAGTAAGGAATATATAGAAAAAGCGATGGTACAAGAGGGTAAAAGTGAAGGTTGGGCAACATATACAGATGAGTATCTGGTCAACTACTTGGTATATACACTGGACTCTTTTAAAGAACTTGAGTTTAATTCAAAATATGAAAAAGATTTGGATTTTTATTCGAATATATATGTCCCTATGTTTCTCTTTGTATGGATAGGTCCATTGGCTTTGTTATATTTATTTGGACGTATTTTTGCTTGGGTACGTGATGGTTTTAGTGATGTGAAAAGCTGAATCGATTCGCCACTAAGCCGGCAGATAGCGCTTTTGAGAAATAACAGAGAAAGGTTATTGATTTAATAAATGAAAATGACTAGAGTGTTGTTAATCATACTTATCGTAATTCAATCTGGTTATGCATATGCAAAGCCAGTCAAACCACTAGATTTGCCTGTCTGTAAAGCCGCTCATGCTGAAACAATTTACAGAGATATAATTAAAATCCCCGAAGACTTGAGAGCTGATATTTTAGAGTATAAAAGGCTATGGGGCAATTTCTGTGATAGAAAAGAAGGTGTATCACTTTATGTAGTATTCGCAAAAGCTAAAGAGATAGAAAAAAAGTTTAAACCAATATTCTCCACCTTTGACTTTAGGCTAAGTGACAATAAAACAAATTGGGAAAAACTAGAAACAGTACAGAGTTATTTGCAAAAAGATGTTCCTTTATTTATTCCGGCTTTTGTCGGGTCAGTAAGGGAATATGAATTCTTTTCACCAATATTGCCTAGATTTAATGAGGTTTCAAAATATGGAAATTTAGAGGACAGACATTTTTTTGAGTTTCAAGAAGCGATGTTGGGAGTAGTTAGAGGTTATAGTTGGCATGAGCAAACATGGGACTACGGAGCATGTATTAGATTTGGAGAGTTTGATTGGGTTGATGCCTTTAAGAGAATTGAACAAGCCAAGAAAATTAAACCGCCAGAGTATAAAAGAATTGTTTCTGAAATAGACATTGCACTTAAAAGTGAACTCAAAGGGAGGTGGGGGTTTGATAAAATTTGTACATGTAATGATAAAGATGCTGTAAGTGCTGATATAAAAAGTCTAGCAAGGTATTTTTCCAAAAGCAATATTAATCCGGAAGTTCTAGCAATGCTCAAGGAAAAATTACGAGGTATTGAAACAGGTAAAATATCTGTAATGTCGGAAGCAGAAAAGCATTGCTCAGGTGGATAAGGTTTTGAATTAAACCTAGAATGGAAGAAGGTAGACAGTTTTTTAACTAATTTTCACCGTCACCAAACCGTCACCAGTGCTTTTTTACTTTTAATATTTTATAATAATATTGAAAGGTTAGAAGTGAATCATGTGGGTTTAAATACCACCGTGCTACCAATAAAAATACAACAAAGTCAATATCTTAACTAATAAAAGTCCCCATTAAAATTCGTTCCTAAGAAGTCCCCAATTTTATTACCAACATATAAACAATAAATAACCACAATATATAAGGAAGGTCTTTTATGACTAACAATGATGTCTTACGAAGAATTCGCTATATTTTAGATTATAGCGATAAAAAAATGATTGAAATTTGCCGTTTAGCAGACTTGGAAGTATCTCTAGAGCAAATAAGTAAATGGCTAAAAAAAGACGACGAAGCAGATTATCAAAGTTGTAATAGTCTTAACTTGGCTAAGTTTTTAAATGGATTTATAATTGAAAAGCGAGGTAAAAAAGATGGCCCAGAGCCTGAAGCAGAGAAGGTATTATCTAATAATATTATTTTTAACAAATTAAAAATTGCCTTCAATCTTAAAGCCGAGGATGTAATTGATATATTAAGTCTTGCAGACTTCTCTATAAGCAAACATGAGTTAAGCGCATTTTTCAGAAGACCTGAACACAAAAATTACCGCGAATGCAAAGACCAGATACTTAGAAATTTTCTTACTGGTTTGCAATTACAATACAGGAATAGCTCGGAGCATAACTAAATGACTTTTCCATAGGGCTAATCTGGTATAAATTGGACAGACACCTTTAATAAGAGTATAACTTATTATAATTAGGAATTAGATTGCTAAACGAGACTTTTGTCTTGTTTTTTTGTTTTTGAAATTCGGTCCAGCGTTACGCTGGCCTTTCTAATTGGCGGCAGAGCCGTAATCCCCACCGCCTCCACCATAAGTCTCCGGCTTAACCGAATTTTCCCAAGACCATCATGGTTTTGGGATTTTTTGTGCCTATAATAAATTCCTTATTATAACCGAGTCCGGTCCAGCTAATGTTGGGCCAGCGTCACGCTGGTTGAGTCCAGGGGGCACCCATGGTGGTTGTAAATTACGGGTAGATGTATTACAGTCAAGGAAGCAGCCTGAAAATTATGAGAGGTAAATCGTGACTTGGTTATGAAAGCAAAAGCTATAATTTTACTTACCGTTATGTTGTTTAACACTAGTTGTGCGACAACAGCTTTGTGGGATAAAAAACACTTTGAAGTTAAAGATGATTCCAGCACAGTATCTCTCAAGGGAGTTTACAATGTCACTGTTAAGGGCAAACCTAAAGGCCTTTGTTTTCTTGCAGAGGATATGGGTCGTTACTTAAAAGGAAAAGATAAAAAAGCATCGGAAAATTGCATTAGATTTTATGACCCTTTAGGCAGTGATTATAGACTTCTTAGTACCCTGCTAAGAAGTCCTGAAGATTTTGGTGTTGATTCCATTGATGTATTGATTGATGATAGAGGTAGTTTTGTTAATTTAGATTTCAGAGTTTATATAAAACCTACCGGCATTGGACAGCCTTTTACTCATAAAATTTTTGAAGGTAGGCAAATATTATCTGGGCTTAGTACAGACAAGTATTATTTTATGTTTTCAAACTTAAAAGCTAATTTGGAAGAGAGCAAGCCTCTTGGAAAATTAAAAAAAGTCAAAAACAATTTCCCCGTAGTAATGTATAATGAAGATGATTTTTATAAGTCTGAATATAAAACTGAAAATAAATGGACAAGAGTTGCTTTAACGCCCCTTGCCGTAGCTGTTGATGCCACCCTTGCTCTGTTTTATTTAGTGATATGTATAATAGATGACCAGGACGGACCATCAACAAAAGTATCATTCTGTTGGGATCCCGTATAAAAATATGGAAATTACCTTAAATCATACAATTGTACCTTCTTTTAATAATGTAGAGTCAGCGAAGTTCTATGAGAAAATCTTTGGCTTTAAGTTTGTCAAGGAGTGGGGACACTTTGCCGTTCTCACCGTTAATTCTACATTGACCTTTGATTTTGTAACTAAAAAAGATTTTTCCACTAGTCATTATGCCTTTAAGGTGAGCGAAAAGGAGTTTGATGAAATAATGGAGCGCATTAAAAAAGACAATATTATTTTTGGCAGCGGCCCCTCTTCCAGCAGTGACGGGAGAATTAATAACAACGATGGTGGCAGGGGAGCTTACTTTAAAGACCCAAACGGCCATCTTCTGGAAATAATTACAAAAGACTATGTGCTCGACTAACAAGCCTCCGGCTTAGCCGAAGGGTCAGGTAGCTTATGGATTTCAAACAGTTCTATAGTTAGTCTACTAATTGGCTGGAGCGTCAGACTCTCTTGACCCATAGGTCTTGTAGTTTATGGTTTTTAATAGCCTTAGTGTCTATTTTGTTAAATTGAGTGCAGGTGTCACACCTACAATAAAAAAGGTTATCCCTAAGGATAACCTTTTTTAAATTCTACTTATTGTCTATATTTTATATCAAATTGCCATGTGCAAATGCTGTCATGGAAAGCAGCAGTGGAATTGAAAGAACAACATTTGTTCTTGATGCCATTGCGGCTATTACCTTTGCCTTTGCAATTTCATCTGCTGTTGCTTCTACCATGCCGAGAATCTTTTTCTGGTTTGGCCAGATAAGTACCCAAACATTAAATAACATTATAGTACCAAACCAGGAGCCCAGTCCTATAACCGGGCTTTGCATGGTAAAGGCGTTAACAATGCCAACTCCGCTTGCCTCCAGTGCTGATGCGCCGGTTATCCATGTTAGTGCTGCTGACCAGCGAAACCAAAGCAGGGCTCTTGGCGCAATGTATTTGCCAATTGCAGCAGGACCGGGGCCGTCTGTGTCGGACGCAGCTTCTGCTGCCCCAGGTGTCTGAACAAAATTAAAATAATATAGCAGTCCGATCCAAGTGATGCCTGCAAGAACATGGAGCCATGTGCTTGCTTCCCATATGTTAAATCCCCCCGAACTCTCCCATGCAAAAACAGAAATCAAAATTGCTATGGCAAAGCCTAAAGCTATTGTTAATTTAATACTACCTAAGATACTCTTAATAATACCCATTTTTTAAACTCCTTTAATTGTATGTAATGTTGAAAAAATCAACATGTTTTGTAGTTAGTTGTGATGTTGTTCAAGATGAGAAATATCTGTTCTGTGAGGTAAATCCGCTAGAAAACTATTAATTTAAAATTTACTAGATTTTCACTATTTTATCAAGTCCTTTGGCAGGGTCAGGCTGGACCCAATTTAAGGGGTAAATCTATAAAACTAATTATAACCTTAGCTGCTGCCACTAAGCACCCTTAGGAAACTGCCGCAGGCAGGGTCAGGCTGAGTGACAAAAGGCTAGGGCTTTGATACACTGGTTTTCTATATCATGAAACAGGTCAAATCAATAACAGAGTCCCTGGTAGAATATATAAAAGAGGGAGTCCTAGTCGTTACGGTAAACAAACGTCTTGCCGGTAAACTTACTTCCTATTATGAAGCAGGGCTTATTAGTGATGGACAACTTGGCTGGATTGCGGCAGATGTCTATCCCTTGGACAGGTGGCTTAAGAACCTGTGGTCCGATTATTCTCTCTCCGTAGGAGAGAGGCCGCTCCTTAGCGACAGTCGTAGTAAATCCTTATTTCATAAAATAGTAAGAGAAGATAGGAAGGTTGGTCATCTTGGCATTTCTTTAGGAGGGGTTGCAAAGTCGGCTTACAAGGCTATGGGTGAGGTTAACGAATATTCCATAAAGATAAAGGGCGGAGTCTTTGTAACTGAAGAAGTGTCGTCATACCTCAGGTGGTGCGGCGAATATGAAAAGCAGGTGGCTAAATTAAACCTGCTTGACCCGATTTTAATTAAGGATAAGGTAACTGTTTTAATTGAAGGCGGTTTGATTAAAGTGCCTGATAAAATTGTCTTTGCAGGTTTTGATGAGCTGAGCCCAAAGTTTAAGAAGCTTGTAAGCATATTAACTGATTCAGGCTGCGGGGTAATTATGAAACCTGATTATTTAGGTGATAAAAACAAACTAGAGCTTCCAGAAAACATTAAGGGTTATAGTTTTAAAGACCAAAAAGAGGAGGTCATTTCAGTTGCAAGGTCTATAAGGAAAATTTATAAAAAAGGCACGAAGGTCGGAATAATAGTGCCTGACATGGAACAGTATAAAGATATTATTATGAGGGAATTTTCTGCTGAGTTGAATCCTAAATCTGTTTTGATTGGAGAAGAGAGGGAAGAAAAATATGATTCCTTTAATATTTCTTTAGGCAACCCCCTCTCTAGCGAAGAAATTATTTTAGCAGCGCTGGATATTTTATATGTTGACGGCAGAAAACAAAATGTAGATAGTCTGGTTGGGCTTTTATCTTCTCCCTATGTGGCAGATCGGAAGGAATATGAAGTCCTTAAGGACCTTGATATTGTTTTAAGGAAAAACAATTACCTTAAAATCACTTTAAATAAATTGGAAGAGAAATTATTAAAAGTTTCCGGCGGTGAGCTTTTAAAAAATAAAATAAATAGTTGGATAAAGTTTATAGAAGGCCATAAAGGCCCCGTTAAACTATTTCCCAGCCAGTGGAGCGAAAAGTTCTCCGCTTTTTTATCTGTAATAGGGTGGCCGACTCCGGACCCAGGCCTCACTCTTACTTCAAATGAGTATCAAGCCCTCCAGTCATGGAAGAAGGTGTTGGAAGATTTTTCTACATTAGACGACATCTTGGGCAAAGTTTCCCTTGCCTCTGCCACATCTGAACTTAGAGAAATGGCCTCGGAGACTCTTTATCAGGTCGAAACCCCTGACTGCGAAATTGAAGTTATGGGAATGCTTGAGTCGTCGGGAATATATTTTGATCATATATGGATTATGGGTGTCCACAGGGAGGCTCTTCCTCTTAAACCAAAAGCCAACCCATTTATACCTTTTTATGACCAAAAAGATGCTCTCGTGCCTCATAGCTCCTATGAGGGGACAGGTCTTATGGGCAAGACAATTCTAAGAAGAATTTTCAGTAGCGGCGGTGAGTTTACCGTAACCTACCCCAGAGAGATAGACGGGAGGCCTGCATCAGTAAGCCCCTATTTTAGAGAAGTGGAAATTGAGGTCGGCGGGGAAAGTGGTGGTAAAAAACTTTTTGATGTCCTTATGGACGCTGCTGCTACTGAGGAAATGGGAGATGAGCCGTACATTCCAATAGAGAAGGGTGAGCTTAAAAATATTAGTAAGGGCACGGGAGTCATAAAAAACCATTCTGCCTGCCCCTTTCGCAGTTTTGCCTTAAACAGGCTCAGGGCAGATTCATTGGATTCGCCGGAGCCGGGGTTAAACGCTATGGATAAGGGCACTGTAATCCATGAATCTCTCAGGCGGTTTTGGAAGGATGTAGGGGATTCAAATGGACTTCATAAACTTTCAGAAAAGGGCACTCTTAGCGGGAAGATTAAGAACTCTGTAGAGGGGGCGCTGAAGTCAGTTCTTCCCTGGAGCAGGGGCAGGTATTTTAAGATGGAAGTAGAGAGGGTTTCTAACCTCTTGGAGGTTTGGTTTGAAGAAGAGTTAAAGAGAGGTGAGTTCACTGTTAAACGTGTTGAAAGCAGCGAGTCTGTGGACCTTGGCGGTTTTACTGCAAATGTAAAGATAGATAGGATAGATGAGCTACCCAGCGGGGCTCTGGCAGTAATAGATTACAAAACCGGAGTATGCAGCAAAAATGATTGGTTAAGTGACAGGCCGAAGGAGCCGCAGATGCCGATTTACTCTATGACAGGTGATTTTGACGCCGTTAGTTTTGCCTCTCTTAAAATTGGTAATACAAAATTTATTGGTTCTTCCCGAAATGATGAAACCCTTCCCGGGGTGAGGGGTTTTGAAAGCGACTCTCGGTGGACTGATCAGATAGAAGGAGCCGGTACTTGGGACGAGCTAAGAGATAGTTGGAAGACCACCTTAGAGAATATTGGCAGAGATTTTATATCCGGTAACCATGATGTAAATCCAAAAGATATTTTAACTAATGATAGTGCCTGCAAGTACTGCGATGTAAAACCTCTTTGCAGGGTTTTTGAAATCTATGTTGAAGATAGCAATAGGGATTTAGAGTAAAAAATAATAAAATGCCAAAAAACAACATAAAAAATATAATAAAAGACTTAAAAGAAAGAGAGGAAGCTCTTGATGTCACCAGGTCTTTTATTGTCCAGGCTCCTGCCGGGTCAGGTAAAACTGAGCTTCTGCTCCAGAGGCTACTAAGTCTCCTTGCTCATGTGTCACTCCCCGAAGAAGTGCTTGCTATAACTTTCACCAGGAAGGCGGCAGGGGAGATTCTTGCCAGAGTCATAGAGGCACTAGAGAAGGCGGAGCAAACTACATCCAATGAGAGTTTAAGTCATAACGAAATAAAAACTCTCACTCTTGCAAAAGCTGTAATGGAGAGAGACAGGAAGCTTGGTTGGAACATATTGGATACCCCTGCGAGACTTCGCATACAAACAATTGATTCACTCTGCAGCGACATAACAAGGCAAATGCCCATCTTAGGCGGGGGGCTTCAGGGGGCTCTCATCTCAGAGGATTGCAGGGATATGTACGCCGAAGCAGTAAGAGGTGTTACCGGCTTGATTGAAGAAGAAAGCCCTAGGGGAGATGCCCTTAGGGTTGTGCTTAAACATTTGGATAATGATGTGCCTGCTTTGGAGAGGCGGCTTAAACTCATGCTCTCCAAGAGGGATCAATGGATGAGGTTTGTCGGGAGCAGCGAGTTAAGCGAGACTGATGTTTTTAGAGAGTTTTTGGAAAAGTCCCTCTCCCAAGTTGTAAGTGGCATGTTAGATGAGGTTCGCTCCCTTTTACCGGAGATCACTCATAGGGATATTTGCCAGGTAGCTTCCTTTGCAGGAAGTAATGTTACTGATATTTCTATAAGTAACTTGTCTGGATTAAAAGAGTTACCTTCTAATGAAGAGATAGACAAATGGCGGGGCCTTAGGGATTTATTTATGACAGGCAAGCCGGGTAAGGGCGGGTGGAGAAAAGTTCGTGGGCTTAATGTAAAGGTTGGTTTCCCCGGCGGGAGTAAAAACAAAGAGGTTGCAGAGAAAATAGAATTAATGAAACCTCTTCTTAGTGAGTTTGAATTAAACGAACCTCTTAAAGAAGCCTTAGATGGCGTAGGGTTTTTGCCCGATACTTCTTACAGTGACAGTGAGTGGGAGGTTTTAAAAAACCTCCTGTTTCTTTTAAAAGTGTCGGTAGAAAAATTAGAAGATGTCTTTAGGGAAAACGGCAAGATTGATTTTCAAACCGTATCTATGGCAGCTTTAAAAGCCCTGGGTTCTGAAGCCGACCCTACGGAATTGCTCCTGGCAATTGATTTAAAACTGGGGCACATACTTGTTGATGAGTATCAGGACACCTCTCGCTCCCAGACAGACCTCTTGAAAACCCTAACCAGCGGATGGGTAGAAGGGGATGGCAGGACTCTGTTTATAGTTGGAGATCCAATGCAGTCTATCTATCATTTCAGGGAGGCAGATGTGGGGCTTTTTATTGAGGCAGGGGGCATCGGAGTAGGCAGTGTTAAATTGGATCAAATCGTACTTAAGTCAAACTTCCGCTCCCACAGCGCCGTAGTGGATTGGATAAACGATACTTTTGAGAAAACCTTTCCCCTAAGAGATAATAGTTTTTTAGGGTCAGTTACCTACTCTCCTTCCAGTCCTGTTATTAGTGTTCCGGAAAAAAGTAATGGTGACAGTGACTGGATAAACACTAATCTCTATGAAGACCCGGATGACGAGAGTGAAGCTCTCCATATTGCAGAGGTGGTTAAAGATATCCATAAAACCGGCAGAGGCGAGACTATTGCGGTGCTGGCAAGGGCAAGATTCCACATGATGAAAATTGCCGGGGTTTTTGAAGAGCAGAAGATTCCTTTTGTAAGCGAAGAATTGCATGGTCTCTCCAATTCTCCTGTTGTAATGGACCTTATGAGTTTAACAGCAGCTATAAATCATCCAAAGGACAGGCTTCATTGGCTGGCTTTTTTAAGGTCTCCCCTTTGCGGACTTACTCTTGCTGATATCCATAATATTGTTTTAGGTAAAAAAACAGAAAGTGTTTGGCAGCTTTTAAATGAAGAAATGTTGTTCACTGGTTTAAGCAGTGACGGCGAGGTCAGGATAAATCGCATAAAAGATAAAATAGAAAAGGCCATTAAATATAGGGGCAGGGCTACCCTTAGCCGGCTTATAGAAAGTTTGTGGTTAGACTTGGGAGGCCCTGCTTCTTACGAGGAAGATATAAGTAAAGACAGCGAGGAATTTTTCACTGCCCTTCGGGGTCTTGATGGTGAAGTGTTTTCTTTGGAAACATTAAAAGCTAAGGTTAAGGAACTTTTTACATCATCTTCTCTTGAGAGCAGCGACCCTTCGATGGTTTCCAGGGTA
>CBDUXU010000044.1:0-15134 GCA_965371285.1 uncultured bacterium | reverse complement strand
CCGCCGCGGCGGCCATCGAACTCTGTGACGGGCTCAGCCGGCACGGCGTGAGCGAGTTCCACTTCTACACCCTGAACCGCGCCGAGCTGACCTACGCCATCTGCCACGCTCTGGGCCTGCGCCCCGGCGGTGCCGCGGCGACCGCGCCAAATTTGTGTTCCCTGCAAACCAACCAAGCTCAAACCATCCAAAACTTTTTAGTTCATTAATAAAATCAGGTTGACCGTATCTCTTTATTAATAAGGATTCAAACTCTTTATATTCTGGAGTTAATACTGAAAGCCTAACGGATTTAGGGGTTTCATCCTTGTAAGTGTGCAGTACGCGCACAGCAGAAAGGCTGTTATTCTCAAATTTTAAATAGCTAATAACGGGGATATCTCCAAAAGTTTCATTTTGAAGCTTCAGCCCTTTAATATTAGTGTTTTGGTTTTCAGGAGCAATAGACTCAGAGTACTCGTCATAAATATTTTTAACTTGTTCAATAGTCATACCCCATGTAACTTTATCCCAGCCATTAAGTTCGTTAGAACAGCTTGAGCTTATAAATAATATTAGAAAAACAAACAATAATCTTTTCATTAAATTCTCCTTTATTTGTAAAGGTAATTAAAGGGGTCTGTCCCCTTTAATTACCACATAACAATGCATAATTTTAATTCTTCATTCTTACTCTCTTAATATAGATAAATACTACTACAATTCACTAGTTCTGACAATTGCTCAAAACCACCACTTTAGCCTCTCCCCGCCTATGTAGTATTCACTGTCTTACTTAGAAAACTGACGCAGTCAGCTTGACAATGGGGGCTGGGCTTGATATCTTTTTAAGGATAACTTTAGCGTAAAAGAAAGAGCAGTAAACGAGATAGATAAAGAATATGACAGCAACTACAGACAGAAGAAACAATTCAGTTCTCCACTCCATAATCAGCCGCTATATAGAGACTGCCGAACCTGTTGGGTCTAAACTCATATCAGAGCTACTGTCCCAAAAAGAAGGTCTAAACGCCAGCCCTGCAACCATTAGAAACACTATGGCAGAACTTGAAGCAGAGGGGTTTATAGAAAAACCACACTGCTCAGCCGGCAGAGTTCCTACGGTGAAAGCTTTCAGGCGTTACATAGATGCTGTTCTAACAATAAATGAGCCATTTAATAACACCAACAATTCCCTATTAAATAATTTTGCAGATATTAAAACCGGCAGCAGCGACATAATGTATAACGCAGCCCACCTCCTCTCGGATATAACCCACTGCACAGGAATTGTTATAACCGAATCAAAAGAATTTATAATTAAACATATCCGACTCTACCAAGTGGATAGCGAACAAATAATGCTGGTTGCCCTCTCCACTGACGATGAAACATTTAGCAAAGTAACTCAGGTTGGCAAAACCAAATCTAAGTTAAACTTTGAAACAATGACAAATTATTTAAACATGTTAGGCGCAGGGTTAACTCTGCAAGGCCTTAAAATAAAAATTTTAAAAGAAATAAAAGAAGACAAGGCAAAGTACGACAACCTGGTGTCAAAAACTTGGGAGCTTGGCTCCCTCGCCCTTGCAGGAATAGAAAGTTTGTTTGCGAGGGAGCTTTTATTAGACGCCACTTCAAACATCTTTGACCAGCCCGAATACAGGGCAGACATAGATAAAATGAGAATGTTACATAAAACTTTTGAAGAAAAAAATATGATTTTAAAACTATTGGACAAAAAAATCTTAAAAAATGAAACCACCGTGTTAATGGGGTCTGAAAGTAACATAGAAGAACTTAAGGGTCTGAGTTTTATAACTACCCCCTATCATAAAGACGGAGTATCCGCAGGCACCCTGGGAGTTGTAGGACCAATGAGAATGAACTACCTGTCAATCATCCCGCTGGTTCGCCAGACAGCAAGACTGATTGAACAATAAAAAAAACAATTATAAGGATAGCGGTTCCACCGCGGGAAAGATAAGGATTTAATAATGACAGAAGACATAACTAATAAAGACGCAGAAGAAACCACACCGGAAGTAGCTGAAGATAATATTGCCGTGGAGGTTTCAGAAGAAACCATAGAAGAAATAAACAAACTCAAAGAGCTGGACATAGACACTCTTGTAGAACTTGTTATGTCAAAGACAAAAGAAGCTGAAGATAACAGCGAGAAGTTTTTGAGAAAGACTGCAGACCTGGACAACTTTAAAAAAAGAACGGAAAAAGAAAGAGTAGAACTTTTATCCTTTGCAAACGAAAAACTACTTTTAGAAGTACTGCCTGTACTGGATAACCTGGAAAGGGCAATGAGTCACGCAGATGTAGATGCTGACAGCGCCCTAACAAATGGAGTTAAGCTTGTTATTGATAATTTCACCTCTACCATGGCTAAGTTTGGCCTGACTCCAATAGAAGCCAAAGGCAAAACTTTTGACCCTCTTCTGCATGAAGCAGTAAGTCATATAGAAACTACTGACTTCGAAAACGATACAGTTACTGAAGAACTGCAAAGAGGCTACACACTAAATGGCAAAGTAGTACGACATACTATGGTTGTAGTTGCAAACAACAGCTAAAATAAAAAGACAAAAAGATAAAAAGAAAGACTAACTATATAAATGCCTAATAATGATTTTTACGAAACACTGGGAGTCCCAAAAGGTGCTACTCAGGAAGAAATAAAAAAAGCCTACCGCAGACTTGCACATAAATACCACCCTGACAAAACCCAGGGCGACAAAGACAGTGAAGAGAAATTTAAAGGTATTAATGAAGCCTACAAAACCCTGAAAGACCCGCAAAAGAGGCAGCAATATGACCAGTTCGGCGGCGCAGGAGGAGGTTTTGGCGGCGGTTTCGGCGGAGGAGGAGGAGGGTTTAACGCAGACATAGGAGATCTCTTTGGCGATGTGTTTGGAGACTTTTTTGGTGGCGGCCGCAGCAGAGGTGGCCCGCAAAGAGGAGCAGACCTTCGTTATGACTTCGATATAAATTTTGAAGAAGCGGCCTTCGGTACGGAAAAAGACTTAAAAATCCCCCGCATGACTCCCTGCGAAACATGTCATGCAAGCGGCGCAAAACCGGGCACCTCTGCCCAGACTTGCTCAACTTGCGGCGGAGCCGGCCAGGTGCGCTACCAGCAAGGGCTATTTAGTATCACCCGCCCCTGCTCAGGGTGCGAAGGCAGAGGAGAAATTATACCTGACCCATGTACGGATTGCCACGGGGCAGGAAGAATCGAGAGTTTAACTGATGTAAGAGTGAAGATACCTGCAGGAGTTGACAGCGGCTCGCGGCTGCGCATAACAGGCCACGGAGAACACGGAGAAAGAGGCGGAGGTGTAGGCGACTTGTATGTAGTTTTAAATGTTGCCCCTCACCCAATCTTCAAGAGAGAAAACAACGATATTATCTGTGAAGTGCCTATTAGTTTCACTCAGGCTGCCCTTGGCGCAGATCTGGAAGTCCCTACTCTCGAAGGCCCCAGCACCATAAAAATTCCGGTCGGGACTCAGACAGGTAAGGTATTCACCCTAAAGAGCAAGGGTATCGCCTCAATTCAAACAGGCAGGCGCGGCCACCAGTATGTTGTCGTTACCCTTGAGACACCTTCAAAACTTAGCGATAAACAAAAAACGCTACTTGAGGAATTTGCCCGCCTTGGGGGAGAAGAAACAATGCCCCATAAAAAAAACTTTTTTGATAAGGTAAAGGAGATTTTTGAATGAGAATAAACACTGCATCTTGCCTGGCTCTTGCACTCACTATATTACTACTGTCTCCCCTTACAGCTAACAGCGCTAAACTTTTTTGGTCAGAGAAAAAGGCTACTGAAGATTTAGTAAAGATATTGGTGCGCATAGAAAAAACCGGCGAAACTGAAGAAAACATAAAGGCATTAGATAATTTCACTAAATCATATAACAAAGCAAAAGTAACAGAAGAAGCAATCTTTGTACTCTCCGACATATATACAAAGAAAAAAGAGTTCAACAAATGCACAAACGCCTACAAAAGATACTTTAAGAAGTTTAAAAAAAGTAAAAAGAAATCAGAAGCTCTATACGGCCTTGGTTATTGCCAATACAGAAACGGATACCTGGAAGAAGCCAGCCAGAATATCAGTTATGCAATGAGCGGCAAACATGCCTCTATTGCAGTAAAAGTAAAATCCGAACTATTACTGGAAACCATAAATGCAGTTCTAAGCACCACCGATGAAGGAAGTTACATTACAATAGGTGCTGCCCTCCCCCTAAACGGAAACTACTCCCAGTTTGGAGAAAAGGCGCTTAGAGGAGTGCTGCTTGCAGCAGGGTCATTTAAAAACAAGCTCAATAATAAAAAGTCTGTAATAGTAGAAACGCGCAGCACTACAAAGCCCGGCGGGAAACCTGCCCAGGCTGTTTTAGATCTTGCAAAAAACAAAAAACTACTAGGCATTGTAGGCCCCCTACTAAAGAGAAATGCCATGGATGTTGCTAAAGCCGCGCAAAAAAAATCTATACCGACAATAGTTCTAACACAAAAAGAAAATATAACGGACAGGGGCAATTATATTTTCAGGAACTTTATGACCCCCGCGCAGCAAGCCCGCACTCTTGCCGATTATGCAGAAAAGGTTTATTTCCACCCAAGAGCCCTTATACTCTATCCCAGCACAGGTTATGGCAGGGAACTGGCGTCACTATTTAAAAAAGAAATCTTAGCTCGCGGCGGAGAAATTGTCGGGGAACTTCCTTATGAAGAAGACAATAAAGATTTTTCAAAAGAACTTAAAGAACTCTTTAAGATTACAGTGACAGAAACCAAAGTAGGACGCCGTTATGTTACAGAGTATGAAACAGATGTTGAGGCGGATTTTTTATTCATTCCCGACTACTACTCAACTATTGCCCAAATAGTACCTCACATTGCTTATTATAAAATTAAAGACATAGAACTTCTGGGCAGTAACGGCTGGAACTCCAGCAAACTAATAAAACTGGCAGGCAAATACATGGACGGAGCGGTCTTTGTTGACGGGTTCAACAGCAAGAGCCTGCAGCAAGGCACGGCAAGTTTTGTAAATGATTTTAAAGACACCTATGGCTACACCCCGGGCATTATTGAGGCGCAAGCCTTTGACGCGGCAATGATACTTATTGAAGCAATAGATAACCTGCCTGCTGAAAGCACTAATTTTAAAAAAGATATACGAAAGAACTTAGAAAATATTGATTACCAACAAGGAGCAACAGGGTCAATAACTTTTGACGAAAATAGAGAGCCGGAAAAAAACCTTTTCTTACTCACAGTTAAAAAGAAAAAAGTTACAGAAGTGATACCTGAAGAAATAGCAGTCAAAAGAGATGAAGCCCAATATGAAGAAATGGCTGAAGAAGCCAGGCTCCTTGCTGAAAAATTAGCCAAGGAAAAAGAAAAAGCTGAAGAAGCCAAGAAAAAGCTGGAAGCAGACAAAAACCCCTTGTAGATTTATATTTACATACAAATAAAATTAAAGGTATAATATAGAGATGGATAAAGAACATCTAGATGAATTCAGAGACTTGCTAAAAGACCAGTTAAAAGACCTTATGTCTGACGCAGAAAAAACAGTGAGTGGAATGACAGAAACTGACGAAGAGCACTACCCTGACCCAACCGACAGGGCTGCCCACGAAACTGACTTAAATTTCACCCTTAGGGTTAAAGACAGGGAAAGAAAGCTCGTAAGTAAAGTAAAAGAAACCCTAAAACAAATAGATGACGGTTCCTACGGTATATGTGAGCTTTGCGATGGAGAAATCTCCCTTGAGAGACTTAGAGTAAGACCGGTAACCACATACTGCATAGAATGCAAGACAGAAGAAGAAGAACAAGAAAAAATGCGCCGCTAACCACTTGCAGTGGGGCAATATAAGGTAGTCCCCATCATGAACTACAGCCAAATCTCTTGATAATTTATGTTCATTAAATAAACTCTCAAAGACAGCGTGACGCCGGACCCTATTCCGGGAACATCCAATCAACAACAGCAAACCAAATCTCTTGGTAATTTACTTTCATTAAATAAACTCTCAAAGACAACGTGACGCCGGACCCGTTTTCAGGAACATCCCATCAACAACAGCAAACCAAATCTCTTGGTAATTTACTTTCATTAAATAAACTCTCAAAGACAGCGTGACGCCGTAACACTCAGTGTTGCACTCAAAGATAGCGCTTCGCCATGCATCAACTTGCTACGATAACCATTCGTAAGACTCTAATCATCAATTGATAAACTAATGTAATCTCTATCCATGTCATAAAATCAAAAAACATCTCATAAATACCCTAATAGTTAACTCTCGCCCTCCTTAATATCCTCAAATGTAGAATATTTTACTCAATCAGAATAAAAAAATACTATTTTAGAGTTTAAATATTACAATTGACACTACTTATGAATTAAAGTATTATGCCTCTTATTAACTAAATAGTACCTGCGATTATAACCTCTAACTTTCTTGCAATCCAAAAATTACAACTACGGAGATGACACCACAATGAATGAACTAATTAGTTGGCTTGTAAATATAGAAAAACTTGCAGCAAAGGTTTATAAACAGGCATCTACCCACTTTTCAGAAGATAAAAAACTCTCAGACCTCATGAATTCATTACATGATGAAGAACAAGACCACTCTGATATAATGTCCAAAATTTCCACTAGAATGTCAGAAAACTACAACCTTTTCACCCTCATAAAAATAGACGCAACTCAGCAGGAAAAAATCGAAAACAACTTTAACATTTGTTTGGAGGGTTTAAATAACCGTTCTCTTTCAAAATACGATTTCCTTGAAGCTGTAGTAGAGAACGAATGCTCCGAGTGGAACGACCTATTTATGTATGTAGTAGGTATCTACAAAGAATCAGACAATCTATCTAAAATTCTTGGCATACAGATGCAGAGACATAAAAGAATGTTAGAAAGATATTTAGAAACTTACCCAGAATACAATAAACTGGTATCAAAACTAAAATCTCTCCCTAATACTTGGGAAGAAAAGTTTCTTGTCGTAGATGACGAAGAAGCTATCTGCGACTTAATTGCCACAGCTCTGGAGAAAGAAGGCTCTGTTGACTGCGTCTATAATGGCGAGGAAGCCCTTAAAATGATTGGCAGTAACTATTACACGGCAATTATAAGTGATGTTAATATGCCCCAAATGAATGGAATAGAGTTATATGACAAAATTGCTGAAATATTTCCAAATATGAAAGATCGTTTTATATTTTGTACAGGTAACCGCGAGGAACATGAAAGTTACTTCAAGTTAAATGGTGTTAAAAGCATATCCAAACCCGCCCCACTGCCAGAAATCAGAGATGAAATAATCAGCATCGTACATAAAAGAAGGTATCAAGTATAAAAACACCTATTCTTAATTGACCATTTATCTATGTTGTGGGAAAATACTGACCTATGACAAAAACCCTTACAAAAAAACAGGCTAAAACCAGGCTCGAAGGCCTCACAAGTGAGTTAAACAAACACAACTACTATTATTACGCACTAGATGCCCCCAGAATTTCTGACGCAAAGTATGACAGTTTAATGAACGACTTGCTGGACCTTGAGAAGCAATTCCCGGACCTTATAAAAAAAACCTCCCCCACCCAAAGAATTGGCAGCACGCCTCTTGATAAGTTTGGAACAGTCAAACATTCCATCCCCATGCTTAGCCTCGGTAACGCTTTCAATGAAGAAGAAATTTCTGAGTTCGACAAAAGAATTAAAAAACTATTAAGCGTAGACAGAGATATTGACTATATAGTAGAACCAAAGATTGACGGTCTTGCCGTTGAGCTGGTTTATAAAAAAGGTCTTTTTGTGTCCGGTTCAACCAGGGGTGACGGAACTACAGGCGAAGACATTACAGAAAACCTAAAGACAATTAACGCCATACCGATGAAACTAAACCCGACCAACTTAACCACTGTAAAAGTGCCAGAACTTATAGAAGTTCGCGGTGAAGTTTTTATACCCGTGGCAGATTTTGCAAAGCTAAACAAAATACGAGAAGCAAAGGGGGAGCCCCCCTTTGCTAACCCAAGAAACGCCGCAGCAGGTTCGCTTCGCCAGTTAGACCCAAAAGTAACTGCCTCCCGCCCCCTGTCTATGTTTTGCTACGGGGTTGGAGTGGTTAAGGGGCTTACTTTTAACTCGCAAAGCGAAACTTTAAACAAACTAAAAGGACTAGGTTTTAAAGTTAACTCTCACATAAAAGAAGTTACAGGGGTTAACTCTATTAACGCTTATTGCAAGGCAGCAGAAGAATCAAGAAACTCACTGGATTATGAAATTGACGGAGCTGTTATAAAAGTTAACGACCTTAATCTGCAGTCAAAACTCGGCAGTACTGCAAGAAGTCCCCGCTGGGCTGTGGCAGTAAAATTCAAGGCAAAAGAAGAAACAACAATTGTTGAATCAATAGACATACAGGTGGGCAGGACCGGCGCCCTGACCCCTGTAGCTCGCCTAAAACCGGTTAAGGTAGGAGGTGTTATAGTAGAAAACGCTACACTCCACAACATGGATGAACTGACAAGAAAAGATATTCGCCCCGGAGACTTAGTTTATGTAAGACGGGCAGGAGATGTAATCCCGGAGATAACTTCAGTCATAAAAGAATCTAGAAAAGGCGAGGCAAAAAAATTCAAGATGCCGTCAAAATGTCCAGAGTGTAAGTCTCATGTTATAAAAGACGGTGCCGCTCACTACTGCACCGGGGGGCTCAGCGGCCCAGCCCAGCTCCGCGAAACCATCGCTCATTTTGTCAGCAAAAAAGGCATGGACATAGACGGTTTCGGTGATAAAAATGTAGAGCAGTTTATTACAGAAGGACTCATAAAAGATCTATCTGATATTTATTATTTAGATAAAGATAGAGTACTTAACCTTGATAGGTGGGGAGAAAAGTCAGCAGAAAATTTAATAGAATCTTTGGAGTTAAGCAAAACGAGGCCCCTCTCTAGAATTATATATTCACTGGGTATCAAAGGTGTTGGCGATAAAATGTCAGAGGTCTTAACTGAGGAGTTTGGTAATATAGAAAAACTTATAAAAACTGGTATAGCAGAGTTAGAGGAGATAAACTCCGTTGGTCCTGAAATTGCCAAAAACATTGTGAACTTCTTCACGGAACCTCACAATATAACTGTAATAGACAAACTCAAAAAAGCGGGAGTTAAGTTCCCTAAAGTAAAAAAATCCACTGATTCAGGCAAACTTAGCGGCGAGGTATTTTTATTTACCGGCACGCTAAATAGTATGAGTAGAACAAATGCAGAAGATTTGGTTAAATCGCTTGGAGCCAAGACCTCCTCTACTGCATCTAAATCAGTTACAAAAGTAGTAGCAGGTCCCTTAGCAGGGAGTAAATTAAAAAAGGCCGAAAAACTCGGCCTTAAGATTATGAATGAAAAAGAATTTTTAAAACTTGTTAAGTAAAAAGATGCAACCTGCTGCTAACCCTTGGAAAGTATACAATCCCTGCCTGCCTTCTTAGATTTATATAAAAGCGCATCTGCCTTTTTAAGAAGTTTATGATAATCACTGCCGTCTTCAGGAAATGTTGCAATCCCTCCGCTAAGAGTAATAGCCCTGTTGGGCATTTTAACATTCTTCAATTTCTCCTGCATCCTTTGGGCAAAAAGTTCTGCCCCCGCCTTATCAATCTCAGGAAGTATTATACAGAACTCCTCTCCGCCAAACCTGCCTACGGTGTCAGTAACGCGGGCACACTTTAAAAGATGGCTGGCAATGCTTCTTAGAGCCTTGTTACCTTCCAAATGGCCAAAAGAATCATTATACTTCTTAAAATGGTCAACATCTAACATTAATACGGATAATGACCTTGAATGTCTGGAAATTCTAACCAGCTCTTTTTGCAATTGATCCATTATAAAACGGTGGTTATATAACCCAGTGAGGCCGTCTGTTATGCTCATCAGGTGCATTTCTTCAATAGACTTAACCCTCTCTATAGTGAGAGCTGCATAGATGGATAAAAGAGAGAATATGGAGTTGTCGTCTGCCCTGAACTTTCGTTTTTTAAAGTCCCCTACATAGAGCATTCCTACGATTTTCCTCTCCACTATTAGAGGTGAAGCTAAAAGGCTCCTTATTCCTTCTTTTACAAGCACCGGGTTCGGGTCTTCGTAGAGCCTCAGGTCTTCAATATACAAAGTGGTGTCACTGCTTAGAACATTACTTGTAAAACCGCCTTTTCTAATTTCCCAACGGTCTTTCACCTTAAAGGCTTCACTAAAACCTTTACAGGCAAGCATCTTCATGTCCCCTAAGTTGTCGTCAAACAGGGCTAAAGCCCCGGCTGACGCACCTGTGAGTTTAGTTGCGTAATCTACTATTGCAAAAGCAGCATCTTTAAGGCTGTCAATGTTTTCAATAACAAGCCCCATATGATAAAGAGCTTCGTGTTGTTTTAAAGTTTTTTCTCTCTCTTTTACCCTGCGGCGTCTTTCTTCAACCAACTGCCACATAAGACGGGCACCTAACCCGTCCATAACTTCTACGCCAGGTTTAATTTTTAATATCTCAGATGTTAAAGCCCGAGACCCTGTGACATTAACAACCATATCTACATCTACTTTTAAAGCTTTTTTATAATTATTCTCTACTGGCACATTTAATTCTGTTGCTTTAAGATAACCAACTGCCTCCGGGTCTCTGTCTGCAAGCCATGCAACTTCTATAGCGTTATTTTCTGCAAAAACTTCCAGAAGGGAAGCTCCCCCCTTGCCTCCTCCAATAATACCAATTTTTGTTTTTAAAATATCCAGCTCCAAACCCTCAGGCTCTGATGGTACTAAAAGCCCGAGCCCAATGGCCTGACTTACTGCTTGAGTACGGCTGGTCACATCCAATTTTTTCATTATATTACGAAGATGAAACTTAACGGTCCATTTGGTTTTGTTCATAATAATACCAATTTCGTCGTTAGTCTTACCCTCTTGCACCCACCTTAAAGTGTCTAACTCTTTAGTTGTAAGTAGCGGCTTATTGGCTGCTTTTTTGGTCATAAAACCTTCACCTTGTTTGTTAGTTAGCATATCCTTTGAAACACCTGTAAGGACTGCAAATGGTTTATTAATATATCTATAATCATCCCATGGCATAATCGTAAGATATTATTACATGGGAACTGTTAATTCTACTACCTACTTGGGTAGTTAAGC
This sequence comes from uncultured bacterium, assembly GCA_965371285.1. Classification (GTDB taxonomy): domain Bacteria; phylum Desulfobacterota; class GWC2-55-46; order GWC2-55-46; family DRQE01; genus CBDUXU01. Next base: position 3,917 of record CBDUXU010000044.1, on the reverse strand, counting down.
TGCCGGGGAGCTACTCCTTTTTCTCTTAAAAAACTAATCTCTCCATAATATGCCTCTACTACCTCACCAGTGTTATCTGTGTCTGTCATTAAAGCAATAGTTGAAACAAGGGGCGGCTCTTTTCCGAAAGCCAGTTTATAATCCTCATAAACATTTCTAGTCTCTGTCGCCCAACGGCCTTTTAAAGTATCTCCGCTCTCCACTGCAAACATTATTACTTTATCTGTATAAGCATTAGGAGTAAAACTGCTTTTTTTTAACTTATTTGCCCAAATATAATTAATGGCGCTTGACGGCACATCTCCATAAATTAGTTTTGCAGCTTTATACTTTACCCTGTCCCAAAATGGTGTTGCCTCCGGGGCATACTCAAAAGTGATATAAATTCTGGCAGGATAATCGTCTCCGCTTTTTTTTGAAGCGTCTCCTCCCTTTAACACCCCCCCGACTTTCCACTTCCAGCTCAGTAGTGGAAACTCTTTTAAATCAATTTTAACCTTTTTTACCAACCCGGAAGCTGACCCGCTAGCCTTTGCCCTTAGAACTGTCTTGCCTCCATCTTTGACTACTTCATACTTGGTATGGTTTTTTATCTTTGCAAACTTAAGCTCCTCCCAACCTTCCGGCAAAGCATCACTTTTTAATGCATTATCTAATATTTCACTATCAAGGATAGAAATATCCCTATTACCGGATAGTGTTAAAACCTCTGCCTTCAAGTCGCTTAGACTTAAAATAAAACAAACAATAAATAATATAATTACTCTCATATTCATTAAAACCTACCTTAACTCTACAGAAAACCTACCCTCAATGCAAGATAAAACTGTATTTCAATTCAATTAACTACCCTAAAAATATATAACTACTATAACTAAAAAACCTAACAATCCAGTTTTTGAAAAAGGTTAAATCTAAAATATAACCAAGTAATATTTCGATTTTATCATACTTTTCGGCTATTTAGACCCCTATTTTTTGCTGGCAAAAGGCTTATTTTTTGTGTTACTATTGTAGGAATAAATTCATACTGAAGGGTAAACAATATATAATGGCAAAGGCAAAACAAGTTGCTAAAAAAGCTGTAAAAACTGATAAAAAGGCTTATGACGCTAGTTCTATTAAAGTCCTGGAGGGCATAGATGCAGTCCGAAAACGCCCTGGAATGTACATTGGTACAACAGGGCCCAGAGGTCTTCACCACCTGGTCTATGAAGTAGTTGATAACTCAGTTGATGAAGCATTGGGAGGTTTTTGCACTGATATATTTGTTACCATACATAAAAATAATTCAATAACCGTAATAGATAATGGGCGAGGTATTCCTGTTGACATGCACGCTCAAAAGAAAGTCCCTACGGTACAGGTGGTTTTAACAGAGCTACACGCCGGTGGTAAGTTTGAGAACGAAGCCTACGCAATCTCCGGCGGCCTTCACGGAGTTGGTGTTACTGTAGTTAACTTTCTTTCAGATACTTTAGAGGTAGAAATCGAAAGAGACGGTAAAGTCTATCTGCAAAAATATAAAGATGGAAAACCAGTAACAAAGGTAGAAACCATTGGAAAATCTAAAAAAACAGGTACCCGCATAACCTTTGACCCGGCAGAGAGTGTTTTTGATACAAAGGAATACAGTTTTGACACACTTAGCCAGAGACTACGAGAGCTTGCCTTTCTAAACGCCGGTATTACAATCACCCTAACAGATGAGAGAACAGATAAATCACATGAATTCCATTATAAAGGCGGTATAGTTTCTTTTATTGAACATCTCAATAAAGCAAAAACCCCTGTACATCCCAAAGTGATAGATTTTAAAGGAGAAAAAAACGGCATCTATATAGAGGTAGCCCTCCAGTGGAACGAATCATATTCAGAGAACATATACTCATTTGCAAATAACATTAACACCATTGAAGGTGGTACTCATTTAACGGGACTAAGGTCTTCCCTCACCCGTTGCGTAAATAGTTACGCAACAGAGAAAAAACTTCTGAAAGATTTAAAAGCTGCACTGCAAGGTGAAGACATACGAGAAGGGCTAACAGGAGTTATAAGCGTCCGTATCCCTCAACCGCAATTCGAGGGACAAACAAAAACCAAACTTGGTAACTCCGAAGTTGAAGGTTATGTAAAAAGTATCGTAAACGATAAACTAACACGCTTTTTTGAAGAAAACCCCTCAGTGGCAAAAAAGATTGTTGGCAAAGCCCTCGACGGAGCCCGCGCAAGAGAGGCTGCCCGTAAGGCAAAAGAATTAATCCGCCGTAAAGGAGCACTTGACTCTGCTTCACTACCGGGAAAACTAGCCGATTGTCAGGAAAAAAACCCTGAACTCTGCGAACTGTTCATAGTTGAGGGAGATTCTGCGGGAGGCTCGGCAAAACAAGGCCGCGACAGAAAGTTTCAAGCCATACTCCCTCTTAAAGGTAAAATCCTCAATGTAGAAAAAGCACGCCCTGACAAAATGTTATCTAACGAAGAAATCCGCACAATGATAACGGCCCTTGGTTGTGGTATTGGTAAAGACGACTTCAAACCGGAGAAACTTCGCTACCACAGAATTATTATTATGACTGATGCTGATGTTGACGGCTCCCACATCAGGACCCTGCTCCTGACATTCTTCTACCGTCAGATGCCGTTCCTAGCAGAACAAGGCTACCTATACATTGCCCAGCCTCCACTATTTAAGGTTAAAAAAGGTAAGTCCGAGCAATACCTAAAAGACGAAGCAGCACTTGAGGACTACCTGCTCCACTCTCTTGAAGGTGAGCTTGAACTTAAATCAAAAGGAAGTAAAACCGCACTTAAAGGTAAAACCCTTACAGATATAATGAAAACTGCAAGTAGGTTTGCCCTCATATCCGACAGGTTCGAGAGAAAAAATATGGATAAAAACATCGTCTCTGCCCTGGCAATGGAAGATGGGTTTGATGAATCCTCACTTACAAAAGAAAAAGTTTTCAAAAAGCACCTGACTAATATAGAAACATACATGAAGAACTTCTACCCTGAGTCAATGCCTATTACAGTAAATGTAGAAAAAAACGAAAAAACAAAAGAACTCTCTGCCAAGCTCACAACAAACATACACGGCATGAAGGTGTTTACTATAATAGACAAAAAACTTTTAGACTCCCCTGAGTTTAAAGAGCTTAAAAACCTATCCAAAGGTGTTGCAAAACTTGGCAACGCACCATTTAATATAACCTCAGGCAACGAGAAGGCAAAGACCACCCAAACGGTAAACACCTTAGAAGAAATTTTAGATGTAGTACTGGCGGCAGGTAAAAAAGGTCTCGGCATACAGCGCTATAAAGGTCTTGGAGAAATGAACCCTGACCAACTTTGGGAGACCACAATGGACCAGGAAAAGCGAGTACTCCTACAGGTAAAGGTAGATGACCCAGTCGCAGCAGACGAGATATTCACAGAACTAATGGGAGACCAGGTAGAACCAAGGCGTGAGTTTATAGAAAAGAACGCCCTCAACACAGTAAACCTAGACATATAGCGGTTCCACCGCGGGACAGATAGGGCCTTCGGCACTGGCATAAAAAAGTTATACAAATTTTATTAGCTTTCTAAATTCTAATACTTTTTCAAAACAAAAAAAACCGTTCGTCCTGAGCGACACAGAGTGTCTCGACACGCAGTGTCAGTCGAAGGATTTGAACGGTTTTTAAGGGGACATGTCGCCGGCGAATCGCCGGTGATAACGGTAGGGCCTTCGGCCAGGCATTAACAAGTTTTCTGAAATGAGTGCAACTTTCCTATCATAAACAATTTAAATAGTATAAAACATAAAGGCAGTGCAAAAATTTGCACTGCCTTTTATTTTATATATTTCATCATTGCGAGTACCATCTACTAAAACTGAGTTCAGACCAACCACCAACCGGTCTTAAAGGTTT
>CBDUXU010000043.1:0-15308 GCA_965371285.1 uncultured bacterium | reverse complement strand
ATTTTTGATTCCAATGCAATTGGGTCAACATGGGCAAAGTCGTGGCCTATTTCTTCAACAGGTGTAGAGTTTACAACAACACCTTCAACCTTGTCATCTGCTCTTACAATTAAATCTACAACCTTTGTAAGGTTTAACACTTTTACACCTTCGTCCAAAGCGGCTCCTATGAGTTTTACAATTGCATGAGGTGCATCAACAATATGCAAATTAGGTTTTACCTCTTTTGTAGGCACTCCTACCTCGGCAAGTATTTCATGAGCAGGTGATGCGATGGATGCTTTGTTCATAAGAAAACCTCCGGACCAAAACCCCCCTCCCATGTGGTTCATCTTCTCGACTATTAAAACCGAGTGACCTTTTTTTGCCAGGTCTCTTGCGCACACAACTCCGGCAGGCCCTGCCCCTATGATTACTACATCTGTTTCTACCAGTTCGTCAAACTGCTTGTAGTACTCACTGGCAATACTCCTTGTAACATCTTTTTCTAAAAGTGGTGAAATCTTACTTGCGTCCATAATAATATCTCCTGTATTAATTTAATTCAAAATAATAACTTTTTATTAAAACACTTGTTCATGCCCAGATGTACCTGACAACTGGATGCAAACGTCACGTTTGCTAGCTGTATATGTTGCTTCCTGTTTTTTTAAACTCTGTCGATTTTTCTTCCATTCCCTTGTCTAAGGCTTCGTCATTATTATAGCCATGCTCCTCGGCATACTTGCGAACATCTTCTGTTATTTTCATTGAGCAGAACTTTGGTCCGCACATTGAACAGAAGTGTGCTTCCTTTGCATTGTCCTGCGGAAGCGTTTCGTCGTGGTATTTAAGGGCAGTCTCTGGGTCCATTGCCAGTTTGAACTGGTCTTCCCAGCGGAATTCAAACCTTGCCCTGCTCATGGCGTTGTCCCAGACTTGAGCCCCAGGGTGACCCTTTGCAAGGTCTGATGCATGGGCTGATATGCGGTAGGTTATAACACCTTCTTTAACATCATCTCTGTTAGGAAGTCCCAAATGTTCCTTTGGGGTGACATAACAAAGCATTGCGCAGCCATACCAGCCTATCATTGCCGCTCCTATTCCAGAGGTTATGTGGTCATAACCTGGTGCAACATCAGTTGTTAATGGACCGAGGGTGTAAAACGGCGCTTCATCACACACTTCCAATTGTTTTTCTACATTTTCCTTTATCATGTGCATTGGGATATGGCCCGGACCTTCTATCATTGTCTGAATATCGTGTTTCCATGCAACCTTAGTAAGTTCGCCGAGAGTTTCCAGCTCTGCAAACTGCGCCTTGTCGTTTGCATCGGCAATAGAGCCCGGTCTTAATCCGTCACCAAGGCTGAAGGATACATCGTAGGCCTTCATAATTTCGCAGATTTCTTCGAACTTAGTATATAGGAAACTCTCTGTATGGTGAGCCAAACACCACTTTGCCATAATTGCCCCTCCGCGAGAGACTATTCCTGTCATGCGGTTGGCAGTCATTGGCACATAACGAAGCAGCACTCCTGCGTGGATTGTAAAGTAGTCCACACCCTGCTCTGCCTGTTCTATTAATGTATCGCGGAATAAGTCCCACGTAAGCTCCTCAGGAACACCCTCAACTTTTTCCAGTGCCTGATAGATTGGAACAGTTCCGATTGGCACTGCCGAGTTTCTTATAATCCACTCCCTGGTTTCGTGTATGTTCTTTCCTGTGGAAAGGTCCATAACGGTATCTGAGCCCCAGCGGGTTGCCCAAACCATCTTCTCTACTTCTTCTTCTATGGAAGATGTTACGGCAGAATTACCTATGTTTGCGTTGATTTTGGTTAGGAAGTTTCTACCGATAATCATCGGCTCTATTTCCGGGTGATTAATGTTTGCAGGTATGATTGCCCTGCCCCTTGCAACCTCTTCTCGTACAAATTCCGGTGTAATCTCTTTTGGAATGCTAGCACCAAAGGAGTTACCGGGGTGCTGCTGCGTACCTTTTATGCCTCCATTTTTTTCGGCACTTGCAGTTTCTTTTATCATTTCGCGGGTCATGTTTTCGCGAATGGCAATGTATTCCATCTCAGGCGTGATGATACCTTTTCGTGCATAATGAATCTGGGTTACATTTTGTCCTGATTTAGCACGAAGCGGCTTTCTTGTAACATCAAAACGAATGTCTTTAAGCTCAGGGTCTGAGGCTCTTTTTTTACCGTACTCGGAGCTAATGTCAGAAAGTTCTTCTACATCGCCGCGACCTTTAATCCAATCTAACCTAAGTGGGTTTAAACCCTTATAAATATCTATAGTTACATTTTCATCAGTGTATGGTCCCGTTGTGTCATAGAGTACTACCGGGTCGTTTGGAGTTTTCTCTCCCGTAGAAGCTGATGTGGTTGGTGACAATTCAATCTCCCTCATTGGTACTTCAACATTTTCGCCTTTTATATAAACCTTCTTAGAACCATGTATAGGCCCAGTGGTTATAATATCCTTATTTATATTTTCACTCATTTTGTGTTTCCTTTCATTTATGTTAACTATTTAATTATTTTTTATTTCTTTTATTTTTTTAATATATTCTCTGGTTGTTTTTTCTACATCTTTTGAAGACAAAATTCCTGAAATCAATGCAACACCATCGGCGCCACCTTTAATACATTCTTCTATGTTTTTAAGTTTTACACCGCCAAGTGCAAACTTTTTTATTTTTATATTAGATAACTCTTTTAAAACATCTACTCCGATAGACTTGCCATACTTTCTTTTAGACGGAGTGTCATAAACCGGCCCTATGGTAACAAAGTCCGCACCGTCTTCTTCAGCATTAAAGACTTCTTCTACTGAGTGACAAGACACCCCTATAAGTTTTTCATTACCCAGCAGCCCTCTTGCATCTTTAACGGTCATACTATCTCTAGCTAGGTGCACACCATCTGCCCCTACTGAAAGAACTATATCAACCCTGTCGTTTATAAAGAGCTGGGCTTTATACTTTAAGGTAAGTTCTCTGAGCTCTCTAGCTAATTCAAATAAACTGCGCCCATCTAAATCGGGGATGTCACATCCCTTCTCACGAAGTTGTATAGCCTTCACACCACCTTTTAATGCACTCTCAACAACTTCTTTTAAATCTCTGCCCTCTATTACCCTTCGGTCAGTAATAAGATATAAATCAAAATCTATTGATATTTTATCTGCCATTTATTTATCTGTATAGAGCTTTTGTTTAACTATTACAGCAGTTAAAATTATAACAAGTAAGATACTTGCAACTTGCGCTGCCCTCAAATCGAAGAGCATAAGTGAGTCCGCCCTAAAGCTTTCTACAAAACATCTGCCCAGTGAATATAGAATAAAATAAACTGCAAATATAAATCCATGTTTATGTGGTTTATGTCTAAGGTAAAACCATAAAAACAAGAAAATCAAAAAATTAATTAAAAGCTCATAAATCATGACAGGATGAGTAGCAATCCCCGGAAATTCGCGGCCTGCAATACTCTCTAATGGGAATACTACTCCCCATGGAAGGTCAGTGGGCATACCATGGGCATCGCCGTTCATAAAATTGCCGAACCTGCCAAATGCCTGTCCCAGTATTACGCTTGGAGCAGCCATGTCGGTTATCTGCCAAAAGGGAACATTTAATTTATTAATATAAAAATAAGCTGCAATCGTGGCGCCTATCATGCCGCCGTGGATTGCCAGCCCTCCGTGCCATATGGCAGGAATTTCCATTGGCTCTGAGAGATAGTAATCCATGTTAAAGAGGACATAATAAACTCTGGCGCCAAATATGCCTCCCAGTACAACCCACATTACAATGCTTGTTATCTCGTCATCGGTGAGTTTTAAGCCGTTCCTTAATACCTCTTTTTTAAAAAGGTAAGTACCGACAACAATGCCTATTACATACATTAAACCGTAGTAGCGAATCTGCACTATTCCAAAATCAAAAAGTATAGGGTCCAATAATCTATCTTCCTCTAAAGTAAACCTTTTTTATTTTATTATCACAGCTATTTTATTATTCCCTCTAACGGACTTGAAGCTGTTGCATAAAGCTTCATTGGAATTCTGCCGGATAGGTAGGAAAGCCTCCCTGCCTCAACTGCCAGGTTCATTGCCCTTGCCATACTTACCGCATCCTCTGCCCCGGCGATGGCCGTGTTCATAAGTATTCCGTCACAGCCCAGTTCCATAGCAATGGCAGCGTCACTGGCACACCCAACCCCTGCATCAACAATGATAGGAACAGATGCATTTTCTAAAATAATTTTTATGTTATAAGGGTTTCTTATGCCTAGTCCGCTTCCAATGGGAGCTGCAAGAGGCATAACTGCTGCGCAGCCTATATCTTCAAGCTTACGCGCCATTATTGGATCGTCGCTTGTATAAGGCAGTACTGTAAAACCTTCCTTAACTAAAATCTTTGCGCTCTCTAGAAGCGCTTCATTATCAGGAAAGAGAGTTTTCTCATCGCCAAGAACTTCTAGTTTTACAAAGTCCGTATCAAGAGCTTCTCTTGCAAGCATACATGTTCTAACTGCATCATCAGCTGTGTAACAACCAGCAGTGTTAGGCAGAAGTGTATATTTATCCCTGTCTATATGGTCGAGCATTGATTCTTTTGACTTATCTAACTCTACCCTTCTCACTGCAATAGTAACTACCTCAGAGCCGGATGCAGTGTGAGCGTCTTTCATTATTTCGTTAGTAGAAAACTTTCCTGTGCCTACCATCAGGCGGGAAGAAAATTCATATTTGCCTATTTTTAATTTTCCGTCTTTTTTTTGTGTATCACTCATTTATCTTGTCTCCTTGTTTATCTTTAATTTTTTTTATTAAAAGCTCTTTGAACTCTAATAACCTCTTAAACCTCAAAACTATATAATCAAGAACATCCCCCGCCGACCATGCGGACTATTTCTATAACATCATTATTTTTTACCACTACATCAATATGTTTACTGCGGGGAATAATTTCTTTATTTATTTCCACGGCTATTCCCTTTGAAGGAATATCTAAAGCTTCTAAAAGTTTAGAAACGGTCATCTCCCCGCTGTAACTTTTATCTTGGCCATTTATTATTATATTCATAGAATTAATAAACTCATATTTTGTCTTAAATAAAAAAAAGCCGACCTTATTTTAAATAAGACGGCTTTTCGAAAATTTTTTTGTTATACAAATCAAGAAGCCGCTTTCCTACGCCGGTATTATCCGGATCAGGTACCAGGGTCTTTGACCTTATTGTAAACGGGCAAACTCTCAGTCTTGAGCTCTCTAGCTCTTGAGCCCTCTGGCTCCTTGACTCCCCTAGCGCTATATATATTATACATTATGTACCAGCTTCTATAAATCTGCAAGGCTTAAAAGTGTCTGCGACACCAGCGTCCCGCTGTACCGAATTATCAGTTATATCTGAATATTAAAAATCTCATTAAATATTGGGACTAAGCTGTCTTTTAGGAAAGTATATGCGGAGCTTTTCTAAACAAACAAAAACCCTTTAAATTAGCGGTTATTTTATTAAAGCAGATTCTATGGAAGCAGCTATATCTAAAGCAGCTTTTTGGGGGTTTTGAGCATCCCTGATAGGGCGGCCAACTACAAGATAGTCAGACCCGGCCTTAATGGCACTCTCCGGTGTGGCAACCCTCTTTTGATCATCACTTTTACTGCTATTTGCAGGTCTTATCCCCGGCGTAATTAATAAGAAATCCTCACCAAACTCTTTTCTTAAAATAGCCACCTCTAATGGAGAGGAAACCACACCCTGACAAGCGGCTCCCCGAACCAGACCAGCAAGAGATAAAACAAGTTCCTCTGTAGTTTCAAATTTTTCGTCAAAGCCAACTTCTATTACATCTTCCATACCCATGCTTGTCAGGACTGTTACCCCCAGTATATTAACATCTCCTCTTTCGCTGGCTGCAGCAGAGAGCATAGTGGCGCCTCCGATTGCATGTACCGTAAGAAAGTCAACACAACCAAAACCTGCCACTCTCCTAACTGCACGAGCAACAGTTTCCGGTATGTCATGCAGTTTTAAATCCAAGAATATTTTTGTTTCAGGAGCAGTCTTTTTCACCTTTTCAATAACAGCAGGTCCCGCTACTGTAAAAAGCTCCAAACCTATTTTAAATACCCCTACATGGTCTTTAAGTATTGTGGTCAGCTCTACTGCGCGGCCCAGTGTAGGTACATCAAGAGGAAATACTATTCTATTTTTAGGAGTTATGTTTTCCATGTTTTCCTTTTAAATCAGCAAAAATTATTTTTGATTGTGCAGTTCCATTAAATCTGCCCTTGTAAAAAGAGAAACTAAATCTATTCCGCAGGCTTCTTTAATATTCTCCCTGCCCCCTTCTTGCCTGTCAACAACAGAAATAACCGCTACTATTTCAAAACCTGCTTCTTTAACTCTCTCGATTGCCTGTATTGTTGACCCGCCGGTAGTAACAACATCATCAACTACCACTACCTTGGCACCCTCGGTAAGGTTACCTTCTATAGACTTGCCTGTACCATGTTTCTTAACTTCTTTTCTTACAACATAAACCTCCACAGGCTTGCCCTTTTGTTTACAGATAAGGCCTGTGGAATAGGATATAGGGTCTGCACCGAGAGTAAGGCCGCCGATACCGTCAAAGTCAATGTCTTTTAGTTTTTCGTACATCGCCTCGCCAATAGCTTCGATTCCATCGGGGCTAAGGACAGTCTTTTTTACATCTACATAAATGTCACTCTTAGTGCCTGAGGCCAGTTTAAAACCAAAGTCGGGGTCGTATCTGAAAGATTTCTCGAAGAGAATTTTTAAGAGGTCTTGGTTGCTACCATTTGACATAATATTGGTAATCCTTAGTATTTTATTTAGGCTGAGCGTGAAAGAATTATATCAGTTTGGAAAGTATAATTGAAAGGAAAATATATAACAATGGCTAGAAAACTAGTTAATGATTAGCTGTACCTAAAATTGAGTCCAGCGTCACCAGGCATCATGCCTGGGGTTCGGTGTAGGTGAATTCCTTACCTTCGTAATTTCTAAGGGTAATTTTGCCATTTTTGCGGCTGACCATATATTCGGGGCCTATGGGGATTTTGCCTCCTCCTCCGGGGGCGTCTATTACTAGTGTGGGCACTGCGTAACCGGTTGTATGGCCGCGAAGGTTTTCTATAATGTCTATTCCTACTGATACGGGAGTTCTTAAGTGATTGGTACCAACAACAGGGTCGCATTGGTATAGATAATATGGTCTTACCCTGATTTTCATAAGTTCGTGCATAAGGGTTTTCATGGTATCTGCATTGTCATTTACACCATTTAAGAGTACTGTTTGGCTTCCCAGCGGTATCCCTGCATTGGCAAGCCTCTCGCAGGCCTCTTTTACCTCAGGAGTAATCTCTTTTGGGTGGGTAAAATGTATGCTCATGTAAAAGGGGTGGTACTTTTTAAGCATATTAACCAGCTCGTCGTCTATCCTCATGGGCATAACAGATGGAATTTTTGTGCCTATCCTTATGACTTCTATATGTTCAAGGCTGCGAAGTTTCTTAATGTAATATTCTAAAGTTTTGGTCTTAAGCATCAGCGGGTCGCCCCCTGATATAAGCACATCCCTTACCTCAGTGTGTTCTTTTAGATATTCATAAACTTTTTCAAAATTTTCCCTGCTCATTGGTTTAGAAGGCTCCCCGTCACCTACTATACGGCTTCTGGTGCAATATCTGCAGTATACGGCGCAGGTGTGGGTAATAAGGAACAGTACCCTGTCCGGATAGCGATGAACAAGGCCCGGCACGGGAGAATGAGAATCCTCGCCGCAGGGGTCAACAAGCTCTTCTTTGGATACTTTAAGTTCGTCTATTGTGGGAATTAACTGCTTGCGAAATGGGCAATTTGGGTCGTTTGGGTCAATAAGAGATAGAACATAAGGGGTAATACTAACCTTTAGCCGCCCATTGGAGCGTTTTATACCCTCCTCTTCAGCATGGGTAAGGTTAATATACTTGCTGATTTCCTCAATATTAGTGACGGAATTTTTCATCTGCCACTTCCAATCAGATCTTTTTAGGTGATCCATGGAAATGGGGGAAATTGGCGAAATTTTATCGAATTCTTGCGGGAAACTTACTTCGGTACTTGTTTTTAATGCCGAGGACCTAGCCGTTGGTGACGCCATTTTTAGCCTCCTGCCATTGTAAGGGTTAGCCTGTTTGCAAATACTGACCTTCAAACTGCCCCCCAAGGCTTTAATATTCTTTATATGGCTTATAATAAAGAATAGTTATCACTTTACTTAGTTTATTAATAAAACTTAGCAGTTTTATTAACACTTCCTATATGGACCAGATAACTCTTCCAAAACACTTATACTTCTTAAATATACTTTTATATGAATTAACCCTATAATTTACATAAGAACATATAAACTATATATAAATAAGTATAAATTATTATAATGATAACATTAAATAAAAACATGTCAAGACAAAAAAACTATTTTTTTTAATTTTTTTAAATTTATTTGTTGAAGAGTTTGTCTCTTATAGTTATATTATTCTAATGAAAATTTATAAAATAAAAATACTTTTTACTTTATTATTTCTTATAAATAGTTGCTCTTATGGGCTTCCGCTTCAAACTACTTATAAAAGTCCCTCAAGTAATATTTATTTAAAAACTGTTAAACCTAGTTCAGTTAACATAAAAGAGTTTAAAGATGTTAGAAAAACAAATAACTTTAATGATATAGGAAAAATAAATGAAGTTGTCGCAGACATAACAAGCAGTAACCTTATACTTGATAAACCAGCATCAATAATAATTCTAAATGCATTAAAAAATGAATTCTTGCAATCCGGCTTTACCTTAAAACAAAGCGGAGGTGCAGATTACACATTAAAAGGAGAGATAAAAAAATTCTCCCTGGACATAGAAGAAAGAGACCATGTAGTTATAGAAATAGACTATGAGTTTACAAGCAATATTGACAAAAAGACAATATACAGTGGGTCAGCACTGGTGCAGGACAGCAGGTTTGCGGGGGTCACCGGGAATACAAGAAAATCTATAAAAAAATATTTAAACAAAGCTCTCAGTAACTTATCCGCCCAAATCATAAGTTCGACAGGGCTTACATTAAAAACTAAAATAGAAGTTCCCAGGAAGACAAAAGAAATTGCCCCCGAACCAACTCCGCACCAAATCGGTAAAACAAAAACACCTCCACCTTCTCACAGCGGCGGAACTCTAATAGTCTCCGGCACACCTTTAAAAGTTAAAATATATATAGAAGATGTTTACTACGGGCTAACTCCACTCTCCATAAACATAAAATCAGGAGTATATAATGTTAGTTTCAAAAAAAAGGGATTTAAAACAGAAAAAGAAAAAGTATCTATAAGAGAAGGTGCCGAAACAATACTGGAAATAGATTTGCAGCGGCAGGGGTGACCCCTGCACGCAATTTCCGTAACACTTCACTATCATTAATAAACTATTTTACTGCATGGTATGCCTGAAAATTGCATCCAACCGCAGGTTGGCGCTGGTGGCGGAAGGGTGAGGGAGTCGAACCCCCCAATCACAACATAAGCTGCGACCATCAGGTTTTGAAGACCTGCAGAGCCACCGGACCCTATACCCTTCCCTGCGACAGGTATGATACCTGGAGTCGCCGGACACAATTTTAGAAACATTGTGTCATCAAACAACTTAACCAACTGTTGGTGCTACATTTTATTAAACTATCTACACATATGACAGACGTGACAATATATATTGTACCCCTTTTCAGGTGCATTTTACCTGTTAATTAATTCTATAGCCTTGCCTACTAGTCTATAATTTTTTCTTCTATTTTTTCTTCTAGCTTGTCAAATCCGCTGTCTATATTTACTTCTACTTTAAGTACCAAGACATTTTTTAAACTCCCTGAGAGTCCGTTTAGTTTTACATAGTCCTTCTCTGTTGTAACTATTAGGGAGTTACTTTTAGAGGCAATTTTGTTAATTTCTTCCAGGTCACCTTCTTCATAATCATAGTGATCTACATAGATTAAATTGTCTTTTACTACCGCGCCCAGTTTTTCTACAGTAGCGACAAAACTTCGCGGCTCTGCTATGGCTGAGACTGTTACCACATTCCTGCCGCTTAAGAAATCTACTGTCTCTTCATTACCACTGTTACCTGCAAAGAGACCTTCCGGTTTATAGGAAAACTTCACAATTGACTTATTAAAACCGCCATCCTTAGCCTCATCAATACCCTTAACCATCATTAAATCAGCCCTGGCTAGACTTTTCACCGGCTCTCTTAATATTCCCCTGGGCACAAGATACTCATTACCAAAATTTCTGACAGAATCAACAAGAACTATATTTAAGTCTCTTTTTAGCCTCCTGTGCTGGAATCCATCGTCGAGTATTATTACATCGGGAGAAAAGACCTCTACAGCAAGCGAGCCTCCCTTAAACCTGTCTTTAGATACGATTATTGGAACACCTTTGATTTTGGTAGCCATCAGGTATGGCTCATCACCTGATTCTTCCGGTCCCAGGAATATTTTTTTCCCGTCTGTAACCACACCTACACCTTTGATGTTTCCCTTGTACCCGCGGCTAAGAATTACAGGTTTCAAACCTTTATCTAGAAAATATTTAGCCAGAAAAAGGGTCATAGGCGTCTTGCCACTCCCCCCTACCGTTATGTTACCGACAGATATGACCTTACAAGCTAATTCTTTTGTCTTTAAGTAGCCCTTGTCATAAAACCTGTTTCTTAAAAATACCAGGCCGCCATAGACAAGGGAGAGCCAATAAAGAATTATATGGGAGAGAAACCCCACTTCCTTTTCGTTCATTAATTTTTCTATTTTACCTATATAATGACTTTGCATTCAAACACCTTATATTAAAAAAGATTCTATTACTTCTATAGTCTTATCTGTTGCACCTTTGCTCTTTAAAACCACTTCTTTGCCTGCCCTGCCCATTATGGAAATTTTATCTTTATTTTCTAACAAATCCTTAAGAGCTGCCTTAAGGCCGGATTCTCCGCTCACCCTGATTGAACCACCGCCATCTTCTAACATCTCAGCCATATATAGGTAGCTCTTGAGGAAACTGCCATACAAAACCGGTTTTCCAAAATAAGACGGCTCCATCAGGTTGTGCCCTCCTATTGGGACGAGGGTGCCTCCTACAAAACAAATTGAAGAGACCGAGTATATTTTAACAAGTTCTCCAAGAGTATCAAGCAGAACTATATCTCCGCCATCAGCACCCTCACTGCTCCTACATATATATGAATGACCGCTTTCTTTAATTAATGATTCTACTTCTCTAAACCTCTCAGGGTGGCGGGGGGCGATAATTAATTTTAATTCAGGAAACTGCTTTTTTA
The DNA here is from genome assembly GCA_965371285.1 of uncultured bacterium. GTDB lineage: Bacteria > Desulfobacterota > GWC2-55-46 > GWC2-55-46 > DRQE01 > CBDUXU01. Next base: position 3,912 of record CBDUXU010000043.1, on the reverse strand, counting down.
AATTACCAAAAACTTCCAGTACCTTGTCTTCTTCCCCCTTGTGGGTACTGCCTGCCGTAAAAACAATATCTTCAGTAGAAAAACCTAACAGGCTGAGTAATTTGTTTTTTTCCTGCCCTGTTAATTCAACAGGAGACATATCGAATTTTATGTTACCGGTAACAGTCAGATTCCCCTCCGGAAGGCCTAACATAAGGGCCCTATCTCCGTCTTTTTTAGTTTGTGCGCAAAATTTTGAAATCCTCTCGAAAGTAGGTTTAAATACCATTGAGAGTTTTTTATAATTAGAAAAAGACCTCGAAGATATAGAACCGTTAGCTACAACAACAGGCACTCCCCTTTCTTTTAAGAGAGACACAATATTTGGCCAAACTTCTTTTTCTACTACTATAAAAATATCCGGTTTTACCAGGTCAAGCACCTTTGTAACAACCCAGGCAAAATCCATGGGGAAGTACATAAGTACATCTACAAAACCTGCCCCCTCCTCTCTTGCTACTGCCTGCCCTGTCGGTGTTACTGTAGAAAAGAGTATTTTGCAGTTTTCGTTTTTTTCTTTGAACCTCTTAAGCAGCGGCATAATCGCTTTTGTCTCACCTACGGAAACGCCGTGAAACCACAAAATTTTATGGCCCTGACTTCGACCCTCGCCGCCGCTGCCTAATGAATCAAACCTGCCTGGTTCAAAAAACCCAAACCTCTCGCCTATGCCACTTTTGTACTTACCCTTTGTAATTCTTTTAAAAAACAGGTAGGGAAGGAATACAGTTAGTGACAGGTGAAGCGCTATGTCATATAAAAGCATAATCATATTTTAATCAAAGTACCTATCTGCCTTATCTGTGACATCTATTAAGGATTTCTCCAGTTCCAGCCTCTTGGCTTCCATTTCATCTGAATCCGAATCCCTATCCACACTAATAGGCTCCCCACATACAAAAACAATTTTAGTGAAAGGGTAGGGCATTAAAAACTTATCCCAACTATTAAAAATTTTTCTTTTTTTAGCACTGTTACTCATGGGATATATAGGCAGCCCGGTCATCTTAGCCATACCAATAACTCCCATTTGCGCAACATGCCTGGGCCCCTTTGGCCCATCTGGAGTGAGAGCCAAATCCCCACCGCCTTTGGCAACCCTTACAAGGCCCTTAACGCCACTAAGAGACCCTCTCGTGGTAGAGCCTCTTACAGAGTTAATGCCAAAGTGAGCAAAAAACCTTGCTACCATGTCACCATCACGATGAAAACTTACAAGGGCAGTTATTCCGTTCTTCCCCCAATAAGAGTAAGGACAAAAAAGAAGCCTACCATGCCAACAGGCATGAATAAGCTGTTTTTTTTCTTTTAACATTTCACTATAGTCATCAAAGTTTACAAAGTAAAATCTAGATGTAATAGCCAAAAACCTCACAATAAGGCATATTAAAAGAGGCGCTAAAAAAGCTAATAGAGTATTTAAAACTTTTTTCATTTATAAATTGAACCTTATGTACTTTTAAAATATATCTAAAGGCTTTTTATTCACTGTCTTTGAACTGCATTTCATAAAGACGGGCATACTCTCCGCCGGAGCCAAGCAGCTCCTCGTGGCTGCCCGACTCTATAATCTTGCCAGCTGAAAGGACTACAATCTTATCTGCATTTATTACTGTAGATAGTCTATGTGCTATTACAAAAACCGTGCGGTCTTTCATTAAGTTCTCGAACCCCCTTTGAACTTCTCTTTCACTTTCTGTATCCAGTGAACTAGTTGCCTCGTCCATTATGAGTATCGGTGTATCTTTAAGAAAAGCCCTTGCAATAGAAACTCTCTGCCTTTCGCCGCCGGAGAGTTTAACCCCGCCTTCGCCAATCTCTGTAGCAAAACCCTTAGAAAGTTTTGAAATAAATTTATAAGCATTAGCTGCCTTTGCTGCATTTTCAATATCTTCAGCAGTTTTGTCCACATCTCCATAAGAGATATTACTATTTATAGTGTCGTTAAAGAGCACAATATGCTGGGAAATAAGTGAAATGTTTTCTCTAAGTGACACAAGAGACAAGTCATTAATATTAACCCCGTCAATCTCTATAGACCCTGAACCTACATCGAAGAACCTCGGTATTAAATTTACTAGTGTAGATTTACCGGCCCCGCTGGAACCGACAATAGCAACAGTCTCTCCCTTAGTAACTTTCAAGCTTAAACCGTCTATTACTTTTTTATCACCATAAGAGAAAGAAACATTTTTAAACTCTATGGACTTATCTACTCCGTCAAGGCTCCTAGCCTTTTCTGTGTAACCCTTTTCAATTTCTAAATCCAAAAGTTCAAAAACTCTCTCTCCTGCCGCTATGCTTTGCTGTATGCTAAGGTTTACCCCATTAAGGGCTTTAATCGGTTTATATAACATAACAACTGCCGCAAAAAAGGACATAAACTCCTCCGGTTTTAGTGAACCATCTCCTATCCTAATTGATGCATACCAAATAGTCACAGCAAAACCGATAGTGCCTATAACCTCCATAATAGGCGTGGACAGTGCCCTAATTAACATCTCCCTTATCTGGAGTTTGACCATTTTTTGACCAAAGTCATAATATCTCTTTGATTCATACTGTTCCATGCCGAATGCTTTTACAATCCTTACACCGTTAATGGCCTCATAAACCATGCCCCCTACTTCAGCTAAAAGAGACTGACTTCTTAAAGTCACCCTCTTCATTTTTTTACCCATTTTTGCCATAGGATAAACAACTAATGGAAAACCAACAAAAGCTGCAAGGGCCAACTGCCAATCAATACTAATAACAAAAGAAGCCAAAACTATTATTGTAGAGCCTTCCTTAAAAGCAACCGGAATTGTGGTAGCTACGGCTTTTCTTAAAATAGCAACATCACTTCCAATCCTAACAGTTAGAGCTCCTGAAGAAAAATTAGAGAAAAAATTAACTGGCAAGTGCAAAATATGTTTATATAAGATATTTCTAATATCTCTGGTAACTTGTATACCAATAGACCCCATAAAATATGTATTGCCTAAAGAACAAACAGCCTTAAATAGTCCTATAAATATTAAAGCAAATGGTACAGCCTTCACCATATGTTCTTTTGGTATTTCAAAAAGGTCAAAAGGAACCAGGTTTATTCCTTCTGTGCTGCCACCGGTAAATATAAACTTCAGAACCGGCCCTATAACATAAGCCAAGGCGCCTGACGATAGAGCGTAAGCGACCATAAATATGACAGCTATTAAAGCTTTAGGCCAATAAGGAATAAAATACTTTAAAACTCTTAAAAAAATATCCACTTAATATCCTTCTACAAAATTATATTATTTTATATATTGCCTGGGCTACTTTTTTAGCAGCGCCTTCGGTTCCCAAATTTGCCTTTAAGGCTTTCAGGTTATTTATCATTGAACTTCTAGATTCTCCGCTTCCAACAATACTAGAGAGCTCTTTAGAAATATTATGAGTTGTCATATCATATTGCACAAGCTCGGGAACAATTCTCCGCCCCGCTACAATGTTAGGCAAACCTATATCTCTTTTTCCTGCAAAAAATTTAAAAATACAATAAGTTAAAAATGAAACCTTATAAACAATAACCATTGGAGTAGCTGTAAGTGCTGTCTCCAGTGATGCCGTGCCGGATGCAACAACTGATGCGTCAGAGGCGCAAAGGGCTTTTATCATATTATTACCCGTGTTTTGGATAACTTTTATATCTAAATCGCCCCTGCATTCACTAAGGGCCTTTTGAAAAACAGACTCATCAACTGATAAAGACTTGGGCAGTATTACTTTATAACCTGTCTTTTCTTTTTCATTCAACTCTCTAACTCCTCCCAGCATTGTAGGCAGGAGGGCCTCTACCTCGTCTGTCCTGCTACCCGGGAGGAGTGCTATAACCTTATCATGAATATC
>CBDUXU010000042.1:0-15751 GCA_965371285.1 uncultured bacterium | reverse complement strand
ATGCAGTACCTCTTCCCCGTTGGCTCGGGAACATCATCAAAGACATGACCCAGGTGACCATCACACTTCTTGCAATGGACCTCTGTCCTAACCATAAAAAATCCTTTGTCCACTTCAATTTCAACAGAATCCTCATTTAAAGGATCATAAAAACTTGGCCACCCGGTACCAGAGTCAAACTTAGTCTCGGAACTAAAGAGGTCCGCTCCGCAGCACTTACAGGTATAGATGCCGGAGTCAGTTATGTTATATAGCTCCCCGGAGAATGATCTCTCTGTCCCCTTTTGCCTGGTTACTTCGTATTCTTCTTTGGTGAGGAAGGCTTTCCACTGGTCATCAGATTTAACAATTTTTTCTATTTTATTGGGCAATGCATTTAAAACCTTCCCATAAAGACAAAAACCCCAAGAATTTACAATCCCCGGGGCTGATTTAAAAAATGTCTTTAAAATATAAATTTACTTTGGAGCTTTTTTACTACCTTCTTCAACTACAACTTCTTTTGCAGCTACTTCTCTAAGAGCAGTTACAACTGCCTTGTTGTCGCTCTCGACTAATGGCTTTGAGCCTTTAAGAATCTGCCTTGCTCTCTCTGCAACTATCTTTACCAGTGCAAAACGACTTGGTACTTCCTCTAAACAATCTTCTATTGTAATTCTTGCCATTACTTCTCCACCCTCCAGCTTTCTATAAGACTAGTAATTATAGGTTAATTTTACTGATTTTACTAGTTAAAAATGATGTTTGAGTCTAACTATAACATAAAGGAAAGTTTTACTCTCTCTAACATATTGTTTTTATTGAACAATTCTGCATCTACAGAACCATCTAAAATGGACTTAAAAGCAGCAAAGCTATTGTCCAGATTGTCATTTATTATTATATAGTCATATTTAGGGGCTTCTTTTATCTCTGTCAATGCTACCTCTAACCTTCTTTTTATCTCTTCCCCTGTATCTCCCCTGTCTCTTTTAAACAGTCTTTTTTCGCACTCTTCAATAGAAGGGGGGAGTAGAAATATAAAAACAGCGTTATCAATACGACCCCTTAAAGTATTAGCCCCTTGCACATCTACATCAAGAATTGGGTATAATCCCGCTTCAACCATTTCAGTTAAAGTTTTTCTGGCAGTGCCATATTTCCTGCCATGAACGGTTGCATATTCTGCGAACTCATCATTTTTTATCATTTCATCAAACTCATTGTTACCTACAAAATGATAATCTACCCCGTCAACTTCAGCTTGCCTGATTTCTCTTGTTGTGTAAGAAACAGAAAATTTTAGGTTAGGAAAAGCCTTAAGAGCCTTGTCACATAGAGTGCTTTTGCCGGCACCTGAAGGTCCTGATACTACGAATATTTTATTTTCATTTTTTTCCATAACAACCAGACTACTCTATGTTTTGAACCTGCTCTCTTATTTTCTCTAATTCCCCTTTTACCTCTACAACTATTGCAGTAACTTCAGCCCTATCTGTCTTTGAACCAATTGTGTTTACTTCTCTAAGTAGTTCCTGGCAAAGAAAGTCGCACTTTCTTCCAATTGGCCCATTGGATGTCAAAAACTCTTTCATCTTTTCAATATGAATTCCAAATCTTACTATCTCTTCAGTTATATTTGTTTTCTCTGCCAGGAGGGCAGCTTCTGTGATTATCCTTTTTTCATCTAATTCTTGACCTGTGAATTCACCAATAAGGTCCTTAATTCTTTCTGTTATCTTCACCCTATAACTGTCCACATCTCCATCAGTCATAGATTCTATTTTTCTGCTCTGACCCAGTACTTCATCAAGCCTTCCTGTAATGTCAGAGTTTAGTTTTGCGCCTTCCTTCTCTCTCATTTGAGATAATTCGCAGCAGGCACTATCCAATGCAGCTTTAAGCCCTTCCCAGTCTTTTTCCCTGCCAGACTCTGCGGCGGTGACCGGAGATAAAATATCTTTAAGCCTCATTATGGACCCAACATCTAACTCTCCCTCAAGCCCGAAGGTGTTTTTTATCTCCAGCGACGCATCTATATATGATTTTGCCAAAGGTAAATTAATTTGTGTTTCGGAAGATTGTTTTTTTACACTTGAAATGTTTACAGAAAAAGCGCCTCTTGCAAACCTGGATTTTATGAATTCTCTTATCTTTATATCCTGAGAAAAAAATCTCTCCGGACTGCGATTATTTATTTCCAAATACCTGTGATTTAAGGACTTAAGCTCAACTGTAAAACTGTCTTCGCCAAGCGAGAACTCACTCCTGCCATAACCTGTCATACTTTGCGTCATTATACTTTAACTAACCTTCTTAATTTATTTTTATGCCTTAACTGCCTCTATAAGTTCTGCTTTATTTAGGGTTGCAGTGCCTAGTTTTCCTACAACAACTCCTGCGGCAAAGTTTGCCAGTACTGAAGCCTCTTTATAACTAGCCCCTGAGCCCAGAGCCAGAGCCAATACCCCTATTACAGTGTCCCCTGCTCCGCTTACATCATAAACTTCTTTTGCCACTGTTGGAATGTGGGTTTCTTCTCTTCCTTCAAAAAGGCTCATCCCATGCTCTCCTCTTGTAATAAGCAGAGCCTCCGCAGCAGTGCGGCCTACCAGATTATCGGCTGCTTTATTTAAAGTTTTAGAGTCTGTAATTCTAATACCAGATGCCTCTGACGCTTCTTTATTGTTAGGGGTAATAATACTTGCCCCATCGTAATAATCAAAGTGAGTTACCTTCGGGTCAACAGCTACCTTCTTGCCGTATTTTCTTGCTATCTTTATAATCTCTTCAAGCATGGGGGCAGATATGAGCCCCTTGTCATAATCTGATATTACAACAACATCCACCTTAACAATCATGGAGGTTACATAGTTTACAACCTTTTTTAAAACACTTTCCGATATAAGGTCGCGGCTCTCTCTATCAAAGCGGACTACCTGCTGGTTTCCGGCAACAATTCTAGTTTTTATAGTGGTAGCGCGAGTTTTATCTATTATGATTCCCCCTGTATCTACTTTCTTTTCTTTTAAGAGTTTAAGCAGCTTGGTACCATCTTCGTCCCTGCCTGCAACTCCTGTAAGGTAGCACTTGCCTCCAAGCTCTCTAATATTGTTAACCACATTGGCTGACCCGCCGAGTAGTATCTCTTCTTCTCTTACATCAACAACCGGTACGGGGGCTTCAGGGGAGATTCTGTCAACAGAGCCCCATATGAAATGATCCATTATGAGGTCTCCAATTACCAGAACCTTTGCCCTTGAGAATTTATTTATTATGTCTGTTGCTTTTTTAGTGCTTAAAAGTGTTTTCATAATCACCTATTTTCTTTTAGACTCCTTATTATAAATTCTCTTTGTACCAACCAATAGATTTCTCCAAACCTTCAAAAAAATCTATCTCCGGCTCAAAACCCAGTAACTTCCTGGCGTCACTAATGTCAGCCTCTGTGTGTTTCACATCTCCTGCTCTCTCTGGGCCATAGTTTGGCAAGACATCAGAACCTATCAAATCAGCAAGCTTACTATAAAGTTCATTTAGTGAAAACCTTCCGCCACAGGCTATATTATAAGACCTACCGGTTGCCTCCTTAGGGGCAAAACATGCCTTTATGTTAGCCTGAACAACATTATCAACAAAAGTAAAATCCCTGGAGGTTTCCCCGTCTCCGTTAATAGTAGGAGCAGTACCATCCAATAACGCTTTTACAAATATTGGAATAACAGCAGCATACTCGGAAAATGGAAACTGTCTAGGTCCAAAAATATTAAAATACCTGAGCCCTACAACTTCCAAACCATAGACATGCTGAAAATTATTTGCAAACAATTCATTTACTGCTTTTGTAACAGCATAGGGAGAAACTGGTGCGCCTTCCTCTCCCTCAACCTTAGGCATTGCTTTTGAGTCACCATAAACTGACGAACTTGATGCATAAGCAAATCTCTTAACACCCTCATCCCTGGCTGCAACTAACATATTAAGAGTACCGTCAACATTAACCTCAGTTGAGGCAATAGGGTTGTCAATGGAACGGGGGACAGAACCCAGAGCAGCATTATGCATTACATAGTCAGACCCCTTAACAGCTTCCCTGCAAATGTCTAAGTCCCTTATATCTCCATTAATAAACTTAAAATATCCTGCGGGAATATTATTGTTTTTTATATATTCATTAATATAATCAAGGTTTGCCTGTCTTCCTGTGACAAGGTTGTCCAACACTATAACCTTCTGCCCCTGTTCTAAAAGTGTAAGAACAATATTTGAACCTATAAAACCAGCCCCTCCTGTAACGGTAAAACTACTAACCTCTTCTAATTCTTTATAATCCATTTTTTTATACCCTGCTCCTCTCTCTTAGTTTGGCGTCATGCCTGGCAATCCTTTTTGCCTTTGCCATTATACTTTTTATCATTTTTTCCTCACCTCTGCCAAGCTTATCTTTATCGAAGTACTCATGCCAAAAAATATTAAGGTCATCAGGAACATATTTCCCGCCACTAAGGGCAGAAAAAACAAACTGCGCCAGATCCTTTATTACCCACCTAGTAGATGGTGTATCTCTCTTATGCACACGCTGCAAGTCCATGATAAATATCTCTTCTGTCTCCAAGCGAAGGAAAAAATGAACTAAATAAAAATCCTGATGGTTAAAGCCCTTTAAATGAAACTCCCCTGCAAGGTGAGCTAATCTTATAAGCAGGTCAATGCGTTTTTTTACCCCCACGCCGTCATCAGGCAGGTCTTCTACATAATCAGAAGCTCTAACACAGCTTGATACTTCCTCAGAGAGAGTAAAACACTCCACCGGCACAATGCCTAATTTTCTCTCTCCAAAAGCAACAGGAGTCATTACATTAAAACCTGCTTCTCTTAGGGCAATAGTCTGATTCCATTCATTAAGTCCATCTTCTCTTCCCCCAGGACTGAGAATAAAACTAATCTTCTCACTGCCACTGTAAATATGCCTCTTTAAATAAAAAACCCTCTTACCATTTTCACTACTTTCATCTTTCAAAGAAAACTTGAAAACACTTCTGTTCTTTTTGATTTTCACGGGCTCACAGTCCTTAAGAGACATAAAATCCAGGTAAGAGTCAAACCCCTCTTTCTCTAATAACTTCTCAAAAGACTTATTTATAATTATTCCTTTTTTTTCTACAAATTCATCCAAGACCGTCTATCTCCGTCGCTTCACTTTTTCAGTTCATGCTCAGCCATTGCCCTTATGGCAATTTTTTCCATATTTAATCCACCCTTTATCAGACCTGCAGAAGAGTCCATGTAAGCAGGCAAAAAGACATTATAAACCCAATCTGCCCTTCCCCTCTCTATTCCATACCTGTAAAACCTTGTAAGGTCGTCCATCACTCCTGGCAAGTTTACTCTACTACCAAACTCTGCCTGGTCTAAATCAATAAAGTATGGTTTTATTTCATCACCATTTATTTTTATCATTATATTTGACCACTTCATGTCGCCATGGGTTATAAACATAGAGTGCCACCTGACCATCTCGCCAGCAATAGCCTCTGCCAGGCTTGAAGGACTCTTATCTATTAAATCATCAAAAATAAGTGCAAAGTTTTTGCAGTCACCCAGTTTTGCAGAAACGAAACAACTTTCTATAGAACCAAACAAATCAAAAAAACAAACAGGCTCTGCCACATTCAAACCTTTTTCAAATAATATAGAGTTACTATTAAACAGCTTCCTTGCCTTACTTCCGACAAATCGCCGTGCAAGTGTTTTTATAAACCCTCCACTTTTAAAACACTTAATAACTAAATCTTTATCCGGTCCATCACCGTCCCTTTTAATAATACTTACAGTTGTAGCAGAGCCTTCTTTAAGTATTTCAACAAGCCCGTCTACACCAAGGAGTAAATTATATTTATTTGAAAAGAACTTTCTATAATTGTCTTTATAATAAGTTCTATTGTAATAAATATCAATTTCTGCCAACTTATCTATCATTATTTCAACTGGATTCATACACTATCTTCATTTTAGATTATTTTAAATATTGTTAAAATTAATACCCGTAAGCAACCATCCACTTTGTGTTTTTAACCTTATCATAGAACTCTTTTAGTTCCGGGTCTTTAAGATAAGCACTCCCCCTGCCAGGCCTTATAGTACTGGCAAGAGTTTCTACCTTGTCACTTTTAAGTCCACAGAAATCTGCCAGCTCCCTTAAGTGTTTTACAGGTTCATTAAGAACATCCTCATATTTAATAATAATTCTTTCATTTTCCATCTCTCTAATTGTTTTCTCTGCCGCCTCAACATATTCTTCCCACAATGAAAAACCTCCATCCAAGGATAAATTTCTTGCCGGGCCCTTAAATCCACAAGACTGGAGTTTAGTTTTAAGAGAGAAACGCTTTTTAAAATTCTTCTCGTGTTTACGCTTTCTTCTTTCCAGTATTTTAAGCTCTCTCACACGCAGGCTACTTGCCACATCTACACCGTTACGGGTAATATATACAATCTTGGCCTCAGGAAAAATCTTCAACCATAAAGGTATTGTAATCATTGTTTGTGGGTCTTTCCATCCCCATTTAGTATCAATAGAATCAAGGGACACATGACTACCAAAAAACTGCTTAGCCTTAGAAGACCTAACATCATACTCCAAGCACCTCAAAGTCATTTTTAAAATCTCTGGGTTTCCTAAAAGATATTTAAAATTCGTTGTACTATCGCTGCCTGCACTCACGGATTTCAGCAGTTCACTATTTATATCTTTAAAATATGTTGATTCGTTATGTATGTCATCAAATAGGTCAGCCCCCACAAAAAGACCCATTTGCCTTAATAGGCCGGAAGTCATTGAGGTTCCTGAACGATGCATGCCTAATATAATAATTGGTCTTTCGCTATTTAATGTTGTCATAAATATTCCTCCTTAACAAATTATATAAATACCTTAAGAATAGTTCTATCAAAATATTTAAACAGATCAAGTCTTAGAAAAGAAGCCTCAGTTTATACATAATAACCTTAGGAGACAGTGGTTTAATAGCTGAAGCTCTGGCAACAAGACTTCTTAATTCTTCTTTATCAACGCCTGACCTTAAACCTGCCTTCAAGTATTTCATATATTCACGAAAAAGATATTCTTTAATGTCTCCTACAAACTTCTTAGGTAAATTAGGCAGTGCCAAAATAATCTCTAAACTCTTGACCTTTTCCTGCCTCATCCAAATAGGCTTGCCACTTGAGATATTAGTGTCATGCTGCCTGTAAAAAACCACCTCTTCATCAATAGAAGCTATATTAGCAAATAAAGGCAAAAGGAAATTGAGGTGAACATCTTCTGTATAAAAGCCCTCATGAAAACCTCCAATACTACGGAGCCTCTCTGTACGGTAAAGCCCTGCATGGATTGTAAATATGGCACGCCTTTCCATGAAGTTCTTAAAACTGTGGTCTTTGCTGTTATAACTTTCTTTATCTCTCTCTATTTTAGCTAACCTGGTTCCATCTGCATCTATTGAAACTAGGTTTCCAAATACAACATCAATATCATCTCTTTTATTTATAAAGTCCCACCTTTTTTTTATGCTTGAGTCAGTAAGAAGATCATCTGAACAAAGTTCGCAAAAATATTCACCTGTCGCATTTTTAAGTCCAAGGGACATGGTCTTCCCAACTCCTTCATTGTCTTTAGAAATATACTTAAAAACATCACCTTTCTTGGACAAAAAATCTTTAATCACTCTATCTGTACCGTCTGTAGAACCATCATTAACAACAATAAGCTCCACATTGGAATAGTCCTGGCTCAAAACACTTTCTATAGCAGGAAGTATATACTTCTCATGATTATAAACAGGTATTACAACTGTGACTAAATCTTTAACCATAACCCACCTTATATTAATTATTTTCTGACAACACCTGGTTGTATATATCTATAAGGTTCCTGCGAAGAACTTCTTTCGAAAAACCTTCCTCAGCTCTCTCCCTTGCCCTTAACCCCAGAGCTTTACGATTGCCATCATCCATTAAACTTATTTCCAAAATAGCTGCAGCCAGCTGCTCAGAACTGGCGATATCCACCATATTGCCAAAACCCCCACTACCAAAAACCTCCGGCAGGCCTCCGGCAGAAGTAGTAACTACAGGCAGTTCGGCATACATAGCTTCTACAATGGAAAGAGGCAGGCCTTCTGCTAAAGATGAAAAAGCAAACAAATCGAAACCACAAAGGAGATTTAATATATCTTTACGATACCCACAGAAAAACACCTTTCCATCTAAACCCAGTTCCCTTACCTGCTCCTCTAACTCACTTTTCAGCCTACCGTCTCCAATAAAATATAGTCTCAATTTATTATTTTTCTTTAAAGCAGCGGCAAAACCTTCAATTAAATATTTCTGCCCCTTTGTAGGAACAAGCCTGCCTACATTAACGATATTAAATGTATTTTCACTTAAACCCAGGTTAGCCTTGGCCTCATCCCTGTATTCTTTGCCGCTGCAAACCATACCAGCATCTATGGCATTGTGTAACACCTTGACACTGCTCTTATCTAAGAAACTATTTACATTTATAACATCTTGCCTGACAAACTCAGACACACAAACAGTCAATGCCAGTCTCCTCAGCATCCATTTTGCAATTAACTTCCGCCTTAAACCTCGAATCCTGTTTAAACCGTGAACATGGCTTATTACCTTACCTACTCCATAAAAAAATGATGCCAGTGTGCCCACCAGTGTAGAATCAAAACGATGGCAATGAATAATGTCTGGTCTGAACTCTTTCAATAAAACACCAAGTTTTGTAATTGTTTCGAAATTAGCCTTACCTCTTTTACTTAAAAGATAATATGAAACTCCCATCTTATCCAAAGTGTCAGGGACCTCGCTTTTTCCTTTTAAGTAGCAGACCAACACCTCATACTTGTCTTTATCAAGAGAAGTCACAAATAGGTTCGTAAGTCTGCTTTCACCTGCATAAGAATTGCTAACTATCAGTACCTTTGTTTTCATAAACTGGAATTCACCTTAAATTTGTAAAATCTTGCCTTAACAGACAGGGGTTTGATATTAATAGCCTTGTTTATGGCACTTATAATTTTATCTCTATCTAAATTATTATCCATAGCCAGTTTCGCATAACTCATATATCGTTTGAAGAGTTTTTTGTTTAGTACATTCTTGAGACCTGCATCATCAGTACAGGCAAAAAGTTTTTCAAAAGTTAAAATACTCTCTTCTTTCATCCTTATAAAATACTCTGTAGATGAACTGACATTGCCTGTATGTTTTCTATACCAAATAATAGGTTCGTCAATACGGCCGACCATTTTATGATAAACGAGTTTATACCTCATTGCAATATCTTCGAAAAACCTAAAATCTGTATCAAAACCGCCAAGATCCAAAAGCGCCTCTCTTTTGAAAAGACCTGTAGGGAAAACAATCATCCTCTTGCTCTCTATTAAGTGCCTAACATTGTGAACTTTAGAATCATAACCACCATGTTTCACATGGCTAACCAGCCTTTCATTGGTCTTTACACCGTCAATTACATAATAGATATCTCCGAATACAGCGTCATATTCATTGTTAGACTCCAAAAAATCCACCCTTTTTTTAAGACTTCCATCAAGCCAGCTATCATCTGACGCCAACTCACAAAAGTATTTACCTCTACCCTCATTCAAGGCAATGTTCAGGCTGGTAATAAGTCCTTCATTCTCTTTGTTGATATATTTAATTCTGCTTTCATACTTTTTACATATATTTACCATCTTCTCATGAGTTCCGTCAGTGGAACCGTCATTTATAACAAATAACTCTATTGCAGGGTAGTCTTGACCTAAAATACTATTTATACACTCTTCAATATAGTTCTCGTGGTTATAGGCAGGCACAACGACCGTAACAAGAGGGTAATTTTTATTATCTTCAACTATCAATTGTACAAACCCCCAAGCCTGCTTGTGGCCATTCGCTCCTCTGTCTTATGCCACACCACGCGAGCCAGCTTCTTAAGGTAAATCCCGTCAATACCAGCCGCCTTGCAGTATTCAACATAGAATCTCATTCTATCTGTCAAACCAACTGTAGAAAGCGGTAACATGTTTAATTGCACCAAATTGGTGATTACCATACTTTCCTCACTGTTAGGTCTTTCCTGGTTTCTTTCGTTATCTATAAAACAAAACTTATAGTCTTCGCTGCCGTCAATTATCAAAACATTTCCCGGGCGGAGGTCGCCATGATACAGATTTTTGGAGTGCATTAAACCAATAACCTTGCCAAGAGAATGAAGCATATTCCACCGCCTCTTTCCATCCCTTACAAACATTAAAAAAGTTGCTAAATTAAATTCGCTTTCAATAAAATCAGTAACAATAAAACTGTCGCCTATTTCTGTCCCCTCTCCCAAGCAAAGAACGTTAGGGGCATTTAAACCATTATCAATTAATAACTCTGTCCCTACTTTTGCTCTAAGAGCCCTAGATCCAGTTAAAATATTTTTTATAAATTCCAAAAAGCCTCTTTTTAAAAAGGCCTTAAATATATATTTTTTATTTTCATATTCAAAAAAACAAACTTTAGCATATAGAGAGCTATCTATTACATTAACCTCACCTGAAAACTCAGCAGAACTTGCAATAGTTTCTATTTCTTCTACTAGCCCACCATCAATAGGACCCTCTGCCAGTATTTTTATTTTTTTTCCTACATTAATCATAAACTCATAAACCTCTAACCAAAACCATTACATAAAAAATCAGGAGAAGGTTTTTATATAATCTGCCAGCAGCCTTCCGTTAACATCCATGCTATAACGACTCACTACAGTCTCTCTAGCCTTCTCACCCATAGACCTGCGCAGCTCAGAGCTGGCGGCCAGCTTACCTACATACTCTACCCATTCTTCGTCAGTAGATGCGAGAAAGCCGTTTACTCCGTGTTCTATTATCTCAATATTCACTCCCACAGGGCTGGCAACAGAAGCAATACCTAAAGCCATATACTGGAGAAGTTTAAACCCGCATTTACCCCTACTCCAGGGGTCGTCCGTGAGGGGCATAATGCCAATGTCAAAACTCTTTAAATCCTCTAACTCTGTATCACCATTCCAGTGCTGCGCAGTAATAGGAATACCGCCATAATCTATAAACTCATCAGAAATAATTTTAAGCCTAACAGAGTGGTTACTGTCATAAATTTTGCCTAATGTATCTTCTATGTTTTTAAGATAAAATACTGTGTCCTTACTGCCTATCCAGCCAAGTGTTACACTACCCCCGCCGCTCTTGCTGAAATCTTTTATCTTATACCTACCAGTGTCAATGGAAGTGGGTATTTCCGTGACATTGTTATTATATTTCAGCGCTAAATCTTTCAGGTAAACATTGCCTGCAATAACACCATCTACTGCTTTTACTGTTCTTTCAAACTTTTTGCTCCTTACAGAAGACTTATAGTCACCACCCAAACCTATTCTCGAAGAATCATTAAACATAACAGCATCATCAAAATCAAAAATGATTTTTTTTGCATTTCTTCTAAGAGCAGCAAACTCTATACCGCCAAAAAGTTTTTTCTGAAGGAATATTACATCAAAATCAGACAAACTTTTAAAAAATAAAAACCTTCTTATAGCACTATTGGGTATTAAAAGCGGCTCTGCCTCTATTCCTGCATCGGTAAAGACAGGCAAAAACTGACCGAACCTATACCTGGCACTTGCCTTCGCCAACCTTGTTGTTAAAAACGCAACCTTCATTATTTCCCCGCTGCACTGTTAAGATTTATAACATCCATACATACTGCAACTGTCTCGTTCATGGTTTTTTCCCAGGTATGTGATTTCATGGATTTTTCAGCATGACTCCCCATAGACTGACTTACCTGCTTATCGGTAAGTGTAAAAAAGTACTGCTGCATTAACATTACATCTCGCCAGTCTTCAAGTATAAATCCGTTATAATCATGAGTTACAAGCTCCGCTGCCCCGTTCTCCATTGTTGTAATAACGGGAAGTCCCGATGCCATTGCCTCAAGACAAACATTTGCGCAGGGGTCGTACCTGGTAGGGAGGACAAAAAAATCGCTTGCCCCGTAAAACCTCTCCACATCACTCCTAATGCCAAGAAACTTTATTTTAGCCCTACTTATGCCGGAACTTTTTATGGTTTCGGCGAAATCCCTCTCCTTACCTCTGCCAATCACTAAAAGGGTAATGTCCTTAAAACCCTCCATGGCTTTAATAACAGTCTCCAAACCCTTCCTCTTCCAGTTATTAGAAATATAAAGAGCAATAGTTTCCCCGTCTGTTATGCCAAGCTCTTCTCTTACCTTATCTCTATTACTCTTTAAGCCACTATTGAATTTATTATGGTCAACTCCATTATAAACAACTCTAATCCTCTCATCACTTAGACCAAAATATTGTTTAAAATGATCTTTGGCTA
This sequence comes from uncultured bacterium, assembly GCA_965371285.1. Classification (GTDB taxonomy): domain Bacteria; phylum Desulfobacterota; class GWC2-55-46; order GWC2-55-46; family DRQE01; genus CBDUXU01. Next base: position 3,323 of record CBDUXU010000042.1, on the reverse strand, counting down.
AAATAGAGTTTGTTATTACAAACTTACACCTATCGCCACTGAACATATTTCTCTCTAACTTATCTATAACAAAGTTCGCAGGAGAGGTGACATACTTAATAAATCTCTTAACGGAATTTGGATAACGAAGCCTCATCCAATGGCCGTGTACGCCTCCGCTTGCCCTATAAATATCTACGGGATAAAAGGGGCAAAAACCAAAAACAACATCATAATTTTTGCCTTTTAAAATTTTTGAAATCTTTTTATGGAAACTCCAACCTCTAAAAAGCGACAGTTTGCGATTGATTTTAACAGCCTCCACATCAATGTCGCCTAAGTCCATAGCAGGGTCAATTTTTTCTGCATATACAGTGACAGCATGGCCGGCATTTTTTAGAGTGCGGCTCAAATGAACAGTCACTGATTCAGCTCCGCCAAAACTTAAGCCATATCCTCTTGATACTAAAGCTATCTTCATCTTTTAACCATCACTACCTTTTTTAGCTACTATTACAATGTTTTTTGCAAAATCAATATCAAAATACCTGTGAATAAAACTTGTTATATAAACCCTAATAAACCTTTTCATAAATGCATCATTATAAATTCTAAAAATACTCTGCACCTGAAAGCCTGTAAAAGTAAGCAGAGACCCCAAAACATCATACCTATAAGGCACTTTATGGTCTGCATCCCTCATCCAAATATTAGGGTGGTGTATATTAGGGGTGGTGACTATAATCTTGCCGCCGGCTTTGAGCAGGGTATTTAGTTTTTTTAAAAATTCCGCACCCTCTTCAAGCTCTATATGTTCAATAACTTCTGCCAATACAATAACATCAAACTTCTCTTCTATATCATCGAGGCTGTAATAGTCATGGTCAGCTTCTTTATCCAGGTCCATAGTCTTGCAGGTAACATCAGGGAAAAGTTTTAAAACCTTATTTCTAAAAGTTTTATTAGAAGCCCCTACATCTAAGAGAGACTCTCCGCCTTTTAGCTCTCCAGCCACAACATGAAGGAGTTTTTTCTTAAGGGGTATGGAGTAGATAGACTTATACATTCCCCTAATTTCTTTCCTGAATTTGTAGAGAAGACTCCAGCTTAATTTTGAATTGTTTTCACTCACTTTTAATATTCCTTTATTTTAAAATTGTTTAAACTCCAACCCTTTTACGCCTATCCCACCTGGAATGGAGCCAAAGCCACTGGTCAGGATACTTCTCTATGTACTTTACAATAACCCTGTTAAACATCTCTGTGTTCTCTAAAATATCTTTTTCCTTATTACCAGTATCTTTAAGCTTTAAGGCTCTTTCAATAATAACCTTATGTTTTAATCCATCCCTCACTATAAACACAGGAGTAATGTTTTCTGACTTACTCCTTAGGCCAACCATAGCAAGTCCCTTATTGGTCCTGACTTTATGTCCCATAAAGTCAGCCTCTACGGACTCTTTAAACGACGACCTCTGGTCCATAAGCATTCCGATTATCTCTCCGCTTTTACCCATGCCAAGCAGTCTCTTAACTGCATTAGCTTTGTCAATTGGGTCGTTACCCGTAGAAGACCTAAGGCGCCTGATAAACCTATCGAGATAAACATTATCCAGCGGCCTGTAAACCGTGTTCACATTGTAACCCTTAACACCGAGTGCTGCGCCAAGAAGCTCCCAGTTCCCAAAATGGGCAGTGAGTATAACAAGCCCCTTACCTTTTTTTAAAACAGTTTCTAAAAACTCAGTGCCTTCAAAATCAATATACTCATCTACAAACTTCTCGCTTACTGCATAACCTGATGGAAGTTCCATAATCATCATGCCGAAGTTTTTATAAAAACTCTTGGCAAGAGCTTTTATCTCATCATCTGATTTTGAATCAAAAGCAGTCTTAAGGTTAAAAATTACCAAGTCATACCTAAGCGTCTTGGTATAAAAAAGAACCAAGCCGATTAACCTGCCAAGGCTCAAACAAAGAGGCCTTGGTATAATAGAAACCGCTTTAAAGGACGCAAACAATATTAAATAAACAATATAATCAAAAAGTTTTTTCATATTTTAGTTTTACCGTAAAACAAAAACTCACCTTCCAGGTTTCCACAGATGTTTTCTACAGCCCCTCTGCCTCATCTATAAGCATTACGGGTATGCCTTCTTCGATTCTGTATTTCAAACTACAGGGACTGCAAAAAACAAAATCTCCGTCATCAGTCATTTCAATATCGCCCTTACACTTGGGACATGCCATAATGGAAAGAAGTTTCTCATCTACTTTTCTTTTAATTTCATCACCCATAATAAATAACCCTCCTAATTTTAATTCAAACTTTCTGCAAACTCTCTCTTGCCGCCAAGCCTTATATACTCAAGACCCCCTACCGTGCTAATTAGCGCCAAACCTGCAAACCACATAAGAGACATAACTATCACCGACTCACTCTCTGCCCCTCCAAACGAGAAGAGTAAAACCATAATCCCCTCTCTAATACCTATGCCAGACAAGGACAGAGGCACCATAACCACTACGGTAGTCACAGGTATAAATAAAAAATAATACCAAATTGAAATATTTATGCCTAACCCTCGCCCCATGGCAGCAAAACTAAGTATTACCCCTGCTTGTATAAAAAGAGAAATAAAACAAACTTTAGCGATTAACTTTCTGTCTTCTTTATAACTCATAAGGGATTTATAAAACTTTTCAATTTTTTCGTTTATATTATAGAACCCTATCTTCAAAAGGAGCGACATTAGCCAGCCGTGTAGAAACTCAACCCACATAAAAAGACTAAATATAAAATAAAAAAGTATAATTCCAAAAGAGGCAGCCTCTACCCCCGTCCCTGCTATAAGAGAATAACCGGGAATTAAAGCGACTAGGGCTATAAACATGAGAGCTGTAAAACCGGAAAATCTATCCATCAAAATAGAGGCCAGCACTGTCGGCAGAGTGATAACTCCGTTGCCACCAGTCTCTGGTCCGCTATGACGGTACAAATAATAAGCCTTCACAGCGTCTCCCCCTACTATCGTTGGCAGAAAATTATTAAAAAAAAGTCCCACAAAACTAATTGACCCAACCAACTTATAACTTATATCCATATCTCTCTTTAAAACCAAACCCCACCTATATATGGCTAAGAGTTGTACAATTACTAAAATCACTAATGTTAAAATAACGAACTTAGGGTCTGCAGAAGAGACCACAACAATGAGTCTTTCTATGTCCATTGAACTTAGGAGCCAATAAAGAAGCCCCCCGCTTATGGCAAGTTTTAGGATTATGGTAATAATATTTTTTTTCATTTTTGAATAAATAGTGGGATGTGTTCCATTGTCACC
>CBDUXU010000041.1:0-16265 GCA_965371285.1 uncultured bacterium | reverse complement strand
AAAAGATGCCACCCAAATGAAACAGCATTTGGAAAAAGAGATCGTCCCAAACCTAAAACTTACTCTCCTCCATGGCAGAATGAAAAGTTCTGAAAAAGAAGCTGTCATGAATGATTTTAAAAACAAAAAATCAGACATACTTGTTGCAACCACTGTAATAGAGGTTGGTATTGATGTGCCTAATGCGGCGGTAATGCTCATTGAACATGCAGAGAGGTTTGGTTTGGCTCAGCTCCACCAATTAAGGGGCAGGGTCGGCAGAGGCGGCGCTAAAAGCAGGTGCCTCCTCCTTGCGCAGCATTCAGGCTCCGATGATACAAAAAAACGACTTAAGGTAATGGTCGATACAAATGACGGTTTTAAAATTGCCCAGGCAGATTTAGAAATTCGCGGCCCCGGGGACTTTCTTGGAACCCGACAATCGGGTCTGCCGGATTTCAGAACACCCGGCGTACTGGGAGATTTGACTATATTAAAAAAAGCCAGAAGTGAAGTTCTTAAATTCTTAAAATCAGACCCGGACCTGACAACAGAAGAAGGACTCATATTAAGAGAAATATTAAAAAGAAGGTGGCAGGGAAGATTAGAGTTGTCAACTATTGGGTAAGGGGTAATAGATATAACCTACCTTAAATAAACAGACGCAGTCTGTGGCAGGGAAGATTAGAGTTGTCAACCATTGGCTAGCAGGTAGAGCAAGCGTCCTGCGCAGTAATTATTGCTTGACCGAATATAAAACTAAGTAGAGTATTACACATCCGCCTCTCAAGTGTTTGAATTGCTTGGGTTTTATATGCCGCAATTAAAAAAGAGAGTCTGTCTCAAAATACCATTGACAAGTAGGCCTTGAGGTAGTAGATTTAGAGGGTTTTTGAGAAGTAAATTGTACGAATATACGGAGGATATAAGGACATAAATGGCAAAGGTTAAACCACTAGAAGGTCTTGTTTTTAATAAGGAAAAGGTAGGAGATATGGCAAAAGTCGTTGCTCCTCCCTATGATGTAATTGGCAGCGAGATGCAGTCTAATCTATATGAAAGACATGAGAATAATGTTGTCAGGCTTATCCTGGGCAAACAAAAGGAATCTGACACAGATACTGATAGTCGTTACACCAGGTCTGCTGAGGACTTTAATAGTTGGAAGGAGTCAGGAGTTTTAAAAACTGACGGACCTACAATTTATTTTTATGTTCAAAAGTTCACATCCCCTGACGGTAGGGAAGTTATAAGGCGTGGTTTTTTGGCTCGTTTTAAAATAGAAGATTACGGTGACGGTGGTATTCATGCCCACGAGAGGACTTTATCAGGACCTAAGACAGACAGGCTTAACCTTACAAAAGCCTGCAAGGCAAATTTTAGCCCTATCTTTGGACTTTTTGTAGAATATAATGAAGGTGAACTTATAAATGATATTTTAGATAAAGCAAAAACCGGAGACCCCTTTGTAGATGCTGTTGGCGATGACGGCGTGTCTAACCTTGTATGGGCTATAACAGACAGTTCAGTTATCGAACAGGTTAGCAAACTAATGGAAGATAAAGATATGTTTATTGCTGACGGTCATCATCGTTATGATACTGCCCTTAACTATAGAAATTTAATGAGAGAGGCCAACCCTGATTTTACAGGAGACGAGCCATACAATTTTGTTTTGATGTACTTTGCATCAATGGCAGATAAGGGGTTGGAGATTTATCCAATTCACAGGGTGGTACACAGTCTTTCTTTGTTTGATGTTGATAGTTTTTTAGAGAAGTGCCAAGAGTTTTTTCATATAGACGAGCTTCAGTTTGAAGCAGCTAATGAAACTGAGATGAGAGGGGACCTCATAAAGAGATTAGAAGACAAGGGAGATAATATTCGTTTTGGCGTTTATGTTGGCGGCACCCAGAGTTATCTTATTTTTACATTAAAAAGCAAAAAGATAATGGATGATGTCTTCGGCACGGATATGCCGGAGGTTTATAAAACTCTCGATGTATCTATTCTACATACATTGGTTTTAGATAAGCTCCTTGGTATTGATAAAGAGGCCCAGGCAAAACAAACAAATATTCTCTACCGTAAGGACCTGCCTGCTGCCCTTGGTGAGATAAACTCCGGTTCAGGTCAGATTGCTTTCATTATGAACCCAACACAAATAGGGCAGGTAAGAGAGGTAAGTGAGGCAGGTCTTTTAATGCCGCAGAAATCAACATTCTTTTATCCAAAAATATTGTCAGGTCTCGTGATTAATCCGCTATCTGATGACTAATTACACAGGTTATATAATTTGAAAGAAATACTTCAAGAGCTGGGACCTTATAAGTTTTACCAATTAAAACCGTCACATATGTTAACATCTGTGACGGTTTTGCTTTGTGATTTTATTAGTCCCTTAAGCGGCAAAACCCAAGTTATAGATTTAGGTACAGGATCCGGGGTAATCCCCATGTTACTTACTTTAAAAACCGAAGCCTCCGATATTACGGGGGTTGAGGTATCTTCCACTCTTTTTAAAATTGCAGAAAAAAACATAAGAGAAAATTCTTTAGAAGACAAGGTATCTCTTCTTAAATCTGATTGGCGTGATTTATATGATATTTATGATAGAGGTTCATTTAGTCATGTTATATCGAACCCTCCTTATTTTAAAAAAGATGCAGGAAGGATAAGTCCCCATAAGGACAGGGCGGCGGCAAGGACTGAAATATTTGGAGATATGACTGACTTGGTCAGGATTTCAAAACATCTTGCAGGAGATAGAGGTAGAATTTATTATGTTTACCCTGTTGACCGTCTGGAGGAATTAAAAGAGGTTATTAAAAATGAGGGTTTATCTCTGGGGCGGTTTAAGTTCGTTTATACAAAAAATAAAGACGGGGAGGTAGGTGACGCCCAGTTCTTTCTGGCGGAGTTTGGCATTGGCTGCCGGTATGATGAGCAGGAGAGAGTCATACTTGATGGAGGTAGGCTTTATTAATCTATTACTTTAAATGATTTCTCCATAGTGCGGGAGATTGTTTCTTTAAGGTCTTTATCTTTTATTTCCGCTGTATCTTCTTTTATTTTAAGTTTTTCTTCTTCAGTCAGCTCTCTGTCCACTATCTTTATTTTTTCTTCTGATGTTTTATCACTATCTTCTACATCAATTGTGCCTTGTCTGAAAACTATGTCAATAACCTCTTCGTTGCCTAATGTTTTATTAATTCTTTCCAGGATTTCTTCTTTTTGATAGATTAGTTCAGTAACCCAGGTAGGAGTAGAAACATTTACGAAGAGTTTTTTGTTCATCAGTCTTTTTGGCTGGGTTTTTTTGGCAATATGAGGGCCTACTGCATCTGCCCAATGTTTGAAAATTTTGTATTCCTTTATCTTCTGGTCAATGTTTAGTTTGCCAAAAGTCTTAACCATAATGTTTTGTATTGGCGAGGCATCGGGGCCGCCTCGGTTTTTCATATGTTTTCTGTAATTTTCGAAGGTGGATTTTTTGTACTGAGGTTTTATTGGGGCCTTTGCGCCGGTTTCAGGATCTGAAGTCTCTACGGTGTCTAGGCCATTTGTTTTGTTATTATCATTATTTTTTGACATAGAAATGCCTTCATGCTCCATGTTGGGACTCGGGCCTCTGCCTTTATCCTTTTGCTTTTTGGAATTTGATTGATTATCGGCTGCGTAAAGCTTAGCGCTATTTGTATAAACCCGAAACCTAGGTAGAATTAAGAAATTCTCTCAGGGTTCAAACGGGCCCCTACCACTTGTCCTGCAATTGCAAGAAAAAGTACTAGAGGTATAATCTTCCAGTCGAGACCAAGAGCAAATCTTAGTGCCACTACAAATGGAATTGGCAGGTGGATATATACAAACCAAGGAATACTGAATTTCTTGGATGTAGCTCTTTTGTATCCAAATGGAAGATTTATTACAAAGGCGAAAGTCAAAGTGCCGATTAAGTATAGGTAGTAATTGTCCATATAAGCTCTAATTTTAACAGAATTACCCTGGCAATGTCAATGGACTTGTATGGCGTTTTTAGTGAGGTTTATTTAGTTGCTCGGTTTAAATCTTACAACCATAAATAAAAGTGCTGCGCTAAATGCTATTATTGATGCTGTCATAAATACATAATCAGGCCCCCACCTGTCCCATATAATTCCCGCCCCCAGGCTGGCAGGCAGCAGCATTATGCCGCTTACCGTATGGAACAAACCAAAGGCTGTGCCTTTTTTGTCTTCCCCGCAAAGTTTGCCCACATAAGCTCTGCCGGCGCCGTCGCTGAGACCTTTGTATAACCCGTAGAGTATAAACAGCCCCCATATATGGGCTGTGCTTGTAGCAAAGCTAAAACCCATTAGTATAATGGAAAAGGAGAAGAAGCCTGTTAGTACGAGGGGGCGAAGGCCGATTCTGTCGCCCAGGCGGCCAAAGGGTATGGAGGTCAGAGCGTAGATAGTATTGTAGGTTAAATATAAAACCGGAATCATGGCAAGGCTTACTCCCAGATCGCTTGAGCGGAGTATCAAAAAGGCATCGCTTATTACAGACAGTGAAAATAGTCCGGTTATTACTATATAAGACTTAAATTCCTTTGATGTTGCCGATTTAGTAGGGGTAGGGGCTTTTCTGGAAAGCCCGTCTGTTTCGCCTGTTTCTACAAGGTGAGGTTTCTCTTTTATGAAAAGCAGGATTATGGATACGGCTATAACTCCCGGTATGAAGGATACAATAAAAACAGCCCTAATATCATCGTCAGTCGCTGCAAGAACGAGGAGGGCTATGGCGGGACCTATAATTGCCCCAACCGTATCCATAGCCCTGTGAAAGCCAAAAGACCTTCCTAGTTCACTTTTTTTGGTACTGTCTGCAATAAGGGCGTCGCGAGGGGCACTCCTAAACCCCTTTCCCACACGGTCGGTAAACCTTGAGGTTAGTACCATAGCAGAACTAGTTGCCGTGTATATAAGCAGCCTGCTGAGGGTAGAGACTGAGTAACCTAAAGCCATTAGTGGTTTTCGTTTTTTTGTGACATCTGAAATATGTCCGGAAACTACTTTAAGCAGAGAAGCAGTGGATTCGGCTATACCTTCAATCAATCCAACTGTCGTTTTGGTAGCCATAAGTACATCTGTTAAAAACAGGGGGATTAGAGGGTAAATCATTTCGGAGCTCATGTCCATAAATAGGCTGACTAGCCCCGCAAAAAAAACATTTTTGCCGTATCCGAATATTTTCTTGTTTTTTAGTTCGCTTTCCATAGCCCTCTTTAATATAGGTACATTAATTAAGGTGTTTTTACAAGTGCAAAAGGGGTTGTCAAATACAAATAAACACCATAAACCCCTAAAAATACAGTAAAAATTAAATAGTGCTTGACACGAACACACTTATACTGTACAATGTTCCCATTAACAATAAGGGACACTTTATCGTGCAGGCCCTTTAAGTGTTATGTAGTTTTTTACACTACACAGGAGAATTCCTTCTCTTATTCATAACACGCTGTTTTTATTAGGTTTTTGCAATGCTTTCAGTCTTGCCAACCTCCCTGCACAATTACATTACTACACTAAATTAAAATTTTACAGTAAAAAAACCAATCTATAGCTGTGCGTAGCGTGCACATATATAGTTAATTATATAAGTATTATATTTAATTTATCTATCATAAAAGTTAAGAGGTGTAATTAATGTCTGATACAACCAGTATAGAATCTTTAAAAGTAGAACCTGATATCTTTTATGGTGAGCTTAAGGGGGAGGGCCTTGAAGTTCGAAACGTATTATGGCCCCTGGCTGGGCTGAGTCCCAGAGAGAGAGCAGTTTTTGTCGAGTACCATTATTGGAATACTCACATGAAAGAAGTAGCTAAAAGTCACAAAATATCACTAGGGAGGTCATATGAAATACTTAACAGGGCTGAAGAAAAAGTCGCGTCTTCAAGGTCACAGAGTGAGAAGAAGAAGCTGGGATAAGGTAGAGGTTGACGACGTTAAAGAAAATGAAAAGGTTTACTTGCAGTGGACTGATTATAAAACTATAAGACAGTACCAGACAATGGGGGATGTTTTGGACGACCTAAGAGTCCATGGATACGAGAACTTAACAGAGCATTTTTACGGTTCTGAGAAAGAAGAGAACAATACCAGGAACGGCCACATGTGGCTCACTATGGAACCATAAAAAGGAAAACAAAAAAAGGGTACGCTTAGGCGTGCCTTTTTTTATTGTTATTTACCCAAGTTGCACAGGGGTAGAATAAAAAACCTATTATCAGCCAATATTGGCAGAGGTATTTCTGAGAAGGGGTAGAAAAAAAACACCTAAGTATATAACACAAGAAAAAAAGAAACAGTATAAGGCTGGACTTTTTTAAAAAGGAGGAAGTTATGTTAGGAAGAGCAGATTACGGTATTAATTTATCAGAATTTATAGGCAGTGATAGAGAAGGCGGCGGCGGTTACTCACCGCCAGGTAGTAAAGTACTCCTCCACGAATCTGAAAACTGCATGGAGTGCAGCAAGTCTTTTTTAAGTTTATATCCCTTAAAGTGTTGCAGGGACCATGATGGTTTGGATTCAATTTAGATGGCTATAGATTGGAAGAGTCTAAAAAAAGAATATGAAACAGAATCTTCATCAGTCCGTTTGTTATCAGAGAAATATTCTTGCCATGAAAGTTCCATAAAGAAAAAAATTAAAAAAAATAAATGGCAGAGGTTTTCTAACAGTGGTTTAAGTAGTGATAAAGAAAATGAAATAATAAAAGAAAACATTTTAAAAAACCATAGAATGTTATGGCAAAAAATTAGAGAGATGCACGCAAAGTTTTTAAATGAAGGCGGCGTTGAAAACAGTAAAGAATTAAAACTCTATACAGAAGCTCTCGAGAAAATAGAAAAGGGTGAAAGATTGGCTTGGAATTTAGATGACAACAGCGAAAACTTCAAAATCGACGAACTCTTCGGGCTTGCCGAGGAGATGGAACAAACTCTTTCTCACAGGCGAGCAGGAGAAACTTTGGAGGGAGAATAAAAGATTTGTTGTCGTGCCTAGCGGCAGGAGAAGCGGCAAGACTGAACTTGCAAAAAGAAAACTGGTTTTGGAATTGACAAAACACAAGTTAGGTTATCTGGAGAGGAAATATTTTGCCGCAGCTCCAACTCTCGACCAGGCTAAGAGGATTTTTTGGAAAGACCTTAAAGCTCTAATCCCCAAAAAATGGATATTAAAAATATCAGAAACAGAACTTTATATTAGAACTATTTTTGGCAGTGAGGTTTGGGTTATTGGCATGGACAGGCCAGAGCGTATTGAAGGCAGCGCCTGGGACGGAGGGGTGTTAGATGAATATGCAAACATGAAACCTGCAGCATGGACAGAACATGTCCGCCCGTCCCTCTCTGACAGGGGTGGTTGGTGCTGGTTTATCGGTGTGCCGGAGGGTTTTAACCATTTTAAAGATTTGGCAGATTATGCAAAAAGCGGAGTTGACCCCGACTGGGGCTATTATTCCTGGAAATCCTCAGAGATACTGGACAGCAGGGAAATTGAATCTGCACGGAGAGACTTAGACCCCAAAACCTTTCGCCAGGAATATGAAGCAAGTTTTGAAGGTGCATCGGGGAGGGTTTATTATCCTTACAAAGCAGAACTTCATGAAGACAGGTCTCTTGAGTTAAACAGGCATCTACCTATTATATTGTGTGCTGATTTTAATGTGGACCCCTGCGTTTGGCAATTAGCTCAATATGACGGAAGAAAAGTTTTGGTTTTTGATGAGCTGGTCCTCAGAAATACTAACACAGTAGAGATGTCTAAAAAAATAATGTCCCTCTATGGCAGCCATGAGAGGGGCATTGTAGTTTATGGAGACTCGGCAGGAGGGCACCGCTCTACTGCGGGCAAGAGCGATTACGCCCTTATGAGCGAGGTTGGTCTTACGGATCAAAGGATTAAAAAATCCAATCCCTTCGTCAAAGACAGGGTGAATGCAGTTAATGCAATGCTTATGACGACCGGCGAAGATATAAGGCTCTATCATAGCAATAGGTGTGCGCATCTTAGAAAAGATTTTGAAGAAGTTCAGTGGTCTGAAGGTAATAGGGAAGTGGACAAAAAGTCTTTTGACAGAACCCACGCATCTGATGCACTGGGTTATTTTATCCACAGCGAGTTTCCTCTCAGGAGTTACAGAAAAAACAAGGCACTTAAATTTTATAAATAGATTTATGCAGGAGCGTGAGAAATGAGAAGAGAAGAATTAGAATATACAAATGACCTTTATGGTTCATCTATAGATGAGTGGCAGTTTTTTGTCAGGTCCTACATGGGGGGAAGCAGTTACAAGAGGGGTGATTACCTGTTGCAGCATCCCTTTGAGAGCAGTGCTAACTACGAAAGAAGAAAAGAAACTGCTTATTATTACAACTACTGCGCTCCAATTGTAGATGTCTTTACATCGCACCTTTTTAAAAAAAGTGCTGTGAGGGATTATGGCTCTTTGATGAGAGACCCTCTGTTTCATAGTTTTTTATATGATTCGGATTTAAACGGGTCAAACTTCAGCCAGTTCATGAGAGACGGGGCAAGGTACGCAAGCGTCTATGGACATGTCTGTTTTATCATTGATAAACCTATGGTAGAGACAAAAACAAAAGCAGAGGCAAGAGATAAAGATATTCGTCCATACATTTCTATGATTACACCGGAGAATATTCTTGATTGGTCTTACCGGAGAGATGATCGGGGAAGTTTAAAGCTGACCATGGTTAAGATTTATGAAGGGGGCGGTGAATATAGAATTTGGACCGAGAGTGATTGGTCCCTGTGGAAGGTTACCTCTGATGATGAAGAGGACAGCGGCGCCACACTTATAGAAAGAGGAGACCACGACCTGGGAGTCGTACCTCTGGTTACTCTTTATATCAAATCTTCTACTGTCAGGATGAAGGGAATCTCTGACTTAGAAGATATTGCTGATATTAATAAAAATATTTATTACCTTTGCAGCGATGCAAAAGAAATAATTGAGAACACAGCTTTTCCTATGCTTGCCGTACCTTATTCAAAGATGACTTCTGATGATGAAATTGAAGTAGGGCCTAAGAATATTTTTCAATTTGACCCGGAGCTTACCAGCGGTAAACCTTATTGGTTGGAAGCCCCTCATAGTTCCTTATCTGAGATAAGGGAGTGGGTCAGGCAGGATATAAACGAGATCCATCGTATTGCTAAGATGGGAGGGGCAAGGGCTACAGAAGGTGCAAGCAGGTCTCAAAGCGGAGTAGCTCTGGAACTAGAATACCAACAGCTCCATGCACTTCTCTCCGAGAAAGCAGACAACATAGAACAGGCAGAGAGAGACGTACTAAAACTTTGGGCTCGCTGGGAAGGACGCGACTTTGACGGGTTTGTTGATTACCCTGACGATTTTTCCGTAAGGGATTTAATGAACGACCTGGATAAGTCCATTAAAGCCCAGGGAGCTGTGGTTACATCAGAGACCTTCAATAAGGAACTACAAAAAAATATTGTAGACACAGTCCTTCCTAAATTATCTGATGAAGTAAGAGTGAAGATAAGAGAAGAAATAGAAAAGGCAAAAATAAATACTACTATATAAAATTAAAAAGTTAGTTTTAACCGGTGCAGTGAAGACCCCACTCTGCAGCAGACGGGAATAATCAGGGGGAGGAGGATTTTATATTATGGTTGACGAACTTGAAACGGCAAAGGGTGTTTCATCTGACAATGGTGGAGACAGGCCTTTTAGCCCCGAGCAGCAAGAAAAGGTGCAAGGTTTAATTGACGACGCCTATAAAAGAGCTTATTCAAAAGCCCTTAGAGGCGGCGGAGTTAGTGATGAAGTGAAAAAGCTAAAAGGCGAGGTGGAGAGCCTGAAGGTAGAGAGAAAAAACTCTGCCCTGCTTAAATCTGTGGCTCGCCACAATGTGGTCGACCCTGAGGAGGTTAGCGAACTGCTTAACTCCCGCATCAGCTTTGATGATAACGGGAATTTGGTTGCCCCTCCCAGCGCGAGCGGGACAAGAGTCGGTGTTGACGAGTTTGTTCAAAGCTGGCTCTCTGAGAGGCCTCATCACTTAAGAAGCTCATCATCGGTTGGAAGCGGCTCACCTGGCAGGTTAACCGCAGCGGGAGCAGGCAAGGTTAAGTATAACCTATCAGACCCTGAGTCATGGAGAAACATGCCTAGAGAAGATTTTGACAGGCTCATGAAAGAGGGAGTAAACATTAGCGGCGGAGGTAGCAGTAAAAACCTGAGTTTTAAAAATGTTTCCAACCCATTTCATGAAGCTCGCCAAAGAAAGTTTAAAAGTTGAAAATTTAAAAATTAATAATTTACAAATGAATGGAGAATAATAAATGGCAAACGAAGTAACAACAGGCGCAGGCAGCGCCGGTGAGTTAGTTGCAGCAGAGATAATATCAAGACTGGTAATTGACGCAGCTTATGCAGAGAGCGTAATGCCTTCCCTTGTAAGGGTGGCTGATATATCAAATGAGTCAACCCTAACGGTTGAGTTTCCAAAGTGGCCGCTTCTTAGCGCCACTGACTTAACAGAGGGAGCGGACGCAAGTAACACTGCATTTAATACAAGCAGCACCAGCGTAATTGCTGATGAAGCGGGAATAATGATTACAGTGACAGACATGCTCCTTTCGAGCGCAGGAGTCGGCGGGTTAGAGCCTTATGCATTTGAGCTTGGTAAAGCCCTTGCAAATAAAATCGATTCTGACCTCCTTCAAGAGGTTTCTGATTTTGTAACTTCTTCAGGTGTAACCAACACTACAATGACAGAGGCAACTTTCCTTGATGCCCTCTATAAATTGGAAGAAGGAAACGCAAAAGGTCCTTATGTTTGTGTGCTTCATCCAAAGCAAATTAGCGACCTGAGAACCGACATAGTATCCAGTTCCGGCGCGCTATGGGGAGGCCCATCTGTACCGGCAGGAGACCTGGGTTCTTTTGCAAGCCTTTATGGTATAGACATGTTCAAGTCAACAAATTGCCCGACAGTTAACGCAGGGGTTGACAGGCAAGGCGTTATTATGCCTGTGGGGAACCAAAGCGGTCTTGCATATGTGCTGAAAACAAGTGCAAGTACTGAGTTAGAAAGAGACGCATCACTTCGCGCAACAGAGGTAGTAGTAACTGCCATATATGGCGACGAGTGTGTAAACACGGCAGCCAGCGGCGGCGTGGCAGTAATATCAAAAGCGTAAAACAATTAAGTTAATCGCTTAAACATTTATAAGGCGCGGTCTATTGTAGAGTTTTTTATGATAGTCGCGCCTTATTTATTTTGGAGGTAAAAAGTATATGGCTGGAGTACTGCAACAGATGATAAAGAAGGGTTACATGCCGCTAGCCGGTAACGAGTTTGCTGCAATAGGTTTTGAAGGCAATGCGTTAAATGACTTTTGGATGTGGACTAAAAGTTATATAGAAACTGCTGGCGGTGAGAAGGTTAAAAAAACCGTAAAGGTAGAAAGTTTAAAAGAAGCAGCCCTGCATTATTGGAGAGACAGGTGGCTGCCGGTAGAACCGATAGATGAAGATTTTTTATTAGATATGGAAAATGCTCTTCGCTCTCATATTGGTTTAAAACGGGAGGGGATTAGGTTTCCCGATGGTGAATTTTTAGAAATGCCTGAAGAGAATATTTAAGTCAGTGGAAAGGATGGATATGAAAGAAAATGGAAAGTGGTTTTACACGGGCTTTATGATGTCTGACGGTAAGACTCCGAGAACAGTTTACGTAGAAGGTGAAAGAAATATTAAGAACTCTCTCAAGCAGGGACTCAAACCTGTGGTAGAGAAAAAGCTTAAAGCAAAAAAGGTTGCAGGGCCTAAAAAAGAAAAGAAGATTTAAGATGGCTGATAGTAGAGATAAAGAAAGAAAAATAGTAGGCAGAATTGTTGGACGAATGTACAAACACAGTTTAGAAAGTAGCGGAAAGCTACCGGACAGGAAAGATGTACGGAAGATGGAAAAAAAAGCTGCCATGGCGGCCCAGAGGGCAGGACAAGAGAGAAAGTAAACAGTAAAAATCCATAATATTAAAGGAAATTAAATGAAACAGCAGATATTAGTAAGCTCCACAGAGAGTTTTGAAACATATATATACGAGGACGGGGCAATAATTATACCTGCCTCAGCTACTGTTACTATATACAAGCCAACTGATAATAATACGATTTTAGAAGATGAGGCCATGACTGTTGGAAGTGATGGATTAATGAGCGTCTCTCTTACAGCGACTCAAAACGGCGAGCTTGGTGAAAACTATAAAGCTGTAATTACATACATATATAACGGCAGTGCCGATAAGGCAGTCAGGTTTTATGATGTAGTTAATGCAAGGCTCGTATCTGTTGTTACCGACAGTGATGTTACGGGGGAGCTTCCACAGCTAAAAGGCAGCGGATGGAAGGTGATGGGCACTAGCGAGAGCGGAAGCACTACTACAATTGTAGATAGTGAGCTAGTGAATTATCCCGATGATTATTTTAAGGGAGGCAGTGCCTATTCAATAGATAAAGATGAATTAAGAGAGGTTACAGGGTTTGATTCGGCAACCGGCACAGTTCTTACAAGTAGTTTTAGCAGTGTTATTAGCGTGGATAAATATATTTTAACTCGCTCCTTTAAGGTTGAGATTGGCAGGGCCTTCGAGAAGATTGAAGAAAACCTTTCCAACCTGGGAAGGAGGCCGTCGCTTGTTCTGGACCCTTACGACTTAAAAGAAGTCCATATATATATGTCAGTTAGTGGGATATGCAGGGGACTTTCTACCGATGATAGCGGTTTCTGGTGGAAGATGTGGAAAGAGTATGAGGAGAAAGGCTCAAAATTATTTGAACTTATGAATTTTAAGTATGATGTTACTGATGACGGTTTTATTGGAGAAGACGAGGAAGAGGGCGGATTCTTCAGCGCGAGAGTAGGGCGGAGGTAATAATATGACGGTAAGGGGAATTTATGACAAATCTTGAAACTATAAGAGCAGTAACAACAAACCTAAAGTCCCTCTTAAAAGGGCAGGGAATAAATTTTACTGAAAAAGTATATAAAGATAAAAAAAATATAAATGCAGGTTCCGTGCCTGCAGGCAGTATTTTTTATAAAGGCGAGTCCTTTGAACATGGTTATGGCGCGAAAGCTTATTATGTTAATGCAAGGTTTGCTGCCTCTGTAACCCTAAAAAATAGAAGCGAGGCTGAACTTATAAGGCAGGAGCAAATCTGGGTACATAAAATCAGGGAAGCATTGACAGTAGACGGGTTAAATGTCGATGACTTGTCAGAGGGTAAGCCTGTTACAAGAGTTATTGTAAGTACTGTTGATATTAAAAACGATAATAGCTCGGGAATTGCTGAAGTTAATTTTGAAATAGTAATTAGATATAGGGAAAATTAATCAGCAAGTGAACTTTAATAAAGATTGATAAATAGAATTTAATTAGGAGATTGAGATGGCAGAAAATAAATTATACCTTGCAGTAGGAGAAGAGAGTGTAAGGGGGACTAGCGAGACTACCAGTGTTGGTTTCTTGCCTCTCCTTAGCAGCTCCATTCCAAAACTGGAGTTTGATGACAAAAAAAGAAAAGAATTCAGGGGAGAAGATACGGTAAAGGGAGACTCCTCTGTAAGAAGGATGAGCAGCAAGTGGTCAACTTCTTTAGAAACACCTGTCTTCACGGAATGCGGAGGTTCTAAAGCCGTAGTGGGGACAATGTTAAAACATTTTTTTGGTAAATGCAGTTCCAATCAAAGGGAGACAACAACTGCCTATGGCCACATGATGTATCCCGCAGCGGACCCCTTTGACAGCGCTAATTTAGACACCAAAGCTCTTACCCTTAATGTAAACATTAACGAAGGTTCTGTTATGAAGAACTGGCCCTACTCGGGAGGCAGGGTTACGGGACTGACTTTTTTGCAGGAACCGGGTAATCACTTAAGCCTCACCTTTGATATGGTTGGGCAAAAAAGAGACGCTACGACTGCAGAAATCGGCTCTCCCGATTTTGCCGATGAGAACCTAAGGTGCGATTATAATAATCTCTCTGTCTTTACCGGCACAACTGCCAGGGCCGGCACGGCTCCGGATTTCACGGAGTTTGATTTCTCAGGAGCTACGGCAGTAAAACCGGATAAGGTTTCTGTAAAGATAGAAAACGGCATGGAAGATGTACTGAGGCTTTCGGGGCTGGATTATCCCGATAAAACCCGCCTTGGTATTTATAAGGTAACAGTAGAGTTAACTATTGATTGGGAAGACCCTGCAAGCGGTTTCTCTTCAGCCAGTGAATTCAGTAGCTGGGCCTCAGGCATTAGTACTACAAACATGGCATTGGTTTGGGACACAGGGACCGAGGCAGGCAGCGGTTATAACCATAAACTTGTTTTGGACTTGCCGAGTGTTTATAGAACCGGAGGCGAGCCTGAGTATGACTTGGAAAAAGACCCAATGGTAACTTTAACTTATGAGGGGCTCTATGACAGCTCTACAGGTTACATGGTAGGGTGCTTCCTTCAAAACAGCGCAGTTTCATTATAATAAAAAAGTAAATACATTGTAATATCAATAAAGTATATAGGAGAGAATTAAATGGCAATAATAAGTTTTGATAAAGATGCAGTAGTAGATTATATTCCTGCCTATGGAGGCAACCGTGACAGTGATGACCCCTGCGTGGTTAAAATGAAGTTTGTTCCTTACTCTCGGGTGCAGGACTATTCTCGTTTAATAGTTGCCAGGACAAAAGGCATTAATGACCCATTAAGAGCTACAGAGGTTACTCAATCTGTCCAGAGAAAACAGTTTGTAGATAATATAGAAGCAGTTCATAATTACTTTGTAGGTGAGGAAGAAGTTGTTGATGCAGGAAGGGTTTACGACACGGCAGATACTGAGTTTATAATAGAAATAATAAGAGCAATGGAGAGTCATTCAAAGCTCACAGAGGGACAAGTAAAAAACTAACATGGGGTTTTCGTTTTGCACTGCAAGTTGGCGGGGCAGGCAGCGGAAACCCCTTTAAATGCGGGACATGTACCGACAAAGATAAAGACAGACGCAATTGCGAAAATCATAAAGAATTAACCCAAGAGGCAAAAGCAGTTACTTTGTATAACGATGAGATTACGGGGGAGCACAAAAATAAGTCAGCAGAGAAAGTTTTCTCTCTTGGCAACATCCGTTTGTACGAGTGCCCAGTAACTTTTATAACAGAAGACACGGCATTTATCATGTCGGCGGTTTTCTTGTCTGAAGACAGCGGCGTGCTTTATCACTCCGGAGGGTGGAGCTCTCAGCCAGAGTGGTTTGTTAAAGCAGTGGGTATTTACAGGGAAGAGCTCGCTAATTCGTTAAAGAATAAGTCTGCTTGAATTAAATAAATATTAAAGTTTGCCCCTAGCTGTTGTTTGCCCTACTTCTATATGTTAGAATTTATTAGTTCTTGTTTCTGTAAATTTATAACAATAAAGTTTTTGGGGAGGGCTGTTATGGTCAGAAAGCTGTTTATATTACTTAAATGTTTTTCTCTTGCTCTAGCGGCAAGTTTGTTTTTATCATCATGTGTGGTAGTGGCAGATGGCCCTGCCAGCGCCAATGGAGTGTACAGTAGAATGTCAGGCGCGAGGTACCTTTTAGCTGACCCCGATGGTGTGCCTGTATATTCTCGCCCTAGTGCTGCTTCCCAAAGTTATTATATCTACGACCCAGATATTTTTATTGTTGAAAGAGTTGTCTGTAGCGTTAGGTACAGCAGTTATGAGGACTGCAGGTTTATAAAACAATACGGCACCACGGAGTATCTTTACGCCAGTGTTCGTTTTGATTCAGGTGATAGAGGTTACATAAGGCTTACTTATTTTGATGCAGCCCCGTACCACAGAATTATCTCCAGGAGCTACGCAAGAAGCAGGGGTATGACTGTAGTAGAATATAAACACTACACCATTGAACATAGCTATAGTTATAAAAAAAGTTATAAAAGCGGTCATGACAGGCGAGTCAGGGCTATAAAAAAGTTTCATTGGCATAAAAGAATTGAAAAACTTGTCATAAAAAGACAGGTTTCTATTGGCATGACAAGGCTGCAGGTATTTTGGGCACTCAATCCGGAAGAGAATGATTACTTTGAAGGAGAGAGGCTGGAAAGAATTGATGATATAGAAAGTTTTGAAGTTTGGGAAGGCGGAGGTCAGGCCTATTATTTCTCTAACAATAAACTCCGTAAATGGGAGCCTT
>CBDUXU010000040.1:0-16593 GCA_965371285.1 uncultured bacterium | reverse complement strand
AAACAGGTATCCCCAAATTGCCTTTTGTAAAATAAGATTTTTCTTCCCAAAAAGGAAGCTGAGGTACATGAATTTTTCTGTACTTACCAATTATCTCACCATGAGTGCCAAGAACAAAAGCGCTGTTATAATAATCTTTGGCCTCTTTTTCGAATATAGGGGTAATGATAACAATACCTAACTCCAGGGCCAGTTCTCTAAGTGTGGTAATTATAAAACCATCTTCCTCCTCTGCCAGAGAGAAGGCCGCCTTGTCGATTCTGGCAGGAAACCACCTGTTTGCAAAGAGCTGGGGCAGGCAAACAATTTTTGCGCCTTTTGAAGATGCAAGGCGCAGAAGCTCACAAGCCTTGGAAACACTTAAGGCAGTGTCGCTGAAAGGTTCGAACTGAACTCCTGCAATTTTTATAATTTTATCCATTATTTATTTTTAATTTACTATGATTAAGATAAAGACTACCGAAATGAGTGGAAATAAACCCTGCGGCAGCAGCCGCCTACTTTGAATCTTCTATTATATATATAACTTCATCTGCCCCTACCATACCGAGGTCTTTTTTTGCTATCTCAGCTATATACCTGTCATCTGTTTCAAGCCTGTCTATCTCTTTTCTTATTTTAGAATTCTCCCTGCTTAAAACTTTGTTAGATTCAACAATATTATTTTTATCATTTTTAAGCCTATAAACTTCAACAAAACCTTTTTCACCAAAAACAGCAAAGAGAGCTATGACAAAAATTATTAAAATGAAAACAGATAAATTTCTTTTTTCATTTTTTGCTTCTTTAATGTCTTTTTTCATAAACTTCGCTCCTACGGCAGCCTTATTTTAACTTAGCCCGCTTCTAAGTGTTCAACCCTGTTTCTTCCGTTATCCTTTGACAGATAAAGGGCTTCGTCAGCTTGTTTAATAAGTGCGACTATATCTTCGGCATCTTCGGGATAAATAGCTGCTCCAATGCTTATTGTCACTGCCCCGCCTGGGCCGGAGCCTTTGTATTTGCTTTTTTCATGCTCCACAGACTCTCTTAGCCTCTCAGCTAAAGCCAAGACACCGTTTAATTCAACCTCGGGAATTATTACGGCAAACTCTTCACCACCATACCTTGCAACTGTATCAGTGTCTCTTACGCCTTTTTCCAGGCACCGGGAAACTTTCTCCAGAACCTCATCTCCTGCAAGGTGACCGTAAGTGTCGTTAAACTTTTTAAACAAATCTACATCTATCATAAGGACAGAGACTTGATGTTTATATCTCTTTGCCCTCAGGAACTCTTCTTCCAATTTCTCATAAAAGAAACGATGGTTGTAAAGGCCTGTGAGCTCATCAGTAATGGCAAGCTGCTCCAGTTTTTGATTTAATTTGTTCAGCTCAGAAGTTCTTTGCTCGACTTTTCTCTCTAGAAACTCATAAGATGCGCTAACCCTCTCTACCATGCTGTTAAACTCATCGGCAAGATGCGTAATCTCTGCGCTTCCCTCGGTTGTTACACTGTCCCACTTACCGGAGCTTATGCCTTTAACGCTTTTACTTAAATGTTCCAAGGGGATTCTAACCGAGCGGTCTAAATAAAATACAAAAACCAATGCAAACAAAAAAGCAAGCAAAGCCCCTATGGCCATTGTAGAATCAACAAAGTTGAGGGTGCTTTTTGTATGGGCAAAGACGCCATACATATGCTCTTCATCAACTACTGCCCGTGCCTCAAGAGCATCAAAAATTGCTGCTGCAGTTTCGTTCACTTCAAACATGAGAAGAGTCGCCTGCTTTAACCTGAACTGAAAAGGTACATCAAAAATTGCTACTGCTTTTGTATCAATTACATTTATGCTGTCTTTGAGTACAACTACTAAACCCTCATCGTCAGGAAAACTATCACCTATGTGTTTCAAATGACCTTGAACAGCATCAATCTGCTCCTGAAAATCTTCCTTAACGCTCTCGTCGCCTGTTACAACATAGTGGTTAAGTACTGTTACTGCCTTTTCAGTGGAAAGAGAGAACTTTTCGTAGGACTTCATTTCTTTGGCTATGGAGCTGATCTCACTAAGGTTCTCTGTGAACACAAAACGGGAGTATAGGCCAATCATTGCAAGCAGGACAAAAGTAGTCAAACCTACGCTGTAGGCAAGCATAAGTTTACGCCTCATCTTCATCCTTACAAAGTCATCAGAGAACTGCGTTAACTTTGACCTCACCTTCGAGAAAAGTTCCATCAATACTGATTTCACTTTTGTAAAAATACCAATAAAGAAGGTTTTGGTTTTATCGATATATTTTTCTGCTTTACCCATAAAGCCCGCCTAAAAACATTTGGTGCCCGAGGCCGGGGTCGAACCGGCACGGAGTTGCCTCCTCGGGATTTTAAGTCCCGTGCGTCTACCAGTTCCGCCACTCGGGCAATTAACAAAATAAAGTCGAAAATCGTAACTTTTATCATAACCTAGCGAAAACTGTCTGTTTATCTATATAGATGTATCAAATATTGGCAAAAGTGTCAATAAAACAACCATTTAGAGCCTTTAAAAATTAATATATCAAAAAAACCCTTTAATATTGCTGAATTAGGAAATTAACTGTATAATCAAAGAAATGAGAATAATGGGACTCGATATAGGCAAGAAAAGAATAGGCATATCCCTTTCTGACGAACTCTACATCACAGCGCAGCCCTTTGAGGTTTATAAAAGGGTATCTCTTAACAAGGATATAACCTATTTAATAGACCTGGCAGAGAAAAATGCCGTCCATACGATTGTATTAGGACTCCCCCTCCATATGTCTGGCGCTGCCGGAGAGATGGCAAACTATGTAATTAACATCAAAGAAAAACTGGATAACTATATTAATGAAAATAACCTTAATATTCAAACAGAAACTTGGGATGAAAGACTCTCCACCAGTGCAGTGACCAAAACTCTTATTGAAGGTGATGTAAGAAGAGCTGACAGGAAAAAGGTTGTTGACAAACTTGCCGCCTCATATATCCTGCAAGGGTACCTAAACTACCTGACAAACAAAAAAAATAAAGAAGAAGAATCAAAATAGAAATGTTAAAAAAATCAAAAATAGAAATGACAGTGTTTCTGTCCCTAACTCTCTTAATATTAATTGCCACTCACTTTGTTTCAATTCTATACACCCCTGCCTCATCTACAAGTGAGGTAAAACTCTTCATGATTAACAAGGGCATGGGGTTTTCTACAATAGCGGCCAACCTAAAAAAAGAGGGACTTGTTAAAGACACCTCTGCCATAAACCTTGTAGCAAAATTAAAAGGCGCCCACCGACTAATCCAAGCAGGAGAGTATGAACTAAAAACAAACATGACTCCCATTGCAATAATAAACAAACTAACCAGCGGCAAAACAAAAAAACACTCCATAACTATACCGGAAGGGTTTCGCATAACAGAGATTGCCGACAGGATAGAAGCCAAAGGACTCCTTATGGAAGGTGAGTTCGAAAAAGCCGCTCTTAATAAAAAGATTGCAGAAAAATTTGGTATCAACGCACCATCATTAGAAGGTTACCTCTTTCCCGACACTTATCTTTTTACAAGAGGAGTGACAGCAGAATAAATAATAAAATCCATGGTAAGAAGATTTAAAAATGTTTACAAGGAACTAGACCCATCGGGACTAGGCTCTGAGGGATTAAACAAAGAAGAGATAATAATACTTGCATCAATAATAGAAAAAGAAGCAGGGACAACAGAAGAGATGGTTCGCATATCTTCTGTCTTTCGTAACCGCCTAAACAAAAGGATGAGGATGCAAAGCTGTCCTACCGTTATCTACGACATAAAAAACTTTGACGGTAACTTAAAAATAATACACCTCAGAACTGACACTCCTTTTAACACCTACACAAAAGGAGGACTGCCTCCTGGGCCGATTGCAAGCCCCGGGAAAAAGGCGCTAAGAGCAGCCCTTAACCCCTCTGATGAAAACTACTTATATTTTGTGTCCAAAAACAACGGCACACATTATTTCTCCAAATCCCTAAGGGAACACAACAGAGCAGTCGACAAATTTCAAAAAGGCATTATAGGCCAGTTCACACCTTTATCCCAATAGACAATGAGGTCTAATTAAGCGGCACCATATCACCAACTCCATAATATAACCGTTGATAAACACAATCATTAGGCGATAAGAATAAAGATGCACCTGGTAAATGGGTCCAGCGGCACGCTGGCAGGTGTGACACCTGCCGCGAGTCGCCGGAGACAATTAAAAGGCGAAAGTATAAATATGTAGGCTTAAAGAAGTGGGGTAATGATTTAGGCAGTTATTGACATGATGTGCCTGAAATTGGATGCAAACACAGAGTGTTACACGTCACGCTTGCTTGTTAGAGAGAATCAAAGACCATACCCTCTGTGGTGTGGATATTACCGTTCATATCAACTACAACTGCTTCAACACCGTCCATGGTTTCAATCATTTTAAGCCCCTTCTCGTAACCCATAACAAAAACTGCAGTGGAGAGTGCGTCGGAGAGGGTCGGGTCAAGACTAACTACTGTGGCGCTCCTGGTGAGGGTTGCAGGGTAGCCCGTGGACGGGTCCAGGATGTGGTGGTACCTGACGCCTGATTCCATAAAAAACCTCTCATAATCTCCCGAGGTGCTTACAGCCCCTTCGGTAACATTTATGGAACCGATTAACTTATCACTAACTCTGGGGTGTTGAATGCCTATGACAAAATCTTTTTTAGAATCGCTGAACAAAAACATATCTCCGCCGGCGTGAACCATGCCCCACCCCAGGGAGCGGCTCCTTAGCAGCTCCATTGCCCTGCCAACTATAAAACCTTTTGCAATGCCGCCAAGGTAAATTCTCATTCCCGTTTCTTTTAACTCTACAGTGGACTTGTCTTTGTCTATAATAATGTTTTTATAATTAACAAGTTTGAGTCTTTTAAGTATCTCACTTTTTGCAGGGACCTTGCCGCCGTCAGTTATCTTCCAAAGCCCACCCATAACACCCATAGAAATATCAAATGCCCCTGCCGAGGCCTTAGAGATTTCCATTGCCCTGCCTATAACATTAACTACTAAAGGAGAGACCTCTACCGGACCAAGCCCTGCATTATTATTTATTTTAGATATGTCGCTTGTAGGAATGTAACTGCTAAAAATGTTCTCTAAGGTTTGGATTTTTTTAAAGGCAAGTTCTGCAGATACTTTATCATCTTCTTTTAAAGTAATTTCAACTACAGTGCCCATAAGAAGGCGGGTAAAAACATATTCTTTATTGTGAAGGTCTCTAACAAAAGGAACAACAATGAGAATAATAACTGATATGGCAATAAAAATATAAGTAAAAATTTTTGCTTGTTCTATTTCTTCATCATTCATGGGTTAAAAGTTTCTAAGATTATAAAATTATTTAAAGAGCAGGTTGCTCATTTAAGTTTTTAGGTAAAATTAATTATTAAAAATCGTCGTCTCTGTCGGATTTTTCCATCATGCCGCTGCCTGCAAAAGTATCCGACTTACCTCTAAGGGCAATACCTCTTTCTTCTTTAGACTTACATTCAACGCATACGCAGGTAAAAGGCAGGGCCCTGAGCCTTTGCTCGCCAATTGGTTCTCCGCACTCCTCGCACTCGCCGTATATGCCGTCTTTTAGCCTTTGAAGGGCATCTTCAACATTTTGCAGTTTACTTCTCTCGCGGTCTCCAAAAGTCAGGGAGAGTTCTCTTTCTCTCTCGCCGCTTGCAATATCATAAATGTCGCCGCCATCGGACTTAGCATCTTTTGTTTCTGACCTTATTTGTTCTGATACTTCCTGGAGGATTTTGTTTTTCTCGGCAGTTAATACATCGGTGATTTCTTTTGTGAACTTTTTACTTTTAGAAACAGGGGTTGCCTGGTAGATTGGTTCAGATAAAATTCTCTTTAGCTCAGGGGTCATCTCCTGGGCAGACTTCTTTTTTGTTGTCTTGCCGGTCACCGCTTTTTTAGCTGCAGGTTTTTTTGCAGTAGTTTTCCCTACTACAGACTTGCCGGTTACCGGCTTTTTTCCTGCCGCTTTTTTTGCAGCAGGGTTTTTTGCAGCAGTTTTCCCTACTGCCGCTTTTTTAGCAGTCGGTTTTTTTGCAGCAGCCTTAGTTGCAGTTTTTTTAGCTGTCTTACTGACTCCAGCCTTCTTTGTTTTTGCAGTAGCCATAGGGGAAAAAGTATACCTTATTCACAGATATTGTCAATATCAAAATTCTTGGTCTTATTTAAGACCTTTTTACACTAAATTAACCAAAACCCCACTAAAAACTAAGTATTTGACAAAAACCGCTAATTTGCTATAATTCTCTACTTGTGGCTTGGTTAGTTAGGGTGGCCACCGGAGATTTCAAAGAGGTAGGAGGTGTATTTTTTTGGCAGAAGTTAAGGTCATTGATGACCAGCTGGAAAAAGCGTTAAAGATTTTAAAGAGAAAACTAGCGCAAGACGGTACTTTCAGAGAAATTAAGAAAAAGCGTTTCTATGAAAAACCAAGCGTAAAAAAGAAAAGAAAAAGAGCAGAAGCAGCCAAAAGGCGTGCTAAAGCTTCCAGAAAAGGCGGATACGGAGACTAGTGTCTGCTAATTCTATAGAACTAATAAAAAAGGGGGACTGAATTTTCAGTCCCCCTTTTTAAGTTATAGTACGCTTATTTTTTTAAGAATAGAGAATTACTTATCGTTAAATTCGCTGCATCACTCGCCTTCATACATTGCTTTACAAAAAGCTGGTTTTTATTATCTGGTAAAAAAGCCTGGGGTCTATTCTGACTGGTTGTTGTAACGCCTAGGATCACAACCACATCTTCTACGTTGTTATAATTAATACCATTAATAAAGATGCTTTCCCCCTCTTGTGTCTTTACTTCATCTAAAGACCTTATAATTTCCCCTTTATAAATTTCGCCATCTTTCAAAACTATTACTGGTATAGCTATAGGGAAGTCATCTGATTCTGGCCTAAAACCATCAAAACAAGCACGAAAATGAGAGTAGGCATATAACTTAGTATTTTCATAGGCTACATGAAATTCAGGGTGCACATCAATTTCCTTGTGACCCTTTATAGTGTGGTCAATATAGACAAAAGCCACTTCTCTTTTACTATTATTTATGACTTCATATCTTATTGTAAGGTCTTTTTGTGTAATTTGTGCGTCAGTAAGCTTAATAGAAACATCTTTATAGAACTTTTTGTTACTACCATCATCAACAACAAAAAAGGGGAAATAATCTTCTATCCAAGGTGAAAGCACCCCTGCCAAAAAAGCAATTAATGCTATAGCATATATAGTTTTTTTAAGAGACTCTGAACCTCCAGCCATAAATCACATATTCTCTCTTTAGTTTTATTATTAAACAAATAAAGTTAAATAACCCTATTTATGCCAGTGCCGAAGGCCCTAGCTTTGGGTCCAGCGTCACGCTGGAAGACCCGACCTTTGTCCCCGGCGACTCGCCGGTCAACGCTTGTTTGCCAGTAAATCTTCAACTACCGATTCATCTGCCAGTGTGGAGATGTCTCCCAACTGGTCGCCCTTACCACAGGCAATTTTCCTAAGTATCCTGCGCATTATCTTACCGCTGCGGGTTTTAGGCAGGGCCGGCGAGAACTGGATTTTATCAGGTTTTGCAATAGGGCTTATTACTGTCCTTACATGAGTTTCCAGTGTTTTTCTTAAATCTTCACTAGACTCTACTCCCTCATTAAGGGTCACGAAGGCGTAAATCCCTTCGCCTTTTATGTCGTGGGGATAGCCAACTACCGCCGCCTCGGAAACACTCTCATGAGCTACCAGTGCGCTCTCTATCTCTGCTGTACCAAGCCTGTGACCTGATACATTTAAGACATCATCTATCCTGCCCAGGAGCCAAAAATCGCCGTCTGAATCAACCCTTGCCCCGTCACCGGAGAAATACTTACCTTCAAAACGGCTGAAATAAACTTCCTTAGCTCTCTTGTTCTGTACGTCGCCGTATGTTCCTCTGAGCATCCCCGGCCAGGGTTTTTCAATGACCAGATAACCTCCCTCATCCACTCCCGCTTCGGTTCCGTCTTCTTTTAATATCTTTGGCTGAACTCCAAAAAAGGGTTTGTTTGCACTCCCAGGCTTAAGAGTAGAAACGCCGGGAAGGGGAGATATAAGTATGCCTCCTGTTTCGGTTTGCCACCATGTGTCCACTATGGGGAGATTTCCTCCTCCCACTACATCGTGATACCATATCCAGGCCTCCGGATTGATTGGCTCTCCTACAGACCCAAGCAGCCTGAGGGACGAGAGGTCGTGTTTATCAACCCACTCCCTCCCTGATTTCATAAGGGCCCTTATGGCAGTAGGGGCTGTGTAGAATATAGTGACTTTATGTTTTTCTACGATATCCCAAAAGCGGTCCGGTTCCGGGTATGTTGGTATTCCCTCGAACATTAAACTGGTTGCGCCGTTGGCAAGAGGTCCGTATATAATATATGAGTGGCCTGTTATCCACCCTACATCGGCGGTGCAGAAAAACACATCGTCTTTATTGGAAGAACTCTGTCCGTTGTCAAAGATATACTTAAATGTCATGGCAGCATAAAGAAGATAACCAGCCGTTGTGTGAAGTACCCCTTTTGGCTTTCCCGTAGAACCGCTGGTGTAGAGTATAAAAAGCGGGTCTTCCGAGTCCACCAGCTCTACCGGGCAATCATCAGATATTTCATCTGACGACATCTCAATGTGCCACCAGTAGTCGCGCCCTTTGCTGAAGGCAACCTCGCTTCCGGTTCTTTTTACTACTATTACTTTCTCCACACATTTGCACATCTCGTCACCAAGCGCATCATCTACGTTGGATTTGAGAGGCACGGTCTTGCCTCCCCTAAAACCCCCATCGGCTGTTACCACTAACCTGGAATCGCAGTCATGAATTCTGTCTTTTAGAGCAGCGGAGCTAAACCCTCCAAAAACTACGCTATGGATTGCCCCTATCCTGGCGCATGCCAGGACAGCTATCGTGAGCTCCGGAATCATGGGCATATAAATAGTCACCCTGTCGCCTTTGACTGTGCCATGTTTTTTAAGTACATTTGCAAAGCGGCAAACCTCCCTGTGGAGTTTTTTGTATGAGTACCTTCTAACCTCTCCGTCCTCTGCTTCCCACAAAATAGCGGTTTTATTCTTTAAGGTATCATCCTTTAAGTGCCTGTCCAGGCAGTTATAAGAGGCGTTTAACCTGCCCCCGATGAACCACTCTATTTTAGGTTCTGTAAAATCGTACTCTAAAACCTTGTCCCATTTTTTATCCCAATCGAGCAGGTCGTCGGCCTGCTTTGCCCAAAAACCCTCCGGGTCTTTTATACTCTCTTCGTACATTTTGCTATATTCTGATTCATTTATAATGGATTTATCTAAGGTCTCCTTTGACGGAGAAAAAGTGCGAACCTCTTCCATCAAGACATCTATGGTTTTACCTTTTTCATTACCTGTTTTATTAGACAATTTATCCTCCTCAACCATTTTAAGAAAAACCGACTTTCCCAAAAAAGTATATAGTCATTCATAGTTTTAATCTTTTTTATTATAAGCTTATAAGCATGGTAAGTAAAAATTAAAATTAACCTAACCCCAGGCCCGAGTCAAGTAATATGAAAAACCGGGCAAATTCTTATCTGCTTGAAATCCTTGCAAATAAAGGCTAAAATGTGGTAATAATTAGAGTTGATAATGGTCAGAGGTAAGTCAAATACCCCAACATTATCAAAAATAGAGAAGAGAAAGTAAGGAATTTTTAATTGTCTAAAAAACATGAACATGTCATGCACCTGGGCATGAACGATAATATATTATTTAACGGTATTACCTTTCATGTGCAAACAGAAGACAGCGGAGTGAACCTGCCTTTTATAACAACTCATGTTTTTATAGGCGGAAACATTCTTGTCACCAAAAAAACATCTTATGCAGACATAATAAATTCTAACAGCCTGACAGAAATTGTTAGGGCTATTATGGACGAACAGCATAAAAAAGTTATAGTGGCTATTAAAAGGGGTAAGTTAGATAAAAATGGCCTCATAAAAAAATCACCTGCGCCAAAACCTGCCGCCGCGGCGGGGGGGGAGGCAGCAGGCGAGAAAAAACTTCCGGAAGTACCAATTTCAGCTCCGGCGGCGGAGCCTGCCCCTGCCCCTGACGAGAAAGAACCAGGCCTCGAAGGCAATGCTCAGCCTGACGGGGGGGCAAGTACCACTGAAACAAAAAAACCAAAGGCCGACGAAGAAGGTAAGTCTTTTGATGATCTTATATTAGAAAATTTATCGCTGGACAAAAAATAGTAAATAAAAAAAGAACTTTAAGCCCCACCAAAACTTTTCAAAAACTATTCTTTATAAAAAATTAAAAAAGACAACTTATGAATATAAAAGCAATAAGAGGGTTTCGCGACATACTGCCTAAAGAGGCAAAAACTTTCAGGTTTATAGAAAACACCGCCGCCAGGGTTTTTGCAACTTACGGTTATGGCGAAATAAGGCTGCCTATAATAGAAAAAACAGCTCTCTTCTCGAGATCCATAGGCGAGACAACAGACATTGTTGAAAAGGAAATGTACACCTTCCCTGACAGAAAAGATGAGTCCCTGACCCTTCGCCCCGAGGGGACGGCTTCGGTTGTAAGAGCCTTTGTAGAACACAAACTTCACGGCGAAAAACCCGTTACAAAATTATTTTACTCAGGCCCTATGTTCAGGTACGAAAGACCTCAGAAGGGGAGATATCGCCAGTTCTTTCAGGTAGGGGCAGAGGTGTTTGGAGAAGATAATCCTGAAATAGATGCAGAAGTCTTGGAAATGTTAGTAGTGTTTTTTAAAGAGGTCGGTTTAAAAGATGCAAGCTTGGAGATTAACACTCTCGGGTGCAAAGACTGCAGGGGTGGTTACAAGAAAAAGCTCCTGGAATTTTTACTTAAAATAGAAGAAAAACTCTGCAGTAACTGTCAAAGAAGAATAGAAGAAAACCCTCTTAGGGCTTTGGATTGTAAAGTTCCCGGTTGTGTTAGCGCATCTGCCGACGCCCCATCTATAACAGACCATATAAAGGAGACTTGCGAAGATTGCAGCACCCACTACGAATCGGTGAAAAAATCACTAACTGCCAGAGAAATCCCCTTTAAAGAGAACAAAAGAATGGTTCGCGGATTGGACTACTATACAAAGACAGCTTTTGAAGTGATTTCAAATGACGGGCTAGGCTCGCAAAACTCCGTGGCGGCAGGGGGAAGATATGACGGACTTGTAGAAGAGCTGGGGGGGCCAAAAACTCCTGCCATAGGTTTTGCCCTTGGAGTGGACAGGCTCAGTATTATATTAAGTAACAATGAAGAGAGCTTAAAAAAGTCTAAAGATTACAATGGGTTAGTGGCATTTATACCTCTTGGTAGTAGGGCAAAGAGTGAGAGCCTTTCTATGGTTAAATCACTTAGAGAGGCAGGCCTTCCGGTAGAGGTTATTTACGCAGGGAAAGATTTAAAGTCCAAAATGAAAAAAGCCAACAAATTGGAAGCTCGCTATGCAATTTTGCTTGGAGATAACGAAATAGACGATAATGTAGTCACAGTAAAAAACATGGCAAAGGGGGAACAAAAAACCCTTACCTTTGATGAGTGTTTAAAAGAAATAATATTTGAGAAAAACAGAATAAACAGTGAGTGCAGGTAGTTTTTTCCGCCTTATTGCTATTTATTAAAAACTATGGTAAAAATTAAAATTATGTAGTAAAATCAAGAGGTTGTAATTTGATTTATGGCAAAATATGGTAGATAGTGGTGTTTCATTTTTTAGTGCTTTTTCGGTTTTTTTTATTATATCACTAGGTGTTATAATAATCCTGTGGATTGCAGTGCCTTTTTCGGCATTTAAATCCAGGCAGTTACTCGAAGATATCAAAAAAGAGCAAGAAGAGACTAACAGGTTACTCTCCTTTATTGCTAATAAACAAAGCAGCGAAAGCAGCTCAAGTAAAGCAGACGCTATAGACCCGGTAGATGTAGCGGCTGAAACAGAAACAACCGACTAAAAAAATCTAACTAACTCAAAGGAAAGGGAGGATATAATGTTACAGGAAAAATCCCTTACACTAGAATTTGTTGCAGCCATATTAAAAAAGACCGGTCTTGTTACAGAAGACCAGTATAAAGAAATAATAATCAAAGGTGAAACCCAAAGGGCCAGGATTTTAAAAAATCAGGAAGGGTTCGCCATGAGGAACAGGTCTCACAGCTTTAAAGAACCTGTCTCCACTGCCGAAGCTATTGCATCCTTCGAATTTGAGCGAGGCGACGGATCGGGCAAAAACCTTACTGAAGACTTTATAACAGAGGTAATTGCCGCAGAGCTCAAAATACCTTACAAAAAAATAGACCCCTTAAAACTCGATATGGACCTGGTAACATCCCAGATACCTCGCCCCTTTGCGCAGAAACACCTTGTCGTCCCCGTGGAAGAAAAAAATGGCACAATTACACTTGCCATGGCAGACCCTTTCGACAGGGAGGCAATTGACGACCTGCAAAGAACTTCTAAATACAAATTCAAAATAGTCCTTAGTTCCAAAACAGACATCATTAAAGTGGTGAGGGAGTTCTACGGATTCAGGTCTTCCATAATGGCTGCGCAAAAAGAAAAAGAAGGCGACAGAGCACTGGACCTAAGCAACCTTGAGCAGTATGTAAAACTAAAGGGCAACGCCGAGATTGACGCAACAGACCAGCATGTGGTAAATGCCGTTGAATATATGCTTCGTTACGCCTATGACCAAAAAGCAAGTGACATACACATAGAACCTAAAAGAGACTCAACCCCCGTTAGGATTAGGATTGACGGAGTGCTTCACCTTATGCACAACATTCCAAAGGCAATACACAACTCCATAGTTTCCAGAATAAAAACTTTAAGTCGCATGGACATTGCAGAAAAACGCCGCCCCCAGGACGGCCGTATTAAAACAGAATTTAAAGGCAAGGAAGTTGAACTTAGAATTTCCACCCTTCCTACGGCATTTGGAGAAAAAGTTGTCATAAGGATTTTTGACCCCGATGTGCTGCTACAACAACTGGGAGACCTGGGTTTTTATGAAAGAGAATATGACCTCCTCATGAGTTACCTAATGAAAACTCATGGAATAATTCTAGTAACGGGGCCAACAGGCAGTGGTAAAACCACAACTCTTTATTCGTCACTTAAAAAAGTCGCAAGCCCTGAGGTTAATATTGTAACCATTGAAGACCCAATAGAGATGGTTGTTGAGGAGTTTAACCAGGTAGGAGTCCAGCCTAAGATAGATGTGACCTTTGCCACCACCCTTAGGACTATTCTAAGACAGGACCCTGACATTATAATGGTTGGAGAGATTAGAGACTCAGAGACTGCAAACAATGCAGTCCAGGCTTCTCTTACGGGCCATTTGGTTCTCTCAACCCTCCATACAAACGACGCCCCCACATCCGTATCAAGGCTTATTGACTTGGGAGTGCCTAAGTTTTTAATATCTTCAACAATACTGGGCATAATGGCGCAAAGGCTTGTTCGTAAGATTTGCAAAAACTGCAAAACCGACAGATTCCTCACAGATGACGAGGTGTCTTACCTGACTCTGCAGCCAAACCAATACAAAGTTTATTACGGCGAGGGTTGTAACGACTGCAGGGGTACGGGTTACAAGGGCAGAGACGGCATTTTTGAACTTATGAATGTATCTGACAACATAAGAAAACTCATCGGCGACGGGGCAGACACTCTCACCCTGACCAACCAGGCAAGGTCAGAAGGCATGCTTAGCCTTAGAGAAGGGGCAATAAAGAAAATGTTAGAAGGAGTTACTACTTACGAAGAAGTAATAAGTATTACAAGTTAAAAAATGAAAATTAATTCATCGGAGTTTATAATAAGCGCAGTAAGCGAGGACCAGTACCCCACAGACGGGTTTTCTCAAATTGTTTTAATAGGCAAAAGTAATGTGGGCAAGTCGTCTCTTATAAACAAAATTATAAACAGGAAGGGGCTTGCAAAGACAAGCTCTGCTCCCGGCAAAACAAGGACTATAAATTTTTATAAAATAAACAAGTCCTTCTATATGGTGGACCTGCCCGGTTACGGCTATGCAAAAGTACCATTGGCTGAGAAAAAAAACTGGAAAGAGATAATAGACACTTACATTAACTCAGGCCAGCCTATTAAATGTTTTATGATTCTCCTTGATGTAAGAAGGGATATTGGCGAGAGGGAGCTGGATATTTACAGGTGGCTGGAGAACTTTGACATACCTGTGGTAACGGTTATTACAAAGTGTGATAAGTTTAGCAGCAACAAGGTGGCAAGCCATAGCAAGAAGATAAAAAAAGCTTTAAATATTGAAGATGTGATAAACTTTTCTTCTCAGTCGGGTCTCGGCAAAGAGCTCCTGACAAATGTAATTGCAGACCTAATTTAAAGTCTGGCTAAAGTAGCATTAGATTACTATTAATTGTGGTAATAAGTAGAACAACAGACAAAAAAGTGGAGATTAATTTAAAAGTCGTGAAACAAATTAAAATTATTTTTATACTATCACTATTTATTATTATATCAGGGTGCGCCGGAGCAAGTAAAAAAGAAAACGAAACCCTTAAACAAGAACTCTCAGAACTTAAAACTACAGTTGGAGACCTTAACTGGAAACTGGAAGAACTTGGCAACAAGTTCATGCTTCTCCAGGAACAAAGAACTGCAGACAGGGAGTATTTAGGTGAGGATTACGAAGATGAAAATTACACAAGCAGTAAAAAATCAAAAAACCCTCCGACAAACTTAAAGGTTGTAACACTTAAAAAGAAATTTAAAAAAACAAAAAAATCTCCTAAACAGGAAATATATATAAAAAAAGAACCGCAAGGCCCCGGAGGGCTATACAGGCAGGGTCAAAACCTCTTTCTCTCCGGCCAGTACAGGTCTGCAAGAAGTAAGTTTGCCCGCCTTGTTGAGGAGTACCCAGGAAGCGACCTCGCCGACAATGCGCTTTATTGGGGAGCTGAATCTTACTACTCGGAAGAGTTATATAAAGAAGCTCTAGAGATATTTATAAAAATAGTAACGGAATACGGGGATGAGAATAAAGCCCCTGACGCTATGCTTAAGGTTGCCTACTCATATATAGAGTTAGGCAGTAAAGACAAG
The DNA here is from genome assembly GCA_965371285.1 of uncultured bacterium. Classification (GTDB taxonomy): domain Bacteria; phylum Desulfobacterota; class GWC2-55-46; order GWC2-55-46; family DRQE01; genus CBDUXU01. Next base: position 1,397 of record CBDUXU010000040.1, on the reverse strand, counting down.
GCAAGGTCCAGCCTAGAGAAACTGCTGGAGAAATACCCTGACACCAGCGCGGCATTAAAAGCTAAAAAAAGGCTAAAGAGTTTATAAAGTAGTTTACATATATATTTAACTAGTATTAAAATATCATAGTTTTAAATAAGGACGGTGGATATGACTGGTATAAACAAATATTTTATGTTTTTTGTTCTTTCTGTTTTTTTAGTGTCTTCTGCAGAAGTTTCAAAAGCCGATGAAATCGGACTGGGAGACGATGTAATACATGTAGTTGTAAAGGGAGACACCCTCTGGGACATATCAGAGACATACCTGGAAGACCCTTTTATGTGGCCCCAAGTTTGGAAATTTGCAGGTAACGAGTACATTAGAAACCCACACCTTATTTACCCCGGAGATAAAATAAGAATAAGCCCCGACGGTGTTATGGTAGTTTGTCCTCCCGGCGTGTCGGAAGAGGATTGTTTCAGGCCTCCAACTCCTGCGGAAATTATAGAACCGCCGCGAGATGTTCCCGCTCCTGTTGTAGAAGCGCCTAAAAAATGCGACCCTAAGTTTGAAGACTGTGGAGACTGGAAAGAACCAACGGTAGTAAAACTTGTACCTAAAAAGAGGAGGGAGCTTCCCGTTGTAAGGCTAAAACAAAAACCTAGAGATGAAGAGCCAATTTGGATAGAGTCTATTGAAGACACTTTAAGAAGAAAAATTTCTACCATTTATTTATCAAGAACAGGTTTTGTCTCTACAAAAGACAGGCTGAAAACAGGAGTGGTCCTTGCCCCAAAAGAAAAGGGTAAAATCCTCATTCATGACAGGGATATTGTTTATCTCTCATTTAAAAATACAGAAGCTGTTAAGGAAGGCTCCCTATATACAATATTTGAAGAAAAGGGAATTATACACCATCCTAAAAATGGCGCTCCTGTAGGTTATTATATTGATATAATCGGCAAGGCAAGAATTCTCTACGCCACAGACGATATAATAGAAGCAAAAATAGAAAAATCCTACCAGGAAATTAATATAGGCATGGAACTGATGTTAGCCAAAGAAATGCCGGACACAATGGCAATAACAGAAACAGACCAGTCTATAGAAGGCCAGGTAATTGCCAACAGGGACAGAAAAGTAATAATGTCAGGTTTTGACATAGTTTACATAGATAAAGGCAAGGCAAGCGGGCTAACAGCAGGGAACCTGCTTAGAGTGTTCAGGCCTCGCCCTGATGCAAAAGACCCTATTAGAGGGGGCAGAAAAACACCCCTTCCTGATATTAACCTTGGAGAAATACTGGTAACGGAAGTTTATGATGAACACTCTACGGCAATAGTTTTAAAAAGTGTGTCAGACATAATTAAAGGCGACCTGGTATCTACGGACTTCTAAATAAACCAATATAAAAT
>CBDUXU010000039.1:0-17004 GCA_965371285.1 uncultured bacterium | reverse complement strand
TGCCTTATCTGTCCACTCCCAATCTTCACTTTCCAGGAAGTCATTACAAACGCTGCACCATGCATCAGGTCTCGGACTATCACTTTCTGGCGAATAATAAAAACCACAAGGTTCTCCATCTTCTAAACAACCAACAATATGCTGACATACAAATGTAGCATCTTGAGAACCATGCATGGAGCAGTTTATTTTACGAGTGTCTTGTGCCATTATAATAACCTTGGCAAAACCTCTCCAGCCTTGCCTAAAAGAGTTATATCGCAAATATCTGTAAGGGGCGTTTTTTCCCTGTTTATCTCCACTACAAAAGCGCCGCTATCCTTGGCAATCCCCGCAAGTGAAGCCGCAGGCTGAACCACCCCCGATGTACCAATGACCAGCATTATGTCACAAACGCCAGAAATTCTAAAGGCTCTTGAGATAATTGGTTCTTCTAACATCTCGCCAAACCAAACTATATGAGGCCTAAGTAAACCCTTACAACTAGTGCAATAAGGCAAAATCTCAATCGGCACATCACGATTGCCTGTTACCTGGCCGCATTTGGTGCATCGCACCTTCCAAATATCACCATGGAGGGTGAGCACGTCAGAGCTGCCTGCCAGAGTGTGGAGTCCGTCCACATTCTGGGTAACTATAGTAAAGTCTTTACATCTTCCCTCAAGCTCAGCTAAACTATGGTGAGCAGGGTTGGGTTTAATATCATTTATAAGCCCTCGGCGCCAATCATACCACCGCCAAACTAGCTCCGGATCACTCTCAAATGCCTCTGGAGTGGCAAGCTCTTCGGCGCGGTAGTTATTCCATAACCCTTCCGCGCCTCTAAATGTAGGCACTCCACTTTCTGCAGAAATGCCGGCACCAGAGAGTACTACAGGGTACTTAGCACCCGCTAGTTTCTCTTTTACTATGGCTATATTTTCTACATCGGACACTAGGGTTACCTACCAATTTCACCTTACATAGACCTCAAAAATTATATTGTAAACCAACCCCTTTGTCAACTGTCTGCGACAGCTCTCTAAGGGGACACCATGTGATTAACAGCATTATGAAATATTTGGGACTCGGGGAGTATCTACAGAAAACAGGCTCAGCCTGCCAGCAGGGGTGAGCCCTGCACTCGTTTTCAAGGTACACCATGCAATAAAGTAGATTATAAAATATTTGAGAATTATGATGCCACTGTAGGGAACAGACGCAATCTGCACCTGCACGCAATTCAAGGTGGCAACATGCAGGTAACTAAATTATGAAGTATTTGACCACCTGCGGTGGCTGCCATAGGCAGTTTTCTAAGGAGGCATCATGCAAGTAATTTGCTTATGAAGTATTTTGAAACCATGATGCCACCGAAATTGCCGTGCGGCGAGCGCTAGAGGTCGGCGAGCATGTTTTTAAATCTAACACTTGTTGAGGTATCGCCGGAGAGTTCCAGCTTGCGGTTAAAAAATGCAGTATCTCCGTCTATTTTGCCAAGGAGGAGTTTTATTAATATACTTAATTCGCCCTTCATTGTTACATCGGGTAAGCGGCTTGAGTGGGGAAGTACTTTTATATCTCCGTCTTCTACGAAGAGATAGAACTTTTTATCAACATCACTTGCATGAAACATAAAAACTTTATCATTCAAGTCTTTTAATTTTCTTTTAAAAGACGGGTTTTTATCTACAACCACATTCATAAAAACCCCTGCCCCTATGGACTGCACCCACGAGGGAATAAGTTTTACGGGAAGTTTTAATCCTTCAAAAAAAAGTTTTTCAAACTGGTCTTTAGTATTTGTGTTATTTGTATTTTCTTCTGACATTTTTATACCCTACACCTTCGTCCCTACATGCACTGCAACAACACCTGTTAGTATATTATAATACTTAACATTAAAAAGCCCTGCATCAGTCATAATCTCTTTTAATTTTTCTTGGGGAGGAAACTTTCTTATACTTTCAATTAGATATTCATAAGCCCCGCGATCTCCTGTTACTACCTCACCTATAGCAGGGATAACATTATGAGAGTAAGCATCATAGGCCATCTCAAATAGTTTTACATTAGGTTTGGAAAATTCCATACAAAGAACTTTCCCTCCCGGTTTAACAACTCTCGCCATTTCTTTAAATGCCCTGTCAATATGGGTAACATTTCTAATGCCAAACCCCACTGTTGCTACATCAAAACTATTATCTTCAAAGGGAATTTCTTCTGCGTTACCTTGTACGAAGTCAATGCCTCTAACGAAACCCCTGTCTATGCATTTTTTTCTTCCTTCTTCTAACATTTCTTTATTAATATCAAAGACTGTGACATTACCGGCAGGGCCGACCTTATCTGCCATAAGGAGGGCTATGTCGGCTGTACCTCCTGCTACATCAATTGCAGTGCCGCCTTCTTTTAAACCAGTTTTAGATAACAAAAATCTTTTCCAAAGCCTGTGGGTACCAAAACTCATAAGGTCGTTCATTAAGTCGTAACGGCTGGCTACGGAATTAAACACCCCTTGGACAAGAGATTGCCTTTCTTTTTCGGCAACATCCTTATTGCCAAAAGATACTGTCCGCTCGTTTTTATTTTCGGCTGTATTATTTTTTTCTTTTTCTGTCATCTATACTTCCTTTTAATTAAAAACATAATCTTCCAAACTTAAAAATATTTAGCAACTGCATGGTGCCACCGAAAACTGCGTGCAGGGGTCACCCCTGCAGCGTCACGCTGCCTAGTTTTTGTCTTTTAGGGCTATCCACCAAAGTCTTATTGCCATAACGGAAGCTGCAAAGATTCCTGTTATGGTAAGGTAAGGAAGCCCCATGTACCTTGACACATCAGGGGCAGAGAACACATATATAATGGCAGAGCCAAGGATTAGGGCTGCGATAATGAGACCTGTACCTATGTTTTTACCAATGTTTTTGAGCTCTTCTATTACCGGCTCTATTCCGTGGTGCACAAACCCTACTCTCAGGTCCTCGTTTAAGGTTGTTTTAACTAAGGCATTAATACGGCTTGGCAATTCTACCATAGTGGTTAATATCTCTTTTGGTATTTCGCTGCCTTTTTCAAAAATCTTACTTGGAGAAAGTTTTTCCCTTGCCATCCACTTAAATACTAGAGGTTTGGCTACTTCCCACAGATTTACATCGGGGTATAGCTGACGGCCCACTCCTTCTATGATTACCATAGATTTTTGCAGGAGGAGGAGGTTTGGCTGCAAAACCATGTCGAATCTTTTTGCCGTCTCTATTAAATCCATAAGAAGCATTGATATTCGTATGTCTTCTAAGTTTCTTCCAAAGATAGGCTCGCTTATATCGCGAAGTGCTTCTTCAAATTCGTATATATCTACTTCCCTGCCAATGAGCCCCATGTCGCGATGTACGAGAGCCATCTTGTGATAGTCCTGGCGCATTAGGTGAAAGAGCATTGACGCCAGGTATGTGCGCAGTTCTTTATCAAGCCTCCCCACTATTCCAAAATCCAGGTATATTATAACCCCGTCATCTCGTACAAAAATGTTTCCCGGGTGCAGGTCTCCGTGGAAGATTCCGTATTCAAAAACTTGCGTGAAGAAGATTTCTATTCCATCGGTGGCAATTTTTTTAATGTCCAGCCCCATAGCTGCAATTGCCTCTACCTCATCAATGGGAACTCCGCTTATGCGTTCCATAGTAAGAACATCGGGAGTTGTATAGTCCCAATAAACATCGGGAATATAAAGTCTTGTTTCATCTTTAAAAATACGGCGGAACCTGTGGATGTTTCCTCCCTCAACGCTAAGGTCTTGTTCCCTGTGTATGACTCTTGAAAACTCCCCTACTATATCTATGGCTCTATATCTTTTTGCCTGCTTGATATGTTTTTCCAAAAGCTCGGCAACAAGCAGCATTACAGATAAGTCGGCTTCAATTGTTTCTTCAATGTTAGGGCGCTTGACTTTTACTGCGACTTTATCTCCGCTAGGAAGCTCGGCAAAGTGCACCTGCGCAATAGATGCCGAAGCAATCGGGACTTCTTCAAAAGTTTTAAAAACCTCTAAGAGTGGTTTTTTAAGTGACCTCTCTACGGAAAGTTTTATATAAGAGAATGGCACGGGAGGAACATTGTCTTGCAGTTTTTTTAATTCTTCAATCCAATCACTGGGAAAGACATCAGCCCTGGTGGAAGCCACCTGACCAAGTTTTATAAATGTAGGGCCAAGTTCTTCGAGAACTAACCTGATTCTAGTGCCGGTACTTTTGTCTTGATGTTTTTTGCCAAGAGTAAAAAAAGGTATAACGGAAAAAACTTTAATATTTCCCGCTACCTCTCCAAACCCGTGTTTGGCAAGCACCCTTATAATTTTATTTAATCTGCCTATTTTTCCCATAGCTGATGTTTACTCTTCCCTGTTAACTCTAAATTGCTAGCCCTTGATTTTCTTTTCCAGTTCATCTACTTTTTCTCTCGCTATGCGAGCCATTTCTCGTACTTCGTCTAAGTCGTCTTTTGTGGCAAGACCCAGCTTATCAATCAGACTCTCCATAGGGCCGGCAAGTTCTTCTTCTATTTTGTCTTTGCCTTCTTCCAGGACTTTTGCAACTTGCCTTAGTGCGTTTACGCTTTCTTCAACTACTTTGTTTTGAATCTTCTCAGATGTGCCCAGCGACTCTTCCTTGCCCGCTTCTGCTAGGTCTTCCACTATATCTTTTGCCCTCTTTTCAAACCCCGTGGCTATTAAAATGGCCCTGTCAATGAAATCACTCATAATCATGTCCCCTCTATATAAATAGGTAATTAATTCCTTAAACTATTATTTCTTTATTTTCAATCTCGCCCTTTGTGAAATTGTCAGCTTTAAAGTCTTCCAACGAAATATAGTCCTTACCGGCGCCGCCTGCATAATAACCATTACAAAAACCCTGAGGGCTTGTTGGTTTTAGCTCTTCCAAACCTTCCCCGCCGCTTATCTTACCATCAATTCTTCTTTTATATACATCTACAATCTGCCCTGTATGTTTATAATGAGGAGAAATTCTAATTGCTGTCATTCCCAAAGATTTAATGTCTTCTACATACTCTACCAAATTATATGTATAGGCACTTAAAATTGAAGTTCCGTTTATCGTAAATGTAGGCTCTCCGTCAAGACTCTTTAGTTCCATTCCGTCTGGGTCCATGGCGCATTGATTCTCGCATTGGCCGCGAATAAGGCCGTAAGACTTAAGCGTGTAACACTTCCATGAAAAAGCCAGAGGGGCCTTACCATGTGCAAATACTTCAAAATCCATATTAGACTTACATTCCATATTGTGCCTAATAGATTCTTTTGCTAGCTCTACTGGAAAGACAACCCTGCTAACTCCCATGTCCTGCATTACATCTATTGTCTCTTTATTATAATTTATAATAAGAGGTCCGGCAGTTAAGTCTTTACCTTCTCCGCCGAGACCCTCGCCTATTGTACCTACGGACATGTCCTCGATCATATTAAAGACGCCCATATCATTTGCCTCTACTGCATAGTTCCTGCCGACAAGGGCCCTTGCAAGGGCAAGTTCCTTTTCGTTAGACATAATGCCAAGGGTCGATAGGACTACCTTCTTGCCAGCGTCTTCTAATTTCGCGGCAATTTTGTCTATGTCATTAAGACCCATGCCTTTTTTCTTTACGCAAACGACTTCGCCAATATAAACTCTATCTACCGGCATGTCGCAAACGCTATCGTAAAAACTATAAAAATCATCTTTGCTCCAGTCAAATAAAACCGGGCCAAGTGTTATTTCCATTTAAATCTACTCCTATATGTAACAAAGAACACATGTGTTCACTATATTTTTAAAACACTATAAAAACTACTGGATTCCGCATCAAGTGCGGAATGACAAACAAAAACAATGATAAATCTCAAATACTTCATAATGCAGTTAACTGCATTATGTACCTGAAACTGCGTGCCAACACAGAGTGTTGCGGGGTCAGGAGCGTGACGCTCCACCCATTTCTAATTCCCCAAATACTTCACAATGCTCTCAAGAACATGGTGCCACCGGAATGGTGCCACCGGAATTGCCCCACCGCAGGTGGCCAGCGGGACGCTGGTTATTGGTCTACGTAGCAGCCTGAGGTCACTGTAGTTCCTTCAAAGGCAACTACCGTGTCTGCCAACCACTCTGGTTTTACTTCATAAGCATCGGGGTTTTCATAATATGAATCTACTGCTTTGCGAAGTACCCTTGTCATAGAAGCAACATAGGTCTTTGTTCTTTGCCGTCCTTCTATCTTAAGGCACTTTACTCCTGCCTTTATCATGTCAGGTAGGATTGATAAAACATTTAAACTCTCCGGGTCTTCCATAGCATAACTCACCGTGCCGTCTGGCATTACGAACCTGCCCTTACATGTTGTTGGATAAGGTGCTGGCTCTCCCTTAGGAAGTTTGTTAAGTATTGTTCCGTTTAGAGAAATTGTTAGATTTCCATCTGAGTCGTTCTCGAAATTTACAAACCTAGACGGCGAGCATGCCCCTTCTGTATTAGGTGAAGAGCCTGTAATAAAGGAAGTCAATGCGCAGCGACCTTCCATATTAATGCAGTTACCACCAAGTGCGAAGGCTTCGATTTCTACATCGCTGTTTTCGTGGATTTTTTCTATATCATGAACTGTTATAACGCGAGGCATGACAACTCTCTTTACGCCAAACTTCTTTGCAAAGAAGTTTACACTTTCGTAATTAGATGAGCTTGCCTGTACGCTAAGATGTATTTCTGCATCTGGGTATGTGTCTCTTGTGTATTTAAGTAGAGCAATGTCGGCTACGATTAAGGCATCGGCCTTCATCTTAAGCGCCCTATCTACGGCAGACTTCCACTGGTCAAAGTGGTCCTCCTGAGGATTGGTATTAATGGCCACAAAAATCTTAACGCCTTTTTTGTGGGCATAACTAATACCATCTTCAAAATCTTCATCAGTGAAGTTAAGACCTTCATAGTTTCTTGCATTTGTAGAGTCGTTAAAACCTATATAAACTTCATCGGCACCATTATCAACGGCTGCCCTCAAAGATGACAGATTCCCTGCTGGGGCTAAAACTTGAACTTTATCCATAATAAAATCTCCCTTATTTACTAAGATTTTAAGTAATTTATTGTCTATTAATACTCTAAATAAAACTAGCTATAACAGAGGATATATTTTACAGAAAGATAGTGTAAATGTCTAGTGGCAAGGCAGCGTGATGCGTAGCAGTCACTGCTGGACCCAATTCCAGAGGCATCATGCAGTTTAAAACTTAATTAGAAGCTCGAAAGCGGCATGGTTTACCTGAAATTGCCCCACGGCTAGTGGGCGGTATTCGTTGCTATTTCGCCTATCCTATGGTACAAAATCCTTCTAAGTTTCATAAAATAAGGAGGCACTAATGAGTAATGTTTATGATTTTTCGAAACAACCATTTTTTCAGAAAGGTCCAGGTTTTATTATATCTGTAATATTAGGACTGTTTGCAATTGTACTAATAACATCTTCATTTGAAACAGTAGGCCCTGGAGAAAAAGGAGTTGTATTTAGCAGATTTGGAGGAATACAAGACAGAATACTTGATGAAGGACTTCAATTTAAAATCCCTTTTGTAGAATATATTATTCCAGTTGATGTAAGGGTTCAAAAAGCACAAACTGATTCAACTGCATCTAGTAAAGATTTGCAGACCGTATCATCTACCATTGCCGTTAACTATCATATCGATCCAGGCAAGGTTAATGTAGTTTACCAAAAAATCGGTGTTTATTTTAAAGACAGAGTTATAGACCCTGCCGTTCAGGAGTCTGTTAAATCTGCTACTGCAAAATATACAGCAGAAGAACTAATTACAAAAAGAGAAGAAGTAAAAAACATGATAAAAGAAAACCTTAGAGAGAGGTTGACTCAGTTTCACATCCTCGTTGATGAGCTAAACATCATTGACTTTACATTCTCAAAGAGCTTTAACGATGCCATTGAGGACAAACAAACTGCTGAGCAGTTAGTCTTAAAAGCAAAGCAAGACCTAGCAAGAATTCAAGTTGAAGCACAACAGAAGGTTGCAACTGCTGAGGCAGAGGCAAAGTCTCAAAAGCTACAAAGCATAACTATTACTAAAAACATTCTTCAGCTTCGTGCAATTGAAAAATGGGATGGCAAACTACCACAAGTTACAGGTGGTGGAGCAATGCCATTTATAGATATTAATGCTATGAGGAAGTAGTGACTGCGTCACTTTTCTCAGGGTACTAAGTTATATTTAATTAGATTATAAGAATGCAAAAGAAAAGCCCCAAGACATATGTCTTGGGGCTTTCTTGTGTCTTAAGCACCATTTAAGATTTATAGTTTATATCTTAATAAAAAGCTGTTAGTAACACAACCTCCCCTTAGGAAACTGTCGCAGACAGTCACCCCTGGTTAGAATGGTATATCGTCTAAATCCGGCGGAGGTGATTCGTCTTTTGTATCTGCAGCTACGCTGCCCCCTCCTGAGTCCATATTAGCAGGTCTGTCACCTTTACTACCTAACATCTGCATGGTGTTGGCAATAATTTTTGTAGTATATCTTTTATTGCCTTCCTTGTCTTCCCACTGCTCTGTTTGTATGCGGCCCTCTATGTAAACCTGCTTGCCTTTATGCAAATATTCTCCGCAAATTTCTGCAAGCTTACCCCAGGCTACAACTTTGTGCCATTCGGTTTTTTCTTGTTTGTTCCCCTCTTTGTCTTTCCAATTCTCTGCCGTAGCCAGCGAGAAATTAACTACCGCCGCGCCGCTAGGTGTGTAGCGAACCTCAGGGTCTCCGCCCAGATTTCCAACCAAAATTACCTTATTTACACTTGCCATTCAAGCCTCCCTTAAAAGAGTTTCCATTAATTTCGTTCATTATTGTACTCCCAATTTTTTAAGTCAAGCACTTTGTCATCGCCATAAAGCTCTCCATCTAATGACAGTAAAGAATTTGACTTAACTCTGTTAAAAGAGTAGAATTTTCCAATGGTTATAAGAACTCTTTTAGTCTGGCTAAGCGGAATACCTTTCACCCTGCTTATATTCCCCTTCGTAATACTATGCTTCATATTCGACCGTAGTGGAAGCGGCATACACTTCATAGGCCGTCACTGGATGAGGACCGGTCTCTTTTTGGGGGGAATTAAAGTAACAGTAACAGGTACTGAAAACATACCGGAGGGTCCCAAAATATATATGGCAAACCACATAGGCAGTTTTGATATTCTTGCCTTACAGGGATGCCTGCCTGACCAGTTCAGGTGGGTAGCTAAAAAGAGTTTGTTTAGCCTGCCGGTGATAGGATGGAGCATGACCATGGCAGGTTATATTCCTATAGACAGAAGCAACGCAAAAAAAGCCCTGGAAAGCATAAATTTAGCAGCAAAAAAAATACATGACGGCAGTTCTGTATTAATATTCCCGGAAGGTGTGAGAAACATGACCGATAAGCCCCTCTTGGCCTTCAAAAGAGGCGGCTTTGCTCTAGCGGAAAAGAGTGAAGTGCCAATAGTACCAGTGTCCATTGAAGGCACAAGAGGCATTGCGGTGAAAGGGACTTACCTAATTCACCCGGCACATGCTACGGTGCATATTGGAAAACCTATAGAGACAGTTGGTAAAAACCACAAAGAACTTATTACTCTAACAGAAGAAGCCATAAAAGAAGGTTTAAAAGAAACTAATGTCTAAAGACAATGTAAAAATTATACCGCTGGGCGGCCTCGGTGAAATAGGCATGAACATGATGGCAATCGAATGCGGAGATTCTATTGTAGTGGTTGACTCGGGCATAATGTTCCCCGACCCAATGATGCTTGGCGTTGACCAGGTTATCCCCGACATAACATACCTAAAAGAAAACAAAGAAAAAGTAAAAGCCCTCTTAATAACCCACGGACATGAAGACCATATCGGTGCAATACCATTTGTAATCGACGAATTAAATGTTCCTATATATGCAACTAAGTTCACTGTTGGGCTTATTAAAGCCAAGCTTGATGAATATGATCTTAAAAATAAAATTACTATAAATACAGTTACTGAGAGAGAGATTTTTGATGTAGCCCCCTTCTCTGTAGAATACATTCATGTTTGCCATTCCATAATAAACGCGTCTTCTCTTGCCATTACCACACCCCAGGGGGTCATCATACATACGGGAGACTTTAGGTTTGACGAAACTCCGGCAGACGGGCTAAAACTGGACAGGGAAAGATTTGAGTTTTACGGAGACAAGGGAGTCAGGCTCCTCCTCTCTGACTCTACTAATATAGAAAAAGAAACCGACACACTCTCTGAAACTGTCATAGGAGAAAACATAGAAGCTCTATTCAAAAAAACCAGCGGCAGAATTATAATTGCTACCTTCTCGTCTAACATACACAGGGTGCAGCTGATAATAAAAAGCGCAGTCACCTGCGGTAGGAGAGTAATACTTTGCGGAAGAAGTATGATAAAAAATACCTCTATTGCAGAGGAGCTTGGGTATATGAACATCCCCGCAGGGGTTATGGCAGACCTTAGCGACCTGCCAGACATAGAACCGAATAAGGTTGTAATAATAACCACCGGCACCCAGGGGGAACCTATGAGCGCCCTGACAAGAATGGCAATAGGAGAACACAAACAGGTTAAAATCACTAAGGAAGATACGGTGTTTCTCTCATCTAAGTTTATACCGGGAAACGAGAAGGCTATATCCAACATGATGAACCACATCTGCAGGAGAGGCGCCCATATAATATTTGAAAAAATGGCAGACATTCATACCTCCGGCCACGCAAACTCTGGGGATCTAACAGAGATGCTTAAGATGACCCGCCCAGAGTGTTTTATACCTGTCCATGGCGAATATCGCCACCTTACAAAACATGCAGAACTGGCAGAGTCTATGGGAGTTAATAAAGAGAAGATAAAAATAATAGAAAACGGAACTGTCTGTGAGCTTAGCAAAGAAGGGTGAGAGATTACAGGCGAGGTGGAATCGGGAAAGGTATTTGTTGACGGGGGCATAGTGGGAGATGTAAGTAAAACAGTCTTAAGAGACAGGAAAAAACTTGGTAAATACGGCATGATAGTAGCAGTAATAGCCTTTAACCAGAGCCGCGGTGATATTGTCTATGGCCCTGAACTTATATCCAAGGGTCTCACCCTGGGCGAAGAAGAAAGCGATATTATGATGGAAGCAAAAGAAAATTTAATAGGAATTTTAGAGGAGCTGCCGCAGGAAACCAAAGCGGATATGATTCAAATAAAAGAAGAAATAAGATTAGCCCTTAGAAGGTTCTTTAATAAAAAGATAGACAGAAAACCGGTACTCCTGCCTATGGTAATAGAAATCTAGTTACAATAAAAAACTACTCCCGATTATCTGACTCAGCAGCACTCTTGACTTTTGCTGCCCTTTCCTCCGGTGAAGTAAAAATACCAAAGACACTGTAAACAGGACACCACTTGGAAAAAACCGTCATAATAAGCCAGATACCTATAGAGGCTAACCAATTATTATCATAAATTCCATAAGCCAAAAGCAGGGGGCCAATGATGGCTCTAACTGTCCTGTCAGTTTTACCTAAGTTATGTACCATTATTGCCTTCCTTCCATAAAATCCACATCTTAAGAAATATAATCAACCCTGTCTCTATAGAGCTGTATAAGGTCCCTGTCAATTGTAGTAAACCTTATACCCATGCCATTTTTAACAAGTGTTGCAAGCCTTGGTGGAACCCTCTTTGCCCAGGCGACAACACCCTCTGCCTGGTATTCTTTCTGCTTTGTAGCAACCTTCATAAACACTTTAGTCCCCGGCCTGAACACATTATTTGTCTTTATACATATACCTGTGTCACTCATATCTACCATAAATGCAGTATGAGGCGTCTCCTTTGAAGTACCGTAAAAGATAGTACTTCTTATGTTAACCCTTGGACTTATTCTTTTCTCTGACATAAATTTTTATCTCAACCTACCTGTCCCCAAAATTTCTCTACTTATAAAGTTATTACAAAATAAGATTTAATTCAAATAAATTGTGCACTTACCAATATTAATTTTACCGGCTTATGTATTTCATAAAATTTTAATCTGGATACCTCTCCCTAATAGAATGTATTATATCCAATATCTCTACGAAGGAATCTATCATCTCCGGGTCGAACTGAGTACCTGAACATCTCTTGAGCTCCGCAATAACATCTGATTCTTCCCAGGACTCCTTATAAGACCTTTTAGAGCAGAGTGCATCATAAACATCTGTAATCGAAACAAGACGTCCATAGGGATGTATCTCCTCTCCCTTTTTTCCCTTGCCATTTACTCCGGGATAACCACTGCCGTCCCACCACTCATGGTGGTTAAGGGATATCTGGTAGGCAGATTCATCTATATCCGAATACTTATCATCAAAAAGGCTTGCCCCCATGCTAGCATGGGTCTGCATTACCTTTCTCTCACTGTCATCTAACCGGCCGGGTTTTTTTAAAATATTATCTGATATGGCAACCTTGCCTACATCATGGAGCATGGCGGCAAGCCTTAAAGTGTCTTTGGTTTTGTCAATTTCCTCGGCGCTTATTCCTTTTTTATTTGCCCAATGTTCATAAAGCTCAACGGTAAATGCACCAACCCTGTTAACATGAGGTCCAGTCTCTTTTGGGTCCCTGAACTCAGCCATCTTTATCATCCTCATAATAATAGCCCTGGTAAGCTGGGTCCTGTCAATGGCTGCAGCGGCGTTTAAAGCAAAGTTTCCAATTAGAGGTTCATCACTTTTAGAGAACTTTGAAATGTTGCCTGAAGAATCCATGGCATTAATCAGCTGCAAAACCCCCACCGATTCGCCTGAGTATGTAGTAAGAGGTATTGCAAGCATGGACTTTGTTTTATAGTTGGTAAGTTTGTCGTACTCTCTGTCGAATTTATAAGGAGCTGACCTGGAAAGATTATAAACATCTTTAATATTAATAGTCTCTCCATTAAGCGCAACAAAACCGGCGATGGAGTTACTGTCTATAGGTAATTTAAAAGTGGAATAAACAAGTTTTTTGCCAGGGGGAAGCGACCCTTCAATAGTATTATTTTTTGTATTACAAAACTGCAGGTACCCGTCCTCTACCGTATAAATAGAACCTGCATCGGCATCTACAAGTTCCATAGACATACTCAAGACCTTGCTTAAAAGTATGTCTAAATCCTGAATCTTTGTGAGCTCTGCTCCCAGCTCAACTACTCTTTGAAGTTTTTTCTTGCTTGTAAACATATTATGCTTACCCCTTACCCCGGCTCAATCATTAACAATAAAACTTCACCCATCGTCCTTATAATTTCACTTCAATGGCCACTTCTTTTTCACCAAAAAACTTTTTCCTTATAACAGTCACTTGAACCTTGTCGCCTTTTTTCTTAAAATGCAGAGAAATTTTCAAATCAGCAATAGTAGTTATTATATCATCATCTATAGAAACTATTATATCATCTTTTTTAACTCCTGCCTTTTTTGCCGCCCCTCCCTTGACAAAAGCGGAGACTAAAACCCCTCTCTTATCCTCAGCTATATAGACCCCCAGCTTGGGAGTAGTCGGCACAGGTATGGGGCGGGTGAAGACAACAAAATCGCTATAATTTTTATCCAGTATATTCGCCGTGCCGCTTGAGGTAGAAACTATACTTACTCCTTCAAGCACCCCAAGCCTCTCTACCCTCTTCATTATACCTGACCCGTAATTTATGTGGCCTGCCCCGGCTACAACAACCATGGTGCGGCCAGTATTCTTTTTTAAGTAATCATAAACGCTATGAGCCATGACCTCGTCCCAAAGAACCTGCGACTGGTAAAACCTCTCAAAGCCGGCGCCGTTGAATGTTCCGTGGGCGTTAAAGACGCTTTTGAGCCTATCCTTATATTCCCAATCTGCCATGTTCATATCTTCCGGCACAGAGAGCCTCTCCTGGTCAGTTAAGCTGTCCAGCCCTGTCCGGCCGACCTTTTTAAAAATATCTGTATCTATATTTAGGGCCACTATAGGTATTCTGTGCTCTTTTGCATAGTTTATAATTTCGCTATAAAGTATGTAATCCATATTCCAGCGAGTGAAAAATTCACTCTGCCTTAAAAACTCTTTTTCACCGATTTTATTATTTATATATTTATCCAGCGATTCCTGGGAAGGAGCCTGGAACATCTCCATGCCAATTGCGACTTTAACACCCTTCTCATTTAACTTTCTAATTACATCAAGCTGAAGCCTGTGGTCAGAGAATTTATCGTGCATCTCCCCTACATAAACAACTTTTTTACTTTTAACTTTATTTATTATTTCATCAAAACTAATCTTACCACTCCCACCTAAACCGAAAAGCTTCTCAGTCACTACTGCTTCTATGCCCCTGGCAGACTTATCAAACTTTTTATACTCCAACCTGCCTTCTTTAAAACTTAACTTTGCGTACTTACCGTACCTAAAAACCTTCCTGCCGGAAGCTTTAAATTCATCTACCGAGCCTCCGTAAATAACTGCCATTACCTTATAACTATTTAGCGGATTTTCCATAACTTCAAGAGTGAACCTGCTGTCCTCGTCTTCCTTATATTCACCGAAGAGCCTTTTGATAATCCTCCCTTTAGTGCCTAGGAGAATAAAAGAGTTACCTCTAAGGTCAACATCTTTAACATCTTTTTCTTCCATCTTGAAAAAACCTCTGGATTCAAAAAGGTCTATAAGGCTTTTATAAAACTTCTCTCCGCCGGGAGGGACTACTATAATTTTATTACTATCCCCCAGCAGCCTAGATACGGTAACCGGCATCTCATTGACGGTAACATTCCTGAAAATATCATAATCCTTATCAACAAGGATTTTTATGGGGGTAGAATCCAAAACAAAACTGAATTTCTTCCTCTGGCCTTCTAAGTCTAAAACTTTTTTAACTATACCTTTCTCTGTAACAATCTCCACAGGCACTTTCAGCTTGTAAGGAGTCCCTACCTGCACCAAGTCAAAAGAGAGTTCAGGCTTGCCGTCTCCATACATGACATTCTGGTTAGCCAAACTGAAATAAGCAAGCCCCTTACGGTTAGTCCACTGGTCAAAAAATGGTCTTAAGTCTGCTTCTGTTTTGGAGTCAAATAAAGCAGCAAGGCCTGACCATGAAACTTCCCTAAATTTACTCTCGCTGATTATTTCACGGAGAGCTTTGAAAAATTCTTCCTCTCCCATCTCGCCCACTAACATGTGGAAGATAAACATCACCTTTCCATAACCAATGGCCTGAGTGGCGCTGCCATCTCTACCCTTAAAATCCCTAACGGTCGTCTCGTTAGTTTTATTGACATAACTTTTATAATCTATTATGGCTTTTTTCCTGTAATCCAGGCTGTGGCCTTTTTCTTTCTCAAACCTATAGTCAGAGAGAAAAGTCGTAAGCCCTTCAAGCCAGTTGCCTTCTTTATAATCTGCATAAACTGAATTCCCTATCCATTGATGGGCAATCTCGTGGCCTAAAGAAGTATAAGCTATAAAAGGAAGCCGTATGACACTTTTCCCCAATAAAGTGAATGTCGGCATTGAATAGCCTGTTGGAAGGAAATTTTCTACTACAGAAAATCTTTTATAAGGGTACTCGCCAAGGAGTTCTTCATATTCTTTTAAATATTTTTTTGTTTGTTTAATATAATTTTTAGCGAGAGATACATCGCCGGGAAGAAAATACCCAGCCACTTCTATATTTTTATACTTATCCCTCACTACTGTGTACTCTGCAGCAGCAAAGTTAATACTTCTTACTTGATGGGGAAAATCGAATTCATAGACCTTGCCTGTCTTGGTTGCCTGGCCATTTACCTTATCTGCCTCCGATATGGCAACAAAGTTTTTTGGCACTCTTGCAGTCAGTTTGTGTATAGTTAAAAAATCTGTCGAAGGATACCACCTGCCGGTAAGAAATATTCCCTCTTTTTTAATAACCCCGTCAGGCAAAACCCCTCCTGCAAACTTCATGTCAGGAAAGTTACCCTCAAAGGTTATCTTAACCCTCGAATCTACCTTAACTATAAGAGAAGAGTTATCGCCGTTAACCCTGAGTTTCACAACTTTGCCATCGGCCTCAACTTCTTTAATAATAAGGTTGCCTGTAAAAATCTCAAGCCCTGCCGGCTCAGCTACCGTAATAGTAGAAGTCCCCATAATCTTACCGCCCGGAATATTAAAACTTACATCAACCTCGGTGAGTTTTATATTAGAGGCCTCGGAAGGGTCTGCTAAAAAACAAATAAACATTCCCAAGAATAAGCCTCTTACTAATTGTTTCTTTATGTTCAAAATTGCCTCACAGTCTATTATATTAATTTTTTAACTTATTATTTTTTTATGGATTTTTAAACAATGGTATTGTTGACAGGCTTTCTATTTACTGCTGGAAGGTTTAGCCCACATATAAAGAACCAAGACCCCAATAATCAGGGCAATTGAGATTGCAAAATACATAGTTCCCTGAGGGTCCTTCCAATCAACAACATGTTCGAGGAATGTAACACTTAACATTAGGGCAATAACACTGGAGAGTTTCTTCTTTAAATCATCCAGGTCTTTTATATTAAGCCACTTGGGCAAGTCCAGTTTTCCAATAAAAAGCTCGTAAAGCGCCACTGCAAATATATAAAGTATTACAGCAAGAAGAAACGAGTCAAGTATGGCAACCATATGAGCAATTTCAGCCCCTGCCTTAACAGACCCCAGGTGTGCAAACATTCCGTAGATAGTTTTGGCAGTTAAAATAGAATTCCATACAAACATTGCCAAAGACAGTATGAGAGTTGAAAAAACAGCAAGAATTACTGCATACCTTGAATTTTCCAGAATCTTTTTTAAAATGTCCATACCAGCAAATAGCCCCCTGCTTTATTTTGTCGTCGTGTCATTTCGTCACCTTATAAATGACTAATGTAACATAACATCCAATAATGCCACTAAACTCACACTTTTATGATACTTTAAGAGGGG